>JAYRNU010000021.1:0-21042 GCA_041912015.1 Thiobacillus sp. | reverse complement strand
GGTCACGCTGTATCTCTGCCTGCCGGTTGCAATGAGCCCGTTCTGGGTCATTGCACCGTTAACTCTAGTTTTTGCGGTGTCCACCCGGGTTCAGTGGCAGTTTTACAAAACATATTTTTGAGTGGGTCAGGCGTGAATGTTGACAAGTCGAAATAATTTGTGTCTGATGATGGCCTAGTAGGGTCAGGGATGTGGCCAGACGAGTCTACTTGAGCAATGCGGACGCCCCTTAGGGGCTTTATCATGACCCGATAATATGCACATAATGTATATTATGTTAAATAGATAAGCTGGTTACGGAGCACGCCCCAATCCTCACCGACTGCGGCCGTTAGGTGTGCTGTTTGTAAATTGCAGCGGAATCGACGTCCCCCACAATGAACAGCATGCCGGGTGGCGCCTCCCTTTGGGTCATACGCGGTCGGGCAGCCTCCGATTACAAGGGCGTCGCGCAATTCCTGAAGTTCATCGCGGAACCGAACCAGCAGTTGTGTTGGTCGGTTGCCACCGGCTTCGTGCCCATCACCCGAACCGAGTTCAGGCAACTCGACGAATCCGGTTTCTACAACGAGAACCCCGAGCAGTTGCCAGCCGTGCCAGCTGCTTGGGGAAAAGCCCACGGCGAACAGTCGGGGGATCCGCCTCGGCAACTACGTCGCGGTACGCGAAGCCATCGAACTGGAGCTGGAAAACATCTACTCGGGCAAGAAGACCGTCGAGGAAGGCCTCGCTTCGGCTGAGCGCAGAGGCAACGCGATCCTCAGGGAATTTTCGATTAACCACGGCAGCACCCATCAGGGCGAAATCTGAATCGGATCCTTCAAGCGATCTGGCCCTCGCACTTCTTGCCGATGCCTTGTCCTGACCGCTCAGACGGCGAGTGCCGCAGGGGACCCGGACATTATCGGTTTCCACCCTCTGTCAGCTGATTCCGCGCCGAGTTTCCTGGCTCCGGCCAATGTGCCGGGCCTTGGGGTCTGCTGCGCCTGACCGCGAATTGTCACGAGTTGATGGAATATCGTCAGACGCCGAACCGGCGCGTGCGCCGGACCCGGCGGAAATGGCCAGTTGGCGACCTCTGGCGGCCGCTGACAAGATGGCATGGAAGGTGCTCCGGAACAATCGTCAACTGTTCCGGTTTCAAAACTGCCATGCACCAACCGGCCCTCGCGCCAGAGAAGACCGACTACGAATCCCTCCAACTCGTGATGGACGCGGTGGCACGTTTCAGCAACGAGCAGTCGCAGGCAAACGCCGGACGCTTCGGGATGCTGAAGGCGATCGAGGAGAACGGCCTGCCGCTGCAGCACCGGATCGTCGACCAGTATCTGCACGACCCGCAATCTTCCCGTCTGGCGAAGCAGGCCTTCTGGCGCGCGTCGAAGACGTTCTGGTCCCTCCTCGCCGCCGCATGGTTCAACATGCTCAGGCATGCCTACAAGGGTCCGGCGCAGCTTGAACTGCAGCCGTTGCGTGCCGAGATCGCCGTCAGGGCGCTGCACTATGTCGGCATGGTGATGCGCTGGGATTACCATGCTTCTGAATCGCCGGATGCGGTCGCCTGGCAGCGCGTGCACAATATCTACCGCATGGCCGAGCGGGACGGCTTTGCCGACGTCCCGGTCACGCTGGACGCACACCGGACCACCTGTGCGCGTGAATATTCCCTGACGCTCCTGCTTGGCACGACGAACCCGCTCGGTTGCCAGCCGCAGGAAATCGAGGCGATCTCGCAGATGTTCGGGAATTTTCCGGATCTGCCGTTGCCCGAGGCGGATTTCAAGTCGGGCCACCATACCCATGTCGTCGATCTGGCGGCGAACGAAGCGCCTTCCATTCTGCAAAACGATCAACCCACAGGTACGCTGCTGCGCTTCCTGTCGCTGACGCCTCTGGTCGAACATCTGAATGCCGTCGATCCCCTCCAGGACACCGAAGCGAAAGCGGACTTCTTTCGCCAGATGGCCAATCGCATTTCCAGCGACGACGTGCGGCGCAGCAGTCATCGTTCGCACCGCTTCGAACAGGTCTGGGTCGCCTCCGGCATGGTCAACATTCTGGCGTCGCTTTCCAGCGCCAGTGATAGCAGGCCGCGCCAGAACATGGAACGCTGGATGCTGCGCGACGAGAGTGTCGACGGCATGGGCTTCCGCCTTGAAGCATCGACTGCCCTGCCCCACGGCCGCTTGATTGCCGTCAGTTCCGACCCCGCCGGGAAAGCCTGGCAACTGCTGGCGATCCGCTGGAATCAAGCCATTGACGGATATCTCCTGGTCGGAGCGCAGCGCCTGTCGCACCATCCCAGGCGTATCGAAATTGGCTTTGGCCAGGACACGCCGAGCGCAACGCGAACCTCGACTCACGCGGTGCTGCTGTCGATGTCCGACTCGGAGGCAGATCAGTGCAGTGTGCTGCTGCCGCGAAATCTCTACCAGCACGGGGCAAGGATAAGCTTCCGCGATGAGGACACCGTCCATGAGGCGTACCTTGGCCAGATATACGAAGACCACGAACGCTGGCTACGGATCAACGTGGAAATCCTCTGCAGCGAACAGACTGCGGCAGCTGCCTGACTGATCGGCATACTCCGCGACCCGCATCTTCCGGATCGGCTTGCTGCGCGGGCTCCGCTGAGTCCGCCGTCATTCGCTTGGAACTTTTCAGCGTGGAATCCTTCAATCGAGCATGGCGCACCGTTCCCGCGCCTGACTTTTTTTCAGGAGGCCTCGATGAAAAATCTGTTATCCCGATCCTGCCTATCCGCTTTCCTGATTGCCGCGTCTGCCGGCAGCGTTCATGCGGCTGAATGCCCTGATCGCAGCACCTCGGCGCCTGCCCATCAGGCGTCGTCTGCATCTGCGCCCGACCCCGGGCAGGGCGTCTTCGCCAATCCCTGGGCTGAACTCGTTCGGCTGCAGGCCGCCATGGCGCGCCAGTTCGACGCCTTGAACAGCCTGCCCGTCATGTTCGTCCCACAACCCGTCTTCATGATGCCCACGCCAGTCTCCACGCTGCAGGCCACCGAGGACGGCTATCGGATCGAAATTCCGCTTCCGGGCTTCAAGCCCGAGGATGTCAAAGTCCACCTAGACGGGAAAGTGCTCTCGGTTGCGGCAGAGACATCCAAGACAAGCAAGGTCGGCGATCAGGACGTGCAAGGCCGTAGCGAGCAGCGTTTCGCCGAAACCCTGACGCTTCCGGCTTCGGTCAAGACGTCGAAGTACACGCAGGACTTCGAAAACGGCGTGCTGATCCTGACCTTCCCCCACAGCCAGGGAACGACCTGATTCGGGAGACGCTCGCTATCGAGAAGGTGGTCTGCGATCCGAAAACCGAGAGCAGGCCAGGATCGGAGCGGGAGTGCCTGACGCCGATTCGAGCGCCTTCAGAAAAATCCGACGGCGGGGCGACAAGATGTTCGTGTGCCGCTCGCCGTCCATCCTGAAAATTGCGATGAGCTACTTGGCTTTTACCTTCTGCTGCTTGATTTCAGCCCATTTCTTGCGCCACTCCTCGAGGTCCTCGTCCTCGATCTGCAGCTGGATCGCGATCACCTCGTCGGCAGTCAGCTTGTTGTCTTCGAGCCTGCGCATGAGCTTGTTGCGCGTTCTGGACAGCAGGCGTTCACGTTCCAGCTTGGACAGGCCTTTGGCTTTCTCGAGGTACTCTTCGGAAGCGATCTTCTTCATGGCAACTCTTCCTTTGATTAGAAATAAATCATTTGCTAATCGTAACTCGATATCGAAAAAGCGCGCTACCTCGGTCTGGCTAATGCAACGGCATGCATGGAAGCCACCGCGGCCTGCATAAAGGATTCACGTACACAAAGGATTCACATGTCGGGCTTAATGTATCCGCCTCGCAGCCGTTATGGCCATCGAGGTAGTTTTCCAAATCGACAGCTCACGGAGTCATCATGGTGTCAGCCAGATCGTGCCAGCAAGCCCCTAACGCGCGGGTAGACGTGAATTCCCGATTCAACGCCCCCGCCCTGATTTCGAGTGACCTTTCGAAGATCACCCTCGACGACCATGGCATCATCCTGAACTGCAGCGCAACCTGCGAGCGCGTGTTCGGCTACCGGCTCGAAGAATTGGCGGGGCGCCATGTATCGATTCTTCTGCCCCATCTGAAGGACACCGAACTGGTTCTGGAAGACCGGATCAACGCGCGGCTCGCCTATCTCTGCCACTGCGCCATGCCCTTCCAGGCCCGGCGCCGCGATGGCGAGATGCTCGATACCGAGCTCTACATCAACCGTCTGGGCAGTCACAATGTGGCGGTGCTGCTGCGAATTCGCGACAGCGAAAAGTAGTCCGGCCTTCCCGGCCGTGCCCGGAGGCCACGCCAGCAATGGGGCCTTGAACAGGCACGTCCCCTGAATCGCCTTCCCTGATCCGACCGACCGGTGCGCCCTGCAAACCCCGACACACGTCGCAGCGGGCTGGGCGCTCGTGCGTCCCGCGATGAAGAGAACGCGGGATTGACCGCCTGATGTGATCTCTAATCCGGGACACAACGCCCTCGCAGGGTATCCAGCCCGCCCGCATGCTGTCATATTTGTTCAATGTAAATGTCATAGGCTGGAGCCATGTCCGAAAAAGCCCGCATTCTCGATTCGCTCGATGAACAGGCCCTGCTGTTGCCGAGCCTGGTCAATCGGGCCCTCGCAGCGAATGACCGGGTGAAATACCGATTCGCACTGCTGCAGGCCGCCCAGGCACATGCCGAGCGGCCGGATGCCGTTGCATCGAACCTGCGTACCGAACGCCTGGCTGCAGGCGTCCAGGACGGCAATCTGGATCAGGTGGTCAGCGACTCGGAATCATTGGGTTCGGGCCGCTACCGGGTGCCGCAATCGCTCGAGATCGTGCGCGATGCCTTTTCGGATGTCGCTGAAATGCTGGCGCCGCTGCGCGTGGCCGAGATGACTGAAAGCACGCTCTTCACCCAGCGCCTGGAAGGCTTCGCCATCCCGGCGTGTGCCGGCGATGAACTGGACGCTGACGAGATCCATGCCATGACGTCGGGAGATCGCGCGGCAGGTGACAGCCTCCATCTTCTGGTGATGGACATGCACCGTGCGCTGAATGCGCTGCAGGCCAGCCTCGCCAGCGAGGCCATCGGCGGATGCCGCGCCTACGGCATCCGCGACAGCGACCGGCCGCTGATCGCCGCATTCATGGATGGCGTCAACCGCACCGCGCCCCTCAAGTTCGACCATCCCGGCCTGTCTGCCACCGCCACCCGCGTCGGCGACAAGCTGGTGCTGCAGAACGACATCGGCACCACCGACGCGCATGTGCTGGTCATTCATGTCACGGGCCGAACCGTGACCGTCACCTATACCGATGTCCACCTGCCCCGCCTCCTGTTCTTCCAGAGCCTCTTCGACGGCTACGCGGTCGAATGGCAGGACACCCTGTCGCGCAAGGACTCTGGCATGGAAGACGGGGTCTACCATCTGTGCGTGGGAACCTTCAACGCGCGCAGCAGTGTTCAGCTTCGCGACTATCTGGACCGTCTCGGCTCGCGCCTGGTATTCCTGATCGACTGGAACCGGGCACGCAAGCGTCTGCGCCAGTTCGTTTCGCGCCGCGCTGCGATCGGCCTGCTCAAGTGGGCGGCCGATGCCGACATCGGCCACAAGGCCTGGCTCAAGGCCGGCGGCGAGCAGCTGATTTTCGATGCCATGAGCTTTGCCTATGGCGGCCAGTTGCGACCGGGTGACCGTCTCGACGATCTGCTGACGGAAGGCCGCGCGGTGCAATTCCTGCGCTTCAATCTCAAGCAGTCGCTCGAAGGCATGTTCCAGGGCCGTCCGGCATCGCTCGTTGCCGACGAGATCCGCACCGAACTCGCATCGCAGGTGCGCTCGACCGAGGATGCCATGCTCGACACGGCACTCGAGCATGCCGGACTGATCGTCGAACTGGCCGACACGGTGCGCACGGCACTGGAAGCGGCACAGTCGGGTCGCCGGCACGAGGTGGCCAGCATGGCGCAGCGGGCCAAGGACTGGGAAACCGCTGCAGACCGGGAACTCAACCGCGCGCGCAACACCCAGCTCGACGGCGACAACTTCCTGATGCAATTGATGAGCGCTGCCGACGACATCGCGGACGACCTCGAGGAAGCGGTATTCCACATCACGCTCTCGCCCGAGGCGCCGGGCAGTGCGATTTCCGCGCTCCGCAAACTGGTCGATCCGGTTGCCAGTTCCAGCCGCGAACTGGTCAAGGCGCTGGCCGCATCCCGGCATGCACGTCGCGGTGTGGCGCGCGAGGACATGGACGATTTCCTGCAGGCGGTCCACGCCATCCGTGCCATGGAACATGCAAGCGATCTGGCCGAGCGTGATGTCAAGCGCACCCTGGCCAGCGATCCGCGCCCATTCGCCGAGGTGTTCGGCGTCGTCGAGGCCGCGCGCAATCTCGAGGAAGCCGCAGACGGCCTGATGCATGTGGCGCTGTTGCTGCGTGACCATGTCATGGGCAAGGTCACCCGTGCCTAGACAAAAACGCAAAGCGGCAGCACGCCTGCCCGTATACGACCTCAATGGACGCGACGGCGTGCCGGACGTCCGGCTTGCCGGGTTCAAGGCGCATAACCTGATTCGCATGGCCGCGCTGGGACTGTCGGTGCCGCAGGGCTTCGTCCTGGCCACCGAGTGGTGCAGCGCGCTTGTGAATGGCAGCGGCATCAAGACGCAGCTCTCTGTCGCGCTGCAATCCGGCATCCGCGATCTCGAGCGGGCCACCGGCCTCGGGTTCGGCAGTTCGCGCCGGCCCCTGCTGGTTTCGGTCCGCTCCGGCGCACCGGTTTCGATGCCCGGCATGATGGATACCGTGCTCAATGTCGGGCTCAACGACGTGTCGCTTCCGGGGCTGTTGCGCCTGACCGGCGATCACCGTCTGGTGTGGGATTCCTATCGCCGCCTGATCCAGGCGTTTGCCGAGATCGTGGCCGGCGTTCCGGCTGCCCCGTTCGAGGCAGCACTGAACGCCGCCCTGCTCCGGAGCAATGCCGAGATTGCCCGGCAACTGGATTTCCGGGCCCTGCGTGAGCTGGCCCAGGTCTATCTGGATCTGTATCGCACGCATACGGGCCGTGACTTTCCGCAGGATCCGTTCGAACAGTTGTCCGCGGCCACCCATGCCGTCTTCGCTTCGTGGATGTCCGACAAGGCAGTCGAATACCGGCGCCTCAACACCCTGCCCGACGACCTCGGCACGGCAGTCACGATCCAGCGCATGGTGTTCGGCAACGCCGGCGGCAACTCCGGTGCCGGCGTCGGCTTCACCCGCGACCCGTCGAGCGGCGAGAACCGCCTTTATATAGATTGGCTGCAGCAGGCCCAGGGCGAGGACATCGTTTCCGGTCGCCGCCAGGTGACCGCCGAGGCCGACGTCCCAGGCTGGCTCCTGCAGAAGCTCGGCGAAGTGGGCGCATCCCTCGAGAAATCCTTCCGCGATGCCCAGGAATTCGAGTTCACCGTGGAAAACGGCAAGCTGTTCATGCTGCAGACCCGTACCGCCAAGCGCACCGCGCTGGCAACGTTGCGGATCACGGTCGACCAGGTGGACAGCGGTCTGATCACCCCCGAGGAAGCGCTCGGCCGGCTGTCCGGCATCGACGTCGACAGCATCGCCATTCGCCGCGTCCAGTCGGATGCCCCGCCGCTCGGACAGGGCATCCCTGCCGGAACCGGCGTCGCCCAGGGCCTTGCGGCGTTCACGGTCAAGGCAGCCCAGGCGTTCGCCAGTCAGGGCACGCCCGCCATCCTGGTTCGCAACGATGTCGCCACCGACGACATCGCCGGCATTGCGGTCGTCAGCGGCGTTCTGACAGCAAGCGGCGGACGCACGTCGCACGCGGCGGTGGTGGCACGCCAGATGGGCAAGGTCTGCCTCGTCGGCTGTACCGACCTGCGGATCGACGAAAGCGCCGGACGGGCGAGGCTGGGCGAGACCCAGATTGCGGAAGGCGATCCGCTCTGTCTGGACGGCGACACCGGCCGCATCTATGCCGGCTCGCCGCAGGTCACGACCGAGCGCCCCGAGGCGCTCATCGCTCGCGTCCGCGCATGGCGGGCGAATGTCCCTGTCGCATCGTCGCCCTTGTCCGCCCCCGAATAGCGGATTTCCTTTTCCGTTCAATCCCGCGCCGCGCGCGTGGCCGGTTGCGTTCGCTTGCCGAACCGGGCATTGACCGAACACGGTCGGGTCGATGCCGGAACCTGCCTGGAACGCGAAACCAGGACGAAAAATGCCTCCCACCCAGGGGGCAGGAGGCTTCCGCGGCTTGGTCGGGCGGCCTTACTTGAACGCCGGCAGCGCCCCGTCTTCGGTGCCGATGTAGCCGATGGCGGTCTTCAGGCGGTTGCCCCACATGCTGTCCAGCAGGGTGCTGACCGTGGCCCAGTCCGCATCCTTGCTGCCATTCTCGCCCGGGTGCTGGAAGTTGCTCATGATGTAGGCGAAGCCGTTGTAGTTGTCCACGGCCTGCAGACCGGTCGCCTCCGCGCCCATGGGAACGGACAGGATGCGCGACAGCTTGCGGCTGTCGACGTTGAACGCCCAGACATAGTTGTTGTTGCGGTAGCCCGTGTCCTCGCCGATGAACAGCGTGCGCATGGCTTCCGAATACTTCAGGTTGTCGCCGTCGCAGACCTTGTCCTGCGGACAGTAGTTGCCATAAGCGGCTTGAGGGTTGGACACAACGTTGTTGTCGTAACTGCCCAGCAGTTCCGGAATGCTTGCCATGCTCGTGGCCACGTAGGCGGACTTGATCAGTTTGCCGTCGGAGTCGGCCACCTTGTCTTGCAGGGACAGTTCATAGACCGCGCCGCCCTTGTTGGCCTTCAACCTGATGTCGCCGTTGGCGTCGCTCATGCCGCCCTCGACACGGGAGATGACGATATAGGCCTTCCTGTCCTCGGCGTTGTGCGTGACGCCTTCCATCTTGTTGAACTCGGTGGTCGCACCCAGCATCGCCGCATAGCGTCGCGTTTCGAGGAAGGCTGCGGCCTTTTCCATGCCCGGCTTGAGCTTGAGCCACTCGGTGCCCATGTACGTCTGGACCTTGGTGTAGCTGGCATCACCCGGGTCGGTATTGCTGAACCAGAAGATGTCGCTGAACTTGACGCCGTCGTCGACCATCTTCCTGATCTGCTTGTCGCTGGCATGGCCCAGCTTGACCCAGACCAGGTCGGCGGCGCCGCCATCGGTGCCGACGGCACTGGTCTGCATCCACTTGCCGGCGTACAGGGTGCCTTCGGACAGGTCGCCCTTGTTGTCGGCGACGAACATGAACAGGCCGGTGTAGGCGCCGTCGTCGCCCATGTAGACCGTCCTGCCGTCGGGCTGCACGTCGGCCAGTTCGCGGGCGAAGCGGCCAAGGGCGTAGTGCTTTTCAACGTGGGTCGTGCCGTCGCGCTTGACCTCGATTTCGGGTACCAGGCCGTAGCGGTAGGCGTTCGCCGTGGCGGCATCGCCGAAGAAATAGCTGCTGAAGCTGTTGATGTCGGTGCCGTCCTGGGAACCCGGTGCAGCGGGGAACCCTTCACGCGTCTTGGCGTCCGGCTCGTACTCCTCGGAACCCAGGTGGGTATTCCAGGGCGACAGCGACGCGGCGCAGGGAATCCAAAGACCCTCCACCTTCGAAAAGTCGATGTTGTCGTAGTCGGTGACTTCGAGCGCGCCGCTGCGCTTGTCCTGGTCGATTCGCGCCAGGCTCATGGTCGCGGGCAGCTTGCTCCAGTAGTCGGTACCGACCAATGGCGGCAGGCCGGTGGAGGAACTGCGGTATTCGTAGTGGGTCACCAGCGCCAGCGCCTGGTCGCCATGCCAGTTGCCGTCAGGCCGCATGCCGGGCACGACCATCAGCGAGTTGCCGTCCGGGGCATCGGAGGCGATATGGAACGTGTTGGTCTGATCCATGATCGGGTCTTCATTGACGTCGTACAGACCGCCGACGGTCTTGCCGTTGACCACGTCCGTGGTGGCCATCAGCTGGTGGTATTTCAGCTTGTAGGTCTTGGTCTTGCCGTTGCGGTAGGTGACCTTGACCTGGGCATCGGTGTAGACATCGGCCTTCTGTTCAGGGGTGCTGGGGGCAGCCATGCCGATGAACTCGACGGATTCGACCACGGCATGGGTTTGGCCAGTGCCGGCATTGGCACAGGCGGCGAGACCGGACAGCGCGATGGAAACCGCAATGGCGACGGGCTTGAGCTTCATGATTCCTCCTGGGGATGAAAGGGAGGAGGCATGATTGCAGCCGAATGTTGCAGAAGCATGTGCTGCCGGTTGTAATCTGATGACACGGCCCGGCGCTGGCCGCAAAACGGTCAGACCTGCTGGCGCGCGCGCAGCACCTTGATCTGGAACAGCGTGTTGCGCTCGTCCTCCTCGAGGGCGGCACGGATGTGATGAACCGTCGCCTGATAGCGCGGGATGATGTTGTACTTGAGGGCGTTGACGCGCTTTTGCGTCTTGCGGCTGGCGGCCAGCAGCCGCCATAGCGCATTCTCGGCCTCGCCGAGCCGCGCCAGCGTCACGGTCAGGTCGCGCAGCCGCAGGCGGGCTTCGTCGAAGCTGACGTCGGTCCACATCAGCCCCACCGGCTGCAGCGGCAAGGGCTCGGCCGACACGCTGGGATATTCGACCCCGACACTGGAACGCGCCACCACCTTGATGGCCACCGCCGGCTTCAGCCCGATGGTGGCTTGTCGCAGCATCTGAGATCCCATGCGCATCTGCACGATGCCCAGCCACTGATAGGCCTCGGCGAGTTCGCTCACGGTCTGCGCACGCAATGCGCGGTATTGCGCCAGGCGCTCGTACACCAGGCGGGTCAGCAGGTCGCGCTTCTTTTCCAGCATCTGCCGGCCCTGCTCCAGGAAGCGGGCCTCGCGGCCGACCTGCAACAGGGCACTCTTGGTAGGCGGGACGGACAGGCGCTTCTTCATCAGCATGCCAGCTTCATGTTCATGCCGAATAACCATTCATATCTGTTTGTTTTATTGATATTTCCAGAAGCCGAACCCAGGGCTGCGATCATGTCGACGCCCCCTTGTGATATTTCTCAAGCTCTTCCTCGGTCACGCGGATCAAGGCTTCGGGCGGCAGCATCGACAGCAGTTCCCAGGCGACCGACAGGGTCTCGTAGACGCTGCGCTCTTCGTCCTCGCCCTGGCCGATGAAGTGTCGCTCGAAGGCCTCGGCGAATTGCAGATAGCGGCGGTCGGCGTCGCCGAGCTCCTCGGCACCGATGATGGCCGCAAGTCCCCGGACTTCGAGCGCCCTGGCATAGCTGGCGAACAGCTGGCTGGCGACGTGCGGATGATCCTCGCGCGTGAAGTTCTTGCCGATGCCGTCCTTCATCAGGCGGGAGAGCGACGGCAGCACGGTCACCGGCGGATACACGCCCTGGTTGGCAAGTTCGCGCGACAGGACGATTTGCCCTTCGGTGATGTAGCCGGTCAGATCGGGAATCGGGTGGGTGATGTCGTCCGAAGGCATCGACAGCACCGGGATCATGGTGATCGAGCCACGCCGGTCCTTGATGCGCCCCGCCCGTTCGTAGATCTCGGCGAGATCGGAATAGAGGTAACCCGGATAGCCCTTGCGGGCCGGCACGTCACCGCGCAGCACCGCGACTTCGCGCAGCGCCTCGGCGTAGGCGGTCATGTCGGTCATCACCACCAGCACGTGATAATCGAGGTCGAAGGCCAGGAATTCTGCGGCTGTCAGCGCTGCACGCGGGGTCAGCAGGCGCTCGATCACCGGTTCGTCGGCCAGGTTGAGGAACATCACCACCTTGTTCAGCACGCCGCTTTCCTCGAAGCTCTCGCGGAAGAAGCGGGCGTCGGCATGGGAGGCACCGAAGGCAGCGAACACCACGACGAATTCGGCGGATTCCTCGCCGAGCAGCTTGGCCTGGCGAACGATCTGCGCCGCGACGCGGTTGTGCGGCAGCCCCCCGCCGGAAAAGATCGGCAACTTCTGTCCTCGCGTCAGCGCGTTCATGCCGTCGATGGCGGAAACGCCGGTCTGGATGAACTCGCGCGGATAGGCGCGTGCCGCCGGATTGATCGGTTCGCCGTTGACGTCGCGGCGATCCGCCGAGATGATCGGCGGCCGGCCGTCGCGCGGCTGGCCGCTGCCGTTGAACACCCGACCCAGGATGTCGCGCGACACCGGCAGCTTGAACGGTTCATCGAGAAACCGCACCCAGGTGCGTTCGAGATCGAGTTCGTCGGTGCCGTCGAACACCTCCACCAATACGGCATCGTCGGCCGACCGGATCACCAGGCCGGAACGCATCCGGCCCGAGTGGTCGCGCAGCTGGACCCGGGAGCCGGCTGCGACGCCTGGCACCCCGCCCATGACGACCAGACCACCCTGGGCTGCGGTGGCAGTGCGATATTCGATGTTTCTCATGCTCGGGCGCCCCCTTTGGCGGCGTGTGCGGCCGTCAGCACGTATTCCTGCAGCAGCGGCTCGAAGGCGTCGGGAATGGCGGCGATCTTCTGCTTCAGCGCGGCGACGTCCGTCGAAGCGTGCTGGCTTTTCCAGCGCCGTGCCTGGGCCAGCAGCGGCATCTGGATCAGGCGGCGTGCTGGCGCGCCGAGCTTCACGAGCTTCATGCCCTGGCGATAAATTTCAAGCAGGGCCGCCAGCAGGGCAAACTGCTTTTCCGGCGAGGCGAAGCTGTCCACCTCGTCGATGGCCGACTGCTGCAGCAGCCCCTCCTTGATCAGGGCAGCCGCCTCCAGCGTCCAGCGCTGCTCGGAGGACAGGGCCTCGACGCCGACCAGGTTGACGATGCGCTGCAGTTCCTCGGACACGGCAAGCAGGTCGAGCGCTTCGGCGCGTGCCGATTCCCAGCCGGCATCGACGTTTTCAGCCCACCACTTCGCGGCCGAGCCGATATAGCCGGAAAAGCTCTCCAGCCAGTCCACCGAGGGGTAATGACGGGCGTCGGCAAGTTCCTTCGACAGCGCCCAGAAGGTCTGGACGATTTCCTTGGTGTGGCTGGTGACGGGTTCGGAGAAGTCGCCGCCGGGCGGGGACACGGCGCCGATCAGGGTGACCGAGCCATGATCGCCGGACAGGGTTTCGACGCGCCCGGCCCGCTCGTAGAAGGCGGCGAGACGCGAGCCGAGGTAGGCAGGATAGCCCTCCTCGACCGGCATCTGGCCGAGTCGTCCGGCCACTTCTCTGAGAGCTTCGGCCCAGCGGCTGGTGGAATCGGCCACGAGCACCACATCGTAGCCCTGGTCGCGGAAATACTCGGCCAGCGTGATGCCGACGTAGATCGAGGCTTCCCGAGCCACCACCGGCATGTTGGAGGTGTTGGCAACCAGCAGGGTCCGCTCCATCAGGGGCCGACCGGTATGCGGATCCTTGAGCTCGGGCATGAATTCGAGCACGTCGGTCAGTTCGTTGCCGCGTTCGCCGCAACCGACATAGATCACGATCTCGGCGTTGCACCAGCGTGCGATCTGCTGCTGCAACATCGTCTTGCCGGCACCGAAAGGACCGGGAATCGCCGCCTTGCCGCCCTTGAGCAGCGGGTAAAAGGTATCGAGGATGCGCTGGCCGGTGATCAGCGGCGCCACCGCGTGATCGCGCTTGATGAACGGACGCGCCGTTCGCACCGGCCAGCGGTGGAACAAATGCAGTTTCTCGATCCGGCCATCGGCCAGCTTGACCCGTCCGATCACGTCATCGACCTTGTAGTCTCCGGCCGGGGCCAGCTCCAGCAGCTCGCCCTGCGTCAGCGGCGGGATCAGGATATGGTGCTGAATCGATTCGGTTTCCTGGACATGGCCCAGCACCTCCCCGCCCTTGACCGTGCTGCCGCCGCCCAGCGTAGGCTCGGGTTGGAAATGCCAGGCCTTGTCGCGCGGCAACGAGGGCACAGCCACGCCGCGCGCAATGCGGTCGCCGCTCTGTTCGCGCACCGCCTGCAGCGGTCGCTGCACCCCGTCGAAGATCGCCCCCAGCAGACCCGGGCCGAGTTCCACGGACAAGGGCCAGCCCAGCCCCTCGGCTGCCTCGCCGGGACGCAGGCCGGCGGTATCCTCGTACAGCTGCGCCAGTGCCGTATCGCCGTCGCGGCCGATCACCTCGCCGACCAGCCCCATGTGCCCGACGCGCACCTGTTCGCCGATCGCCGTCAGCGGCAGTGCAAGCTTGACCAGCGGGCCATTGATTTCAAGAATCCTGCCCATCGTCGTCCTTATCCATGAATCAGGGTGCCGAGATCGGGGGTGCTGGCGAACAGGTGTTCCATCGCCACGCGTGCCAGCTCGTCGGCAAGCCGCATTCGCCTGGCCTCGAAGGTTTGATCAAGCTGCGCCTGATTGTCTGCCAGGCGGACGCGGATCCCGCCGACGCTCTGCTGGCCATGGCTGGCCAGGGCTACGGCGCGTCCCGGCGCGGCGCGCCGGACCATGCCATCCCAGGCGGCAGCCAGGCGTTTCTCATCTTCCGGCCGGACTTCCGCAACCAGCGCGCCTGGCGGCAGTGCGCTTGCAGCCGCTGCCAGCCAGGATTCGAGAACCTGCAGGTAGCGTGCGTCGTCCTGCACCAGCTTCACGAAGGCGCCTTTCATCTCCGACAGGATGGATTCGGTCAATGCCCAGCGCAGTCGGTCCAGTTCGGCAGACAGGCGCGTCTCGGCTGCCTGGGTCTGGCGGCGTACCTGACGTTCGGCCTCGACCTTGGCCGCGAGCACCTCCCGCTCTTCGGCCAGCTTGAGCTTTTCCGCCGACTCGGCAAGGATGCGGGCACGGGCCGACTCAGCGTTCATTTGCTGCTCGCGCGCCAGCGTCTCGGCCTGGTGCATCAACGCCTGTTCGAGTTGGGCGACCTGCGTTTCGGATTCCATTATCAATACAAAACAGTTTCTTATGAAATATATTTCATGCAGTTACTGAAATTTCAGGCTAGCGCTGCGCACTGATTGCGCGTCATGCCCTGAGCGCGTCAGCACCCAGCACGGCGCTGACCACTTCGTCGACTGCCGGCGCGAAATCGTGCGGTGCGGAAAGCGGCGGCAATTCGGTGATGACGACGCGGCCGCCTTCGTTGCGCAAGCGATCGAGCCAGTGACCGCCCGCGTGCGCCAGATACGATTCGAGCAGCACCAGGGCCTCGTCCCCTGCCCTGACCAGATCCCCGAGCACCGTCTCGACCAGATCGGCATCGGCATCGGCATGGACTTCGGCGCCGATCAGGTGAAACCCGTCCACCAGGCCAGCGCTGCCGAGCACGACCAACCGCGCGCTACCGAGAGGAAGACCGGGCTCGGTCTGCATCGGCTCAGAGCTTGCCAAGCAGCAGAATCGACATGACCAGCCCGTAAATCGCGATCCCTTCCGCCAGCCCCATGTAGATCAGCGTGCGTCCGAACATTTCGGGCTTCTCGGCGATCACGGCCATCGCAGCCGAACCGATCGGGCCCAATGCGATGGCCGCACCAATCGCTGCGAGGCCGGTCGGCAGCCCGATACCCAGCAGCGCCAGACCCTTGCCCATCGAAATCTCCATCAGGCCGCCCGCCGCCGGTTCCGCAGCGAGGACTTCCTGCATGCCCATCAACATGATCCCGGCAAGTCCGATCGCGAACAACAGCATGTTGGCGAGCACCCCTCCCTTGAGCAACCTGCCTGCCGGCAGCCGGCGGGGCTTGAACTCCAGCCAGACACCGGTGCCCAGCGTCGCGGCGACCGATGCTCCCAACAATGCGACCAACCAGATCATTTTCTTCTCCCAGATGAAGTTGCGATCAACTCTTGCTCCGTTCCGGCAACAACTGCAACGGCATGAACTCGGTGCCATCCCCGCTGAAGAAACGCGAGAACCCCTCGTAGTACATCAGGCGCAGCGCCTGGATGGCGACGATGCCGCCTTCCAGCACGATAATGATGATATTGCCCAGAACGATGGTCAGCCAGTGGCCAGCGGTGCCCAGGCCACTGGCCAGGGTGAAGATCGCGAGCGCCAGCGCGACGTGATTGAGGCTGAAAGCGGCCACGCGCATGAAGGACAGGGTGTTGGCAAACAGGTTGATGCCGGTCTCCAGCGTTTCGATGGCCGTTACCAGGATGCGCTCGCCGAGGCCGGCCCGGGCCTCGGCCCACTTGAATCCGGCGATCGCGACGATGCCCGCGCCGGCCATCAGGCCGGCCGGTTCGGCGAGATCGGCCGCCCCGGCAAGGCTGGCCAGCGTGCCAATCGCCCCCAGGTAGAACACCAGGCCGGCGAGTCCCGTCGAATCGAACAGCGCTTCGCCGACGCGGCCGGCAATGAGCTTGTTGCGGGCATTGACCAGCAGCGTGAACACGATGAAGCCGACACCGAAGGCCACTGCCAGCGTCAGCACCCGGATCGGATCGTGCAACGGCGACAGCCACAACGGCTCGATGATGTCCTCGTAGCCGAATACGCTGCCATAAAGCAGACCGAACAGCATCGACACCGCACCGGCTGCAATGCCGACCCAGGCCAAGGATCCGAGGCGCCGGGACATCGCCGCGGCCAGCAGCAGGATCACGGTGCCGTGGCCAACATCGCCGAACATCGCGCCGAACAGCAGCAAATAGGCGAACGCGAACGGCAGCGCAGGGTCGAATTCTCCGTAACGCGGCACGCCATAACTCTTGACCAGCGGCACGAACGGCTTGAGCCAGCCGGGATAACGTACCAGCGAGGGAATCGCGCTGACTTCGCTGGGTTCCGGCTCACGCTCGTGAAGCCAATAGCGGCCCTGGAAACGCGATTTCAGCAATTCGTGCAGTGCGTCGCGTTTCTGGCGGGGGATCCACCCAGACAGCACGGCCAGCCCGCCCTGCCCCCGCACCCCGACCGCCGCGGCGTCGGCCAGCGGGCGTGCCAGGGCCAGCCGCAGGCGCGCTTCATGCAGACGCGGGCCGAACTGTTCGCGCAGCTCGTCCAGGACCCCGCACTCCTGGCCGGATTCGGCATTCAGCCGGACCCGCTCCTGTTCCAGCCAAGCGCGTGCCGCCTGCGGATGGGTGCGCAACTCCTCCGGCACCGGCAGTTCGCGCCATCCCGCCTGGGCCAGCAGGCCGCGGACTTCCTCGCTGCGGGTGCGCGGCCCCGCGATCACCGCGTACACCTGCTCGCCGACCTGGTCGAACCGCGAAACCAGATGACCGGTCATCGACAGGGCTTCCGTCACCCGCCTGATCGCGGTCGATGGCAGGCTGCCGATATGGACCGCCAGCAGACTGTCCTGGCGCAGCAATTGCGACAGATCCACATTGAGCCGCTCCAGCTTGGAAAGCGTTTCTTCAAGCGCATCGAGATGGCCGAGTGCATCCGTGATCTGCGCCTTGCCCTCGCTGGAGGCGAGGCATGAGTTCCATGCGCCCTTGAGCCACTTGTTGAGTTCCTGCAGGTCGGCCAGTACCGGGGCTTCCGCATTCTCGGGGATCTGCAGGGGAAGCGGGTCACCGCATTGTTCGAGCAGTTTGGCCAGTCTCGACTCGGCCTCCAGCCAGGCTTCCCGATAGGCGGCAGCGGGCGATTCCGCGAGCGCATCGAGGTTGCATGCTGCCGGACTGAACACGCCGAACTGGGCCAGCGCCAGTGCGGCATCCTGCGCTTCGGATGCCAGCATAAGCAGTTGGATCCTCAGCAAAGGCTCGGCGCGCAGCATCAGGTGGCCTCCGCAGGGGAACGTTGCAAGGCCTGCCGGATATGTGCGCCTGACAGGCCGAGCTGGCGGCCGCGCAGGACCGCCCGGACACTGCGCAGATCGCGTTCGCGCAGGACCAGGTAGGCGAAGGCGCGTGCCACATCCGGCGCGCTGGACCGCAGTACCCGCAAAGCCTGCTCGGCTGCGGCGCGTTCCATGCGGGTCGACACGTCGGGTATGTCGGCCGCGCCCGCCAGCGTTGGCTGCCAGGGCGATGGCAACGCAGCCAGCACGGCCTCGAGGCTGTCGAGCGCGGCCAGTCGCTGCAGTCTGGAACCTGTCAGGACATAGCGGGAGCCGACCAGCAGATAATAGACCTGGGCCGGCGGCAGCTTGTAGTTGAATCGGAAGCGCAACAACCAGACCAGATTGATGCGGTCGACCAGGCCAGCCATGAGGTCGCGCAAAGAGGACCCCGTCGTGGCTTCCTCCAGTGACTTGCTGCGTGCGATCAGTCCTTCGTAGTAGCCGCGGTCCAGCGCGGCATCCAGGTTGAAGGGGTCCTGGCTGAGCTCGATGGCGCGCCGGGCGTGACGCACGATTCCGGCGTAGGGGCCGGCTTCGAGGCGGCGCAACAATTCGCCGACGTCCTCCGCATGGGCCAGGTCCTGGTTGTCGAGGCGACCGAACATTCCCATCGGAATCAGCCGTGTCAGGACGGCGGCGGCCGATTCGCCTGACATCTTGCTGCGCAGCAGCGTCTTGACGTTGGAGACCTCGAAACGCGCGGTCCAGTATGTCAGAAACGCACGCGCATCGCCGGCGAGCGGTCGGATCAGCACCCGCGTTTCGTCGAGAATCCGGGCAATGAGGCGTAGCTCCAGCGAGCGGGTTTCCTGCTGGCGGCCGACATGGCCGCCGTAGCCTGGCACGAGTTCCGGCAATCCGCGCTGCACCAGCCTGTCGACGAACACGTCGTCAGACGCGCCAAGCAGCTTGTCGAGTTCGCCATCCTGCCAGAGGCGGCCGGCAAACAGGCTGACACGGGTATTGAGATAGGCTGACATGGGTATCGTGCGCCGCAACCGGGGAAGCTGCCCTGCTCACGCTAGGTGAAGGCCAGCGTCATCGAGTCGGATCGAGCAACAGGGCCAGCGTGGATTCGACGGCCTCGGCCTCGTGACGCGACGCCAGATCCCGCAGGGTACGCTGGCGCTCTTCGTGCTTGCGCGTCAACTCGGCGATCGCCTGTTCGGCACGGGCTTGTGCTTCCCGATGGTAAGGCGCCCGCAATTCAGCCTTGCCGGCCTCGAATCGCACCTCGGCATCGCGCGCGCTGGCGAGTGCCTCGTCGATCATGCGCTTGCGCGCAAGGGTCGCGTCGTCAATGACCGCCTGCGCGCGTGCTTCGGCTTCCAGCAGGCGCTGCAGCTGGTCGTTCACCGATCAGATGCCGAACAGCATTGCCACGCCGCTCGCCGCGATTGCGACGCCTGCCGCCTGGATGGCAACGCGGCCAATGCGGCCCGCTGCGATGCCCACGGCATGCAGGGTGGCCGTGGCCAGAACGAAGCCCACGGCGTACAGCGCGGGGGATGCAGCCTGCGGCATTTCGAGTCCATGCGCATAGCCATGGAACAGTGCGAACAAGGCAGCGATCGCCATGCCACCCCCAACATGCCAGCGCTGACGCGTGGCGACCAGCAGGCCCAGCACCAGCACCGAGGCTGCGATCCCGGTTTCGACATGCGGCAGCGCAAGACCGGTCAGCGCCAGTGCGCCGCCAAGGATCATGGTGCCCACGAAGGCCGAGGGTACGGCCCACAGCGTCCGGCCACCCTGCTGCGCGGCCCAGAGGCCGATCGCGATCATGGCGAGAAGATGATCCAGACCGGACAGCGGATGGGTCAATCCGCTTGTAAAACCCGTGGCCGCATGGTGGCCGGTGTGCGCGGAAGCCGCGCCGGCATACAGGCACAGGAGGATGGGGGTCAGCGTTCGGGCGAGTTTGACGGGATGCATTGCAGAGTCTCCATGTTTCGTGTCGGGTGGCTTGCTTACTTGATCTTCACCTGCACCAGCTCCTCGCCATCCGGATCGGTCACGTGCACGGCACAGGCGATGCAGGGGTCGAACGAGTGAATGGTGCGCAGGATCTCGATCGGCTGCTTCGGATCGGCCATCACGTGATTGTCCTGCAAGGCAGCTTCGTACGCACCGGGCTGGCCCTGTGCATCGCGCGGCCCGGCGTTCCAGGTGCTGGGCACCACGGCCTGGTAATTGCTGATCTTGCCAGCGTCGACGACGATCCAGTGCGAAAGCCCGCCGCGCGGCGCCTCCATCAGGCCGACGCCCTGCATGTGCGCGGGCCAGGTGGACGGATCCCAGTACTGGTCGTTGAAGGTCCGGACGTCGCCGGCCTTGATGTTGGCGATGAGCTGGTCGTACCAGCCCTGCATGGCATCGGCCAGGATCTTCGATTCGAGCGTGCGCGCGGCGGTCCGTCCGAGCGTGGAGAACAGCGCGTCGACCGGCACGTCCAGCGTTTTCAGCGTGTAGCCAACCAGCTCCTTGGCCTGGGCGTTGCCGCTGGCGTACATCATCAGCACGCGGGCGAGCGGCCCCACTTCCATGGCCTTGCCTTTCCAGCGCGGCGACTTGAGCCACGAATATTTCTGCTCGACGTCGAGCAGTTCATAGGGCGGCTTCGGACCGGTGTAGTTGAGCTCGGTTTCGCCCTTGAACGGATGCAGGCCCTGCGCGTCGCCCTGGCTGTACTTGTACCAGGAATGGCTGACGAACTCCTGGATCTCGGTATCCGCATCGAGATCGATGGGATGGATCGTGGAGATGTCGCGGTTGAGGATAACGCCGCGCGGCACGTAGAGCGATTCGGTATCCCAGCAGCTCTTGGACGGCAGGTCGCCGAAAGACAGGAAGTTGCCCAGACCTTCGCCGCGCGATGCCCAGTCCTTGTAGAAACCGGCGATGGCGAGGGTGTCCGGCACGTAGACCTGGTCGACGAAGTTGCGCATCTGGGTGATGACGCTCTGCACGGTCTGCAGGCCCACCATGTTGAGCGCGGTGCCGTCCTGCCCGTTGCCACCCGCACCGGTATGCACGGAAATGGCCGACGGCACGCCGCCCACGAGGAAATTCGGATGCGGGTTCTTGCCGCCGAATATGGCATGCAGCTTGACCACGTCACGTTGCCAGGCCAGCGCGTCGAGGTAGTGCGCCACCGCCATGAGGTTGGCCTCGGGCGGCAGCTTGTACGCCGGATGCCCCCAGTAGGCGTTGGCAAATATGCCGAGCTGGCCCTGTTCGACAAAGGTCTTGAGTTTCTTCTGCACGTCAGCGAAGTAT
>JAYRNU010000020.1:0-24258 GCA_041912015.1 Thiobacillus sp. | reverse complement strand
TTGCCAATGCCGCCAGACAGAAAGTCGCCATAGGTTCCATCCACCGTGGCACCGCCGAATTCGGGCTGGGCAAGTGCGCTTGCGACAGAGATGGAATCATCTGCAAACAACAAGTCGTCGCCCGCACCACCCGAAATGATGT
Organism: Thiobacillus sp.; assembly: GCA_041912015.1. GTDB lineage: Bacteria > Pseudomonadota > Gammaproteobacteria > Burkholderiales > Thiobacillaceae > Thiobacillus. The sequence goes on along the minus strand of JAYRNU010000020.1, from coordinate 24,116 downwards.
CTCGCCCAGCATTGCCTTCGAGCCAGTCGTCCCCGCCTCGGGTAGCGATCAGGGTGTCGGCACCACCACCGCCAGAAATGAAGTCATTGTCGACACTGTCGTAGAGGACGTCATTTCGATTCGAATCAACCTCAGAGCCCACAACGACATTGCCTAGGTTGTCGTAATGTTCCTGAATGCCAGGCGCATCGGGATCAAAGTCAATGGGCTTGAAATCGCCATTGAGGGTCAGACTTGTCGAGGGGGGCGGGGCGGCAACGGGCGTATTCCCGGCGCCGAGCTCGACACCGAGTTCGCCGTCGGACCAGCCGCGCACGAGGACGGTGTTGTCGGCATGCTTGATCGTCAGCTGGGTTTCGCCATCAACGACGCACTTGATGTAGGTGATCCCATTCTGCTGGTCGATCCAGGTGTTGGTGCCTTCAGCGTGGCTCCACTGGGCCGGATCAAGACCGGCGCTGCCTTTTGCAGAAATCTCGCCGAACTTGATGACGCCCAGCCCATCACTGTCGAGCACTGTATCGTAGCCGTCATTGGGGTTGAAGATGTAGGTGTCGATGCCCTGACCACCTTCGAGGTAGTCGTTGCCTCCGTTGCCAATGAGGGTGTCGTCACCGGCACCTCCGTAGAGGTTGTCGTCTTTCGTTCCTCCCGCGAAGCTGTCATCGCCATCTCCGCCGAAATGTATGCGCTGCGGTTCAAGGGCCACTTGGGTATAGGGATCAATACCCCCGCTCAGATCAATCTGGATTTTGCTGGTTTCATCCTTGAAGCGATACGGGGTTCCTGGTTGGGCTACGGTGTAAACCTTGATCCCCGTGCCACCCTCTACTTCCTGGGTGTTTTCGGTGTTGAACTTGTTCATCCAAGCCAGCATCGCGGCGCGATCCCGCAGGTAGCGTTCGGTCAGTTCACCCTGACCGCTGGTGGAATCATAAAGCGTCAACTCGCCTGCAATATTGTGCTGGTCATACAGCGCGGCATCGCCAGAGATGACAAAAGGAATCATGTTGACGATCGCGTAGCGATAGGCCAAGCCTTCTGCACTGTTAGCCTGGGCGCGGGACACTATCTGGTTGCGGCTGAGTTCAGGTAGGGGCTGGACGGTGATGAAGTCCTTCGCCTGCACGGCAAGCTGATAATTCGCGTTGGCGTTGATGGCGTTAATGGCGACGTACAGGGAATCGCGCTGGTCGGTTTCCGTATCGCTGATCTTGACCCCGGTGTTGAACAGATCCGCCAGGGCGTTGACGAGAGATTCAAGGCTTGCATTCGGACTGACCAGCACTTCAACCTGGCGATCATCGTTGCTGGCGGCTTCGAACAGAGGCTTGAGCTTGGCAAGCCCTGCTTGGAGCGAATCCGATTGCAAGCTGCCATCGATCTTGATGAAAAGGTTGTAGACCGCCAGCGAATCGGTCATCTGGGAGAGATTGTGGCCGCCTGCTACACCCAGCCTCGCGCTCTCAATGTAGATACCGTCCCATCCACCGGGCTGCTGAAGTATCCCATCGTTCATTGCAGCGAATTCCAGGCCATCGATGCCGTACACGTTTTCTATCTTGCTCGAGTCGAACTCTGGCACACCGCCGAGTTGCTCGAACAGATTGTTGACATTGACATCGGTGACCTTGAAGCCCAAGCCATTGACGGCTGTAGCACTATTCGTGGCATCTGGAAACAAGCGAGAAAACGCCATCGCCAGATGACCCCCCAGGCTATGTCCCTCCACGCTGACGCTTTTCCCTGCAAGAATGCCGCTGCCAGATTGGAGGTCATTGCTGTATACGTCGGTCGAAAGCTGGTCAAGGCTTACGGTATACACAGTACCGCCCTCGACAATGAAGCCGTTGCTGAGAAATACCTGGCGGGCTAAGTCATAAGATGAGACGCTGGTCGCTCCTCCAAAATATGCTGACAGCGAGGACGGGACATTGGCAGCACTGCCGGCATAGAGTAAGGTAAGAAACGCCGATTCCACATACTGCTCAGACAGCGATGCCGCTTGATATACGCCAGCGTGCGTAAGGCTTTGCCAGTAGTTGTACAGGTCTATCAGTTGCGAGACGGCAATGCCATCAGTGGTCATTATGTTTTTGTCGGCAAGGAAATCCACTGCATCCGTCGAGCCGCGTATCGCCAGGCTGTATTCGCCTGTCGGTTGCTGGTTTTCATCCAGACGTTCAAACACCGTCGCAGAGAAACCGCTGCCGAAAAAACCTAATGGCGGGGATTGATCAACGTAACGCCAATCCTTCAAGAAGATGGAGGCTTGAGCATCGGAGAAGTCTATGTCAATCAGTGCATCCTTCGGGTTGGCGAAGTCACTAAAATTTGCATACGCAGCTTCAGCTAGTTGCGACTGTTGAAACAGGTCTTGAATTATGCTCATTCTTTCTCCCCCTTGAATTGTTCAACGAATTTAGCAAATTGAATTGCTTTATCACGACCACCAATGCAGTTTTCACTATCCAACCAAAGCTTCCATCCAGACCACCCCGCTTGTCGCTGTTCTTGTGAAGCCGAAAAATCCACATACCTTGCTAAAATTTCGCCTGTCTTAACATCTGTAATCTTGTCTTCTCTTCGCCAAATATTTAGGGGAAGCTTTCCTTGTTTTTTAAGCGTGGAATTGATTCGTGCGTTCCAAGTCGTTGTGCTTATGGTGTAGTTCTCACCCCGCTTTAATTTATTCGGTGGAACAGGTTGCGTTATCAACCTCTCCATCACCCCCGGATTCTCAGCCTTCCACTGATCCACCGTCTTGTAGACCCAGAATCCCGAATCCTTGGCACAGTAGTACTGATGCGTCGCCACCGTCGGCAGCCAGTCCCAGAAGGGAATCAGATACATCACCAGTGCCGCGCTCCAGCCCCACTTCTTAGCGCTCTTGCCCCGCTTTTTCGCATAGACAATCGCCCAGGCGACGACACCGAGCGAGATCAGAAGGTACAGCCCCATCGCTACAAAAATGACGAAGCCCATTACACCACCCGTCCTTCGTCTTCGTACTCCCCGTCGTTCATCGCATCCCCCAGCAGCATATCCTTTGCGTCATTGCCAACCATGCAATCAGTTCTTGTTCCGCCTGAAAAGCGATCGTCATCCGCTCCATCAAGGGTTACGCCGCTTCTGACGGCTGCATTATTCGCTGTACTTCCAAAAAAAAGCACTTCGAAAAAGCCGAGCTGCCTCGCCCTGTCCGGTAAGCGCAATGGCTTTCTCGGACAATAGAGGTTGAGTTTGAGATTTCCCTGAGTCCGCTCCATAACAATATTTACTAAAATTAGGTAGGCTACGTTTTCCCTTATAGCCTGTAACCTGGGATACCGAACGGATCGTTTTTGTCCGTGGGGTTCCCATTCAGCAGAGACTATCGGGTTATGGTGAACCCTAGCGGTATATTCCAACAGTGAATTTGCCGCATCGGCAGGCTCGGCCAAGTGGTCCGCATGGCGCACACTCCGTAATCGTTTATGCAAAGCATGCCCCCCTTTTTTGTTCCCAAGTATTGCACTTGGAATTTCGACGAACTTTGCGGGAGGATCTTTGTGTTTGTCTATACAACTTTGGTTGTAGTAGGCGTATCTCATTGAGAAATAACATCATTCAGTTTGTGGCCATCACCGATTGTCCTCGCAGGGACTTATCCTTACGCGTTGGGTGTGGCATACCCCGCTCATGTCGGGTGGGTCTTGGTTTGGTGAAGTGAACCGGGATAGGCTTCTCTAAGTTATCCGAGGTTAATGGCCCGGCAGGGTGAGGCGAAGGTAGGGCTGACGAATTGATTGCCAAGATTCGATCATGGCCTAGTCGGATCAACATGGACGCAAGTCCCACGGTGCTTGCGCGCTTGAAGGTTTAGCCCAGTCCAACCTTTATTTGTCACTCGGCCGATGAGCGTGAAAGCAACCAGATCAACTTATTTTGGACATCCATTTTGAGGCCAGATTTGGCCTTCTCTTGGAAACAATGGCTTACGTGATTTTCCGGTCCAACTTTTATTTGTCCGTTACCAGGGCGATCCTCAAGACGAAACTCGAAGCCTGTCCGCGCTATTGTTGCGAAAAAAAGCCCATGGCAAACGCCATGGGCTCGATCCAGGAACCCGACTCGTCAGAGAATCTGACGACGGAAGGCCAGGCCTGCCATTGCTGCAATGCTGAGTCCCAGCAACGCGAGCGAGCCGTTGCTCAAGGTTGGGATTGAGGCAACCGACTCGGAATAGGTGATGGCGACAGCGCCATTGCCAGTTTGTGCGCCTTCTGTTGTCGATGCATTGGACAGGCCTACGATGTAGGACGAACCGCCGCCACCGCCTGCGGCATAGGCAGAGCCACCGCCATAGTAGCCGCCACCGCCGCCAGCAAAATGATAGGTCGGCGTACTGCCGCCAAGACCAAGTTGACCCGCCTGGGCAGTGCCACCGGAACCATCTGACCCTGCGGTACCACCGGCACTCTGCGTGCCGCCGCCACCCGGGATATAGCCCTGGTTACTTATACCGTCTGCCCCAGTGAGGCCGCCGCCGGCGCCGCCGGCGCCATGATCGGGACAGCCGGTATTGCCGCCACCGCCACCCCCTGCAACGATCACTCGATCCGTCAGGGTCGTGCCGCCGACGCGGATGTCCGTGGCGCCGCCACCGCCCGCGCCATACTGCCCGCCATCGCCGCCACCGTTATAGCCCCCGGGTTGCGGGGTGATGTTGCCTGGATCGGCTGGCTTGCCGCCCACGTAGATATGCAGGGTTTGACCGGGTGTCACGTTCAGCACGCCTTGGGCAAGTCCACCCAGACCACCGTCTTCCTGGGCCGCACTGCTGCAATCGTGGGATGCGCCACCCTGTGCCCCCCATGCTTGCAGAGATACCTGTGTGACGCCCGCGGGCACGACCCAGGTCTGTTCGGCGCCCGTATACGAAAAGTTCACGGTGGCTGCAAAGGCGGAAGTGGCCATGCAGGAAAATAGCGCCAACGTTAAGCGATGAGCCTTCATTTTTCTCCCTTGGAAATATTCCAGAACGTACGATTATTTGCCCCGGATCATTCTATTTCTGGAGTTAGCTGAAGTAAAGTCTGAAGTCCGTGGGTATGCAATCTGTGGCGGCCGGTCTGCGCGCGGCTGGCAGAAAGAAGCAGAGCCCGATTGTCCTTGCTTGATGTCCCTTGCGCATCATCCCGTGCCGCAACGCGCGGCAGCCCTGATTCTTGGTCAACGAGGCCTACCGCAACTCCCGGAGTGACTGGAAGCACATGCTGTCATGAAGGATTGTCTGGTCCATGTACCTGCGTTGAAGACCAACCATGAGCGCTTGCCGATCTCGGCAGCGCGCAGCACATCAGCGGGCGAGCTGATGAAAATCCTGGGCCAGCAGGATGTGCAGGATATCAGCTACAGCTAGTGCCGCTTGTGGTCTTCCTTCAGCGCCAGGGTTGCGACCTGGACGCGGTTGCGCAGGCCGAGCTTTTCCATGATGTTGCGCAGATGGTTGCGCACGGTGTTTTCCGAAAGCGACATCTTGTAGGCGATGGCCTTGTTGGACAGGCCTTCCTTGACCTGGTCGACGATTTCCATCTCGCGCGCGGTCAGCGCCGACAAGGCGTTGTTGCTGAGTTCGCCGCGTGCCATCTTCTGCATGATGTTGAGCGGGAAGCTGCTCTGGCCTTCGCATACGCTGCGGATGGCGGCGAGCACCTGCTCGGGGTCGCTGGACTTGACGACGTAGCCGTCGACGCCGGACGAGATGGCTTCCGATATTTCCTCGTCGGAATCGGCGATGGTCAGCATGATCACCTTGATGCCGAGGTCGCGCAGGTCGGATACGAGATCCAGCCCGTCGGCATCGGGAAGCGACCGGTCGAGCAGCGCCGCGTCGGCCCGGTTCCCTGCAGCCAGCCAGTCGCGTAGCTCGGCAGCGTTGGCCAACTGCGCGGTCAGGTGGAAGTCCGGTTCCTGCTGGATATAGCCGGCCACCCCCATGCGCAACAGGGGATGGTCGTCGATCAGGATGATGTTCAAGGGCGCAGGCATGCGGTCTCCGCTGATTGTTCTGTGACGCCGCTCAGGTGGGCAATCCACGGGGCTTGCGCGGCGCTTTTTCGAATAGTAGATCATAGATCGGAATCGGCAGCCATTTGAGCATGCGCGCGACCCATGCCATTTGCCAGGGAATGACGGTGTAGGCGCGGCGCAACAGGATGCAGCGTGCCACCTTTGCAGCAGCGGCCTCCGCCGTCATCCTGAATGGCATGGCATAGGGATTGACCTGCGTCATGGGGGTGTCGATGTAGCCGGGGGCAACGTTGACCACGGCGATGTCGTATGCCTTCAGCTCCAGGCGCAATGCCTCGAGATAGGTCGTCGCCGCAGCCTTCGACGCGGAATACGCGCCGCCGCCCGGCAGCCCGCGCACGCCGGCGACGCTGGAAATGGCGCACAGCACGCCGCCATTCGTCTGCATGGCGGCGATGAAGGGGTGGAAGGTGTGCACCAGCCCGAGCACATTGGTCTCGATGACCGCGCGGAAGACCGCCACGTCGGCCGCCTCCTCGGTCAGCGTGCCGATGCTGATTCCGGCCGCTGCGATCACGACATCCGGTGCGCCGACTTCCTGCAGGAAATCGGCCACCGCGCTTTGCAGGGCTGCGGCATCCCGCACGTCGACCTGATACAGCCGCGCATCCGATCCGGCGGCCGCTGCCTGCAGGCCCTCGCGCCTGCGACCGGCCAGTCCGAGTTGTGCACCCTGTGCGCCGTAGTGTCGTGCCAGTGCTGCACCGAGGCCCGAACTGGCGCCGGTGATGAATACGCGGAGCGGCCTGGCAGCCGCGGAAGCAGATCTCATCAAGGTCGTTGCCGGATCAGACGTTCATGCTTCCTGCCCATGCTGCAAACTGAAACGCCACCCGGCAACAGCGGGTGGCGTTCGGCATGCGCCAGGCATCATGAAATTACTTTGAGGATTTCTTGCCGCCGCGCTCCGAGCGCGCCTTGTCGATCAGTTCATCGAGCACTTCGTAGAGGCGCTGCTCGCTCCCGGTCATCGACATCGAGGTCGAGTACTTGCCATCGACGATGAAGGTCGGAACGCCGTTGACGCCATAGAGCGTGGCGAGCCTGGCGCCTTGGGTCGCCTTGGCCTGGATCGAGAACGAATTGTAGATGGCCTCGAATTTCTTGCGGTCGACGCCCTGCTTGGCAATCCAGTCGCCCAGCACGGCAGGATTGTTCAGGTCGGTATGCTCGATGTGGTAGGCGTTGAATACCTTGTTGTGCAGGGTGTCCAGCAGGCCCATCTGCATGAGCGTGTAATAGATCTTGGCAGCCGGCATCCAGCTGTCTTGAAATACGGCAGGTACACGACGCATCTGCGCATCCTTGGGCAGGGTCTTGAGCCAGTTGTCGAGACTCGGTTCAAGCTGGAAGCAATGCGGGCAGCGATACCAGAAGAATTCCAGCACTTCGATCTTGTTCCCTGTCGCCACCGGCTGCGGGTTTTTCAGCAGGGTGTAGTCGTGTCCCTCGAAAGCGGATTCAGGGGCGGCAAAAACGGAAAAGGACAGAACGGCTGCGGCCAGCATGGCCAGGGCGCGAGTGAACATCAAGGGGTCTCCTGTTGGGTGGGAACTTCTTTGACCAGCGTGGCAGCAATATTGTTCTGCGCCAGCAAGGCGCGCATGCGGTTGATGTCGTCCATGGCGCGCAAGGGCCCGATGCGAACCCGATGAAACACGCCCTTCTCTCCGAGCTCTCGCGTCTGAATGGAGGCCTCGACACCGAGCAGCGCCAGCTGGGCTTTGAGGTTGTCGGCGTCGGCCGGGTTCTGGAAGGCGCCCACCTGCAGATAGTACAGCGGCGTCTCCTCTACCTTGCCCGTAATCGGCGGCATTGCGCTGTTGGCATCCCCCGGCAGGACTTTGTAGAAATCGAAGCTGGGTGCGGTCTCCGGCTTGCCTGCGGCGGCAGGCTCGGGCTGTACGGCAGCAGGATTGGGTTGTACGGCGGCAGGATTGGGCGAGGACGACTTGAACGGATTGCTGCCGGTAACCAGCAAGGCCACGCCGACTGCGAGCAATGCACCGAAGGTCAGACCGATCAGCACGCCGGTAAATACGGAACGTCCGCTCGAGCGGCCGGAATTTCGGGTTGCAGGTTTTGCCATGGCTACATTTTCTCCGGGGCGGACACGCCGAGCAAGGCCAGCCCGTTGATGATCGTGATGCGCGCTGCATCGGCCAGCGCGAGCCGGGCGTGTTTCGTCGCCGCATCGTCGACCAGGAACTTCTCGGCGTTGTACCAGGCGTGGAAGTCCCCCGCCAGCATCTGCAGGAAGTGCACCAGCAGATGGGGGGCCAGTTCACGTGCGGCCGTGGCAACGGTTTCTGGGAACTCGGCCAGGCGCTGCATCAAGGCGGTTTCATGCGCGGCGGTCAGCGGCGAGAGGTCGACGGCATCGAGTGCGGCGGGGTCCCCGCCCCATTCCTCGAACACCCGGCAGATTCGGGCATGGGCGTACTGCACGTAATACACCGGATTGTCGTTGTTCCTGGCGAGTGCCAGGTCAATGTCGAAGACGTATTCGGTATCGGCCTTGCGGGACAGCAGGAAGAAACGGACCGCATCCTTGCTGGTCCAGTCGATGAGATCGCGCAGCGTCACGTAGCTGCCGGCACGCTTGGAGATCTTGACTTCCTCACCGCCGCGCATCACCCGTACCATGGTATGCAGCAGGTAGTCCGGGTAGCCATGGGGGATGCCCACGTCGGCCGCCTGCAGGCCGGCCCGGACGCGCGCGATCGTGCCGTGGTGATCGGTGCCCTGGATGTTGACGGCCCGCTCGAAACCGCGTTCCCATTTGGCGATGTGATAGGCGACGTCCGGCACGAAATAGGTGTAGGTCCCGTCGGATTTTTTCATCACCCGGTCCTTGTCGTCGCCGTACTCGGTCGTTCGCAGCCAGAGTGCGCCATCCTGCTCGTAGGTCTTGCCGGCGTCGACGAGCTTCTGCACCGTGGCCGCAACGCGTCCGCTGCTGTAGAGACTCGATTCCAGGTAGTAATTGTCGAAGCGGACCGCGAAGGCCTGGAGATCGAGGTCCTGCTCGTGGCGCAGGTAGGCCACGGCGAACTGGCGGATCGAATCGATGTCGTCGACGTTGGCCGTGGCCGTGTATTCGCGGTCGTCCGAGCGCACCGTCTTCCCCGCCAGAAAGTCCGCTGCGATGTCGGCAATGTAATCGCCGTTGTACGCCGCCTCGGGCCAGCCGGCTTCGCCCGGCTTCAGTCCTTTGGCGCGCGCCTGCACGCTCTGGGCGAGGGTGGCGATCTGCACGCCGGCATCGTTGTAATAGAACTCGCGCGTCACCTGCCAGCCCTGCGCCCCATACAGGTTGCAGATCGCGTCGCCGAGCGCTGCCTGACGGCCATGCCCCACATGCAGCGGGCCGGTCGGATTGGCGGAAACGAATTCGACCAGCATCTGGTGGCCGGCGCCCGCGTCGCCGTGCCCGAAGCGATCTCCCGCCGCGCGGACCTGGGGTATCAGGCCGTGCCATGCCGCGGGCGCCAGATGGAAATTGATGAAGCCGGCACCGGCGATCTCGGCCCTGGCAATCAGGGGAGAACGCGGCAGTTCGGTGAGGATGCGCTGCGCCAGTTCGCGCGGGTTGCGTTTCAGCGGGCGCGCCAGCTGCATCGCTGCATTGCTCGAGAAGTCGCCATGGGCAGGGTTTTTCGGGCGTTCGATCTCGAGGCTCACCGGTGCATCGGGCGCGATCGCTTCGAGCGCTTGGCCGATCAGCAGGGCGATCTGGTCTTTGAGTGGGTGGGTGTTGGACATGGTTGCAAAGGGGACGGAGCGACTCGCGCCCTGGTCCTGAGCGCAGATGAAGGGCTCGGCGTTCTGAATGGGTAGCCCGCGATTATAAGCGCCGCCGGTGGCGCATCAAAACGCCAGCGGATCGACGTCGAGCGACCAGCGCGCGACCCGCGGCCGGATGCTGTCGAATTGCGGCCGCCAGCTGCGCACGAACGCCTGCAAGGCCGTTCTGGAAGCAGACTGGACCAGCAGCTGGGCCCGCTCCAGATTGGCCACGCGCGCCATCGGCGCGGCTGTGGCGCTGAACACGCTGACGCGGGCATCTTCGGGGGCCAGCGCGGCGGCGCGCTGCAGAAACGCCAGTGCCGCATCCATCGTTGGTGCCTCGGCGCGCACCAGCACCTGGCGGGTGAACGGTGGCAGGTCGAGCTGCTTGCGCTCCTCGAGCAGCAAGCGTGCATATCCCGGATAGTCGTGGCGCTGCAGGAAACGAAACAGCGGGTGATCGGGAAACGCGGTCTGGATCAATACCCGGCCGGGTTTGTCGGCGCGTCCGGCGCGCCCCGCGACCTGCATCAACTGGGCGAACAGGCGCTCGGTGGCGCGAAAGTCGGGGCTGTAGAGCGCGCCGTCGGTGTCGAGGATCAGTGCCAGCGTCATGTTGGGGAAATCGTGTCCCTTGGCCAGCATCTGCGTGCCGACCAGGATGTCGACGGCGCCGCCGTGCACCGCATCCCCAAGCGCGGCCCAGGCATGCGGGCGCATGGTGTCGCGGTCGATGCGCTGGATGCGCGCAGCGGGCAGCAGCGCCCCGAGCGTTTCTTCGAGACGCTGCGTGCCTTGCCCCAGGGACTTGAGATCGGGGTTGCCGCAACTCGGGCACGCGGCGGGGATCTGCGCCTCGTATCCGCAATGGTGGCACTTGAGGCGATGCAACCCCGCCGAATGCCGGGTGCGATGCAGTACCAGGCGCGACGAGCAGCGCGGGCAGGGCGAGACCCAGGCGCAGCTGGGGCAATAGAGCGCAGGCGCGTAGCCGCGACGGTTCAGGAAGACCAGGCTTTGTTCGCCGCGCGCCAGCGTTTCGCTGAGCGCGAGCATTGCGGGGCGCGTCAATCCGTTGTCGACCGGAACATGCTTGAGGTCGATCAGTTCGATGGCCGGCAGTTGCGAGGCGCTGACCGCGCGCCGGGTCAGTTCAAGCAGCTGGTAGCGTCCGGACAGGGCCTGGGAATAGGTCTCCAGCGACGGGGTGGCCGAACCGAGCACGACCGGAACGTTTTGCTGCTTGCCGCGCGCGATGGCCACGTCACGCGCCGAATAGCGCAGGCCGTCCTGTTGCTTGAACGAGGCGTCGTGCTCCTCATCGACCACGATCAGCCCCAGTCGCGGCAACGGCGCGAATACCGACAGGCGGGTGCCGAGCAGAACGTCGCAGTCGGGGGCGGCAAGCCAGTTCTGGGTGCGTTCCCGTTCGGCCAGCCCGCTGTGCAGGATGGCGATGTGGCGCCCCGGAAAGCGATTGCGGAAATGCTGTGCCAGCTGCGGGGTCAGCGCGATCTCGGGAATCAGCACCAGGGTCTGGCGTCCGCGTTCGAGTACCGCGTCGATCAGGCGCAAGTAGATTTCCGTCTTGCCGCTGCCGGTGACGCCGTGGATCAAGTGCGTGCCGAATCGCGTGAGCGCGGGCAGCAGCCGGTCGAGCGCGGCTTGCTGCTCCAGCGTGGCCGGAACCGGAGGCGGGGATGGCGGCGTACGGCTTGCTTCGGGCTGTGTCAGAGACCAGACCGCCCAGCCTGTCGCCACCAGGGTGGCGGCATGCCGGGTCAGATTCTGTGCGCGCAGCTGGTCGCGCGACTGGGGACCCAGCTGCAAGCGATCGAGCAGGGCACGCTGCGCCCTGGCACGCGGGGACGGCACGGCCGAGCGGCCGGCCTCGGTCAGTGTCAACCAGGGCCTCTCCACGACAAGGGGGGCAGCGTTCTTAAGTCGCGGCGGCAGCGTTGCCAGCAGAACGCCGCCCAGCGGAAAGTGGTAATAGTCCGCACAAAATTGTGCAAGCCTGACGATGTCGGGACTCAGGGCGGGACGATCATCGAACACGCGAACGACGTCGCGCAGCTTGTCCGCCCCAATCCGGCTGCCCGTCACCTGGCCCAGCGCGACGCCGATCTGCCGCGTACGGCCGAACGGGACTTCGACCAGGCTTCCCGGCGTCACGTCGCCGATGCCTTCCGGCAGTTGGTAGTCGAATAGCTGAGGCAGCGGAGTGTCGAGCGCGACCTGAAGGATGGACGGCATGAGTTAGCTGCGAGTGTTGGTTGCGTTTCGCGGAATATTTACTAACTGGCTGTTAGCGAAGGATTAATCCGGTTTGTCCACGTAAGCTGTGGATAATTGTGTGGGTGATTTGTGTCGAGTGCCCTCAACTGCCCGTCTTTTGGTACGCATGGGGCGGAGTCCAAAAAACAGGCATCTTGCTAAGGGTATATTTATCAAAGACTTATAATCTCTGGCGCGCTGTCAAGCATTTGACACAAAAAAAGTTCCCGTGCGTCAAAAATGTGCATAAGTCAATGCTTCTATTCCCCGCAAATCCGCCTGCTGTCTGAGAATGCCGAGCGCAACACGTTGTTTGTCAACGTCATTTGCTTGTTGCACCGCGGCGCGCCGGTGCCTGCGCTAGGATTCGGCAGGACCGGCTGGAAGCGTCTCAGCTCGGGAAGCATGCCGGGAACGCCGTCCGACGTTGCTGAAGCGTCCGTCGTGCTGAGTCGAATATCGCCATCAAACGTCAAGCGTCCGTGGAAGCGCGGCCAGTTGTGCTGCGCACAACGCGGCTGTGGCGGTGCACCGTCTCGACCAGCACGCTGACGTTGTCCGGGTTCGTGAATTGCGAAATGCCGTGACCAAGATTGAAGACGTGGCCGGGGTGATTGCCGTAACTGTCGATGATGCGCGCAGCCTCGGTGCGGATGCTCTCCGGCGAACCGTGCAGGGCGCAGGGGTCGAGATTGCCCTGCAAGGCCACCTTGTCCCCGACACGACGGCGGACGTCGCCGATGTCGACCGTCCAGTCCAGGCCGATGGCATCGGCACCGACATCTGCCATGGCTTCGGCCCAGTTTCCGCCGCCCTTGGTAAAGATGATGCTGGGCACTCGGCGACCTTCACGTTCCCGGATCAGTCCTGAAACGATGCGTTCCATGTAGGCCAGCGAGAATTCCCGGTAAGCGTGCGGGGTGAGGCTTCCGCCCCACGAGTCGAAGATCATGACGGCCTGGGCGCCCGCCTCGATCTGCGCATTGAGATAGTCCGTCACTGCCCGGGTGTTGACTTCAAGAATGCGGTGCAGCAGATCGGGGCGGCTGTACAACATGGTCTTGATATGGCGGTAATCGTCGGAACTGCCGCCTTCGATCATGTAGCAGGCCAGGGTGTAGGGACTGCCGGAAAATCCGATCAGCGGCACCGAACCGTCCAGCGCCCGCCGGATCGAACGCACGGCGTCCATGACATAGCCGAGCTTGTCGGTCGGATCCGGCGCCGAAAGATCCCGCACTTCCCATTCATCGCGCAGCGGCCGTTCGAAGCGCGGCCCTTCTCCCTGCGCGAAATACAAGCCAAGCCCCATCGCATCGGGCACGGTAAGGATGTCGGAAAACAGGATGGCCGCGTCGAGCGGATAGCGCGCGAGGGGTTGCAATGTCACCTCGGTCGCCAGATCGGGCGTCTTGCACAGCGTCAGGAAATCGCCAGCGCGCGCGCGCGTGGCGTTGTATTCGGGCAGATAGCGCCCGGCCTGCCGCATCAGCCACATGGGTGTGTAGTCGGTCGGTTGGCGAAGCAGCGCGCGCAGGAAGGTATCGTTCTTGAGAGTGGACATGGTGTAGCCACGAAACATGGCCAAAACGCAAAGCCAGCATTCTAGCAGGCTTGGCATCCCTGTCCCGGCGCCCGCCAGGGTTTAGTTGCGGAATTCCCAGTTCCCTTTCCCCGCAGGACAAGCCAGCACGTCGCGAGGATGGCGGTCATCGACCACGATGTTGGCATAGCGACAACCGTTGGAGGCTTCGCCGCGCGGCGTGAACCGGTACAGGTGGCCGCCATCGCGCCACAATACCGGCACGTTGGGTTTGCCGAGTTCCAGCGAATGCCCGATGCAGGCACGATCACGCTCGTCCATGCTGTCGCCGATGGCATGCCCAAGCACGGCACCGAGGGCACCCCCAGTCACCATGCCGACGACCTGATTGTCGGGACCGGCCACCTGACTACCAATGACTGCGCCAGTCATGCCGCCGAGGACGGCGCCGATCTCGTCGCGGTTGCAGCGGCCAGCGAGGATGCCGTAGTCGTTCACATAGACAATCCCGCTCTTGCCCTTGTAATGCTGTGCTTTCGGGGCTTGCTTGTGATAGCCGTAGGCGGGGGCGTGCGCGGGCGGAGCAGCCAGGGATGGCGTCGGGCCCAGCAAGGCAGCCAGCACCATGACGACGGGAAACTTCATTGCATACTCCTCGGGAAAAAGAATGAAGGATCTAACGACCCCTTGCTGCCCGGCCTGAAGGCCGGGAGTTGCCGGGCAGCCGCGCAATCAGTCGTGCCGGCGGTTGTCAGCATAGCGTGCCTGGTTGTCATGCAATTCCTTACGGATGTTCTGGCTGGAAATGTCGAGTGCGTGGTCCAGGCGACTGAATTCACGTTCGTCGATAAAGCCATCCGCGAGGAAATTTCGCTCCATGGCGCGAATTTCTCGCTGCTCGTGCATCAGGTTGCGGAATTCGAAACGGGTCAGGCTGCCTTCGCGTTGTCCAGACTGGATGCGTTTGATCTGCTGGTGCTGGCGACCGCTGATTTGCTGGCTGTACAGAACGCTCTGCTGCTGGACGTTGCTGCGGTGGCCAGGGTCATCCCGGTGCCAATCGGCCTGGGCGCCGCCAGCCATCAGCCCCAGGCTGGCGATGCCGAGCGTGGCGAGGGTTTTCTTGATCAGTGCGGTGTTCATGGTGTGGCTCCTGTGCTGTTGAGAGGGACCGCTTTCAGGTTGCCTGTCGGCCAGCGGTCAACTGCACTCTAGGCATGCCGTGTAAGCCCCGTGTTTGGAGCGGGTAACGCGGTGTAACGCCCGGTAACGGTGGCGGGCGGGGTGGACGATGCGACGGGACAAGGACCCGGGGCCGCTTGTGCTTGCGCTACAAATGCAGAGGCCGGCGCTGAATCAGCGCCGGCCTCTGCTTCGCATCCGTTCAATGGGATAGCGGATTACGTCAGTCCGAGGTAGTCGAGAATGCCCTTGGCGGCTTCCCGGCCTTCCCACACCGCGGTGACGACGAGGTCGGAGCCGCGCACCATGTCGCCCCCGGCGAAGATTTTCGGGTTCGTGGTCTGATAGGCGTGCTGCTGGCCTTTGGCGATCACGCGGCCGCCCTGGTCGATGCTGATGCCGCATTCGGCAAACCATGGCTGTGGATTGGGACGGAATCCGAAGGCGACGATGACGCGGTCGGCCGCGATGATTTCTTCCGAGCCGGGAATCACG
Source organism: Thiobacillus sp. (assembly GCA_041912015.1). Lineage (GTDB taxonomy): Bacteria > Pseudomonadota > Gammaproteobacteria > Burkholderiales > Thiobacillaceae > Thiobacillus. Next base: position 8,755 of record JAYRNU010000020.1, on the reverse strand, counting down.
ACCGGTGTGCGGCGGCCGCGCGCATCGGGCGGGCCGAGTTCGGTGGTCACGAGCTTGACGCCCTCGACCTTGCCGTCGCCGACGATCTCGACCGGCTGGCGGTTCCACAGAAACTGGACGCCCTCTTCCTTGGCATTGCCGACTTCCCGCTTGGAGCCCGGCATGTTCTTCTCGTCGCGGCGATAGGCGCACGTCACGCTGGCCGCCCCCTGGCGGATGCTGGTGCGGTTGCAGTCCATCGCGGTGTCGCCGCCACCCAGCACCACCACGCGCAGGCCGTTCATGTCGTGGAACGTCTCGCCGGGCTTGGCAAGATCGAGGCATTTCCGGACGTTGGAAATCAGGAAGGGCAGCGCTTCGAGCACGCCGGGCAGGTCCTCGCCGGGGAAGCCGCCCTTCATGTAGGTGTAGGTGCCCATGCCCATGAACACGGCGTCGTAGTCGTCGAGCAGGCTTTGCAGCGAGACGTCCTTGCCGATGTCGGTATTGAGCCGGAACTCGACGCCCATGCCCTCGAGCACTTCGCGGCGGCGCGTCATCACCCATTTTTCCATCTTGAATTCAGGGATGCCGAAGGTCAGCAGGCCACCGATCTCGTCATAGCGGTCGTACACCACGGGCCGCACGCCGTTGCGTGCCAGCACGTCGGCGCAGCCCAGCCCGGCGGGACCGGCGCCGATCACGGCGACCCGCTTGCCGGTCGCGACCACGTTCGACATGTCGGGACGCCAGCCGGCCTTGAAGGCTTCCTCGGAAATGTATTTCTCGACCTGGCCGATCGTGACCGCGCCGAAGCCGTCGTTGAGCGTGCAGGCGCCTTCGCACAATCTGTCCTGCGGGCAGACGCGGCCGCAGACTTCGGGCAGCGAATTGGTCTGGTGCGACAGTTCCGCGGCTTCGAACAGACGGCCTTCAGTGACCAGCTTGAGCCAGTTCGGGATGTAGTTGTGTACCGGGCACTTCCACTCGCAATAGGGATTGCCGCAAGCCAGGCAGCGGTCCGCTTGTTCCTGTGCCTGCGTCGTGTCCATCAGCGCGTAGATTTCGCGGAATTCGTGCTTGCGGACCTCCGCCTCGGTCTTGTCGCCGTCGCGCCGTGCCTGCTTCAAGAATTGGAATACGTCACCCATTGTCATGCACCCACAGCAATACGAACCTGGCCAGGAATGTCCTCGACCAGATCTTCAATCGATATCCGCTTCGGTTTGACCAGCCAGACCTTCGCCAGCGTGGCATCGAAATTGGCCAGTAGTGCCTTGGCGCGCGCGCTGCCCGTGAGCGCCAGATGGCGTTCGATCTGCCCCTTGAGGAAGGTGCGGAAGGGCTCGGTCTCGACGCTCGTGATGCGCGTCAGTTCGACCATTTCCTTGTTGGTCTTCGACACGAAATCGCCCGCCTCGTCGACCACGAAGGCCATGCCGCCGCTCATGCCGGCACCGAAGTTCAGGCCGGTGTCGCCAAGCACCAGCACGCAACCGCCGGTCATGTATTCACAGCCGTGGTCGCCGATGCCTTCGACGATCGCCAGCGCGCCGGAGTTGCGCACGCCGAAGCGCTCGCCGCCCATGCCTGCGGCGTAGAGTTCACCGCCAGTGGCGCCATACAGGCAGGTATTGCCGATCAATGTATTCCGGTGCGCTTCGAAGGTGGCGACGCGCGGCGGGTAGATCACCAGTCGTCCGCCCCCCATGCCCTTGCCGACGTAGTCGTTGGCATCCCCTTCGAGCGTCAGCGTCAGGCCCTTGTGGTTCCATACGCCGAAGCTCTGGCCGGCCGAACCGGTCAGGTTGACGCGGAGGGTGTCGTCGGGCAGGCCACGGCCGCCATGTGCCTTGGCGATCTCGCCCGACAGGCGCGCGCCGATCGAGCGGTTGACGTTACGTACCGCGTAGGCGAGTTCGACCTGCTTGCCGGCCTTGATCGCAGGCAAGGCATCCGCCACCATCTTCTCGGCCAGTTCGCCCTTGTCGAACGAGGGGTTGCGCTCCTGCTGCGCGAAGCGGGGTGCGTCGGCCGGGATGTCGCCCTGCGAAAGCAGCACATCGAGCTTCAGGCGGCCCTGGCGCGGCGTATCGCCGGCGGAGAGTTCGAGCAGGTCGGTGCGCCCGATCAGATCGGTGAGCTTGCGGATGCCGAGGCTCGCCATCAATTCGCGCGTTTCCTCGGCGACGAACTTGAAGTAGTTCACGACCATCTCGGGCAGGCCGATGAAGTGGTCGCGGCGCAGCTTGTCGTTCTGGGTGGCGACGCCGGTGGCGCAGTTGTTCAGGTGGCAGATGCGCAGGTACTTGCAGCCCAGCGCGACCATCGGGCCGGTACCGAAGCCGAACGACTCGGCGCCGAGGATCGCCGCCTTGATGACATCGAGGCCGGTCTTCAGGCCGCCGTCGGTCTGCACGCGCACGCGGCCGCGCAGGCCGTTGGCACGCAGCACCTGCTGGGCCTCGGACAATCCGAGTTCCCACGGCGTGCCGGCGTACTTGACCGAGGTCAGCGGCGATGCGCCGGTGCCGCCGTCGTAGCCGGAAATGGTGATGAGGTCGGCGTAGGCCTTTGCCACGCCGGCCGCGATCGTGCCGACGCCGGGTTCGGCGACCAGCTTCACCGACACCAGTGCATCGGGATTGACCTGCTTGAGGTCGAAAATCAGCTGCGCCAGGTCCTCGATCGAATAGATGTCGTGATGCGGCGGCGGCGAGATCAGCGGCGTGCCCGGCTTGCAGTGGCGCAGGCTGGCGATCATCGGCGACACCTTGTCGCCCGGCAGCTGGCCACCCTCGCCGGGCTTGGCGCCTTGCGCGATCTTGATCTGCAGCACCTCGGCATTGACCAGGTAGGTCGCGGTGACGCCGAAGCGGCCCGAGGCGACCTGCTTGATCTTGGAGGTCTTGATGGTGCCATAGCGCTTCGGATCCTCGCCGCCCTCGCCCGAATTGGAGCGGCCGCCGATGCGGTTCATGCCTTCGGCCAGCGCTTCGTGCGCTTCCGGCGACAGCGCGCCGAGCGACATGCCGGCGGAGTCGAAGCGCTTGAGGATGGCTTCCAGCGGCTCGACCTCGTCCAGCGCGACGGGCGCGACGTCGGACTTCAGCTTCATCAGGTCCCGCAGCATGGCTGCCGGGCGCGTGTCGACGAGTGCGGAATACTTCTTGTATTCGGCGTAGTCGCCTGATTTCACGGCCTTCTGCAACTGCTGCACCACGTCCGGGTTGTAGGCGTGAAACTCCTCGCCGAACATGAACTTCAGCAGGCCGCCGGCCGACAGCGGCTTCAGCGGGTTGAACGCCGCCTTGTGCAGGAGCTTCTGGTCGGACTCGAAGTCGTCGAAGTTGGCACCCGAAATACGCGACACCGTGCCCTTCAGGCACAGGTCGACCACGTTTTCATGGAGGCCCACGCCTTCGAACAACTGCGCGCCGCGATAGCTCGAGACCAGTGAGATGCCCATCTTGGACAGCACCTTGTACAGGCCCTTGTCCATGCCCTTGCGGAAGTTGGACAGCGCCTTGTCGAGGTTGGGCTTGATCTCGCCGGTCTTGACGAATTCGCCGATGACCTGGTACGCGAGATAGGGATAGACGGCGGTCGCACCGTAGCCGATCAGGCAGGCGTAGTGGTGCGGATCGCGCACGGTTCCCGTTTCGACGACGATATTGGCATTGCAGCGCAGGCCGGCAGCGATCAGCGCATGGTGCACCGCGCCGGTGGCGAACAGCGCATGGACCGGCAGGCGGTCCTTGGCGATGTTGCGATCGGTCAGTACCAGAATGACCTTGCCGGCCTTGACCGCCTCGACTGCGCGCCGGGTCAGCGCCTGGATCGCCGCTTCCAGCGTGGTGGCGGCCGGGTCGTAATGCAGATCAAGCGTGGTCGATGCAAACGCGGGATCGGTGAGCGCCATGATCTTGTCGAAGGCTTCCTTCGACAGCAGCGGAGTGTGTACTTCCACCCGGTGCGCGTGCTCGGGCGTTTCCTTGAACAGGTTGCGCTCGGGACCGAAGCTCGTGTCGAGCGACATCACGATCGCCTCGCGGATCGGGTCGATCGGCGGGTTGGTGACTTGGGCAAACTGCTGGCGCAGGTAGTCGAACGGCGAACGCACCTTTTGCGAAAGCACCGCCATCGGCGTGTCGTCGCCCATCGAGCCGATTGCTTCCTGGCCGTCCTCGGCGAGAACACGGATGATCTGGTCGCGCTCCTCGAAGCTCACGTTGAAAAGCTTCTGGTGCGTCAGCAGGCTGGGCGCATCCATGACCGGCAGGTCCGCATCCTGGTTGATAGACAGGTCGAGCTTGACGGCGTTGGCCTTGAGCCATTCGCGATAGGGCTGCGCGACCTTGAGTTCATTGTCGATATCCTCGGGCATCAGCAGGCGGCCGGTGTCGAGGTCGGCGGCGACCATCTGGCCGGGACGCACGCGACCCTTGCGCTCGACGTTCGCGGGATCGATCTGCCACACGCCGACTTCGGAGGCGATGGTCAGGATGCGGTCCTTGGTCAGCACCCAGCGTGCCGGGCGCAGGCCGTTGCGGTCGAGCGTGCAGACCGCGTAGCGGCCGTCGGTCAGCACGATGCCGGCGGGGCCGTCCCACGGCTCCATGTGCATCGAGTTGTATTCGTAGAACGCGCGGATGTCCGCGTCCATCGACTCGACGTTCTGCCAGGCTGGCGGGATCACCAGGCGCAGCGCCCGGAACAGGCCCGCGCCGCCCATGACCAGACCCTCGACCATGTTGTCGAGACTCATCGAATCCGAGCCCTTGGTGCCGACGATCGGGCGGATGTCATCCATGTTCGGAATCAGCGGCGTCTCGAACTTCTGCTCGCGGGCACGGCTCCAGTTGCGATTGCCCTGCACCGTGTTGATCTCGCCGTTATGGGCGAGATAGCGGAACGGCTGCGCCAGGCGCCACTGCGGCCAGGTGTTGGTCGAGAAGCGCTGGTGGAACACCACCAGGCTGGAGGCAAAGCGTGCGTCGTTGAGGTCGGGGTAGAACACCGGCAGGTTGGCCGGCATGACCAGGCCCTTGTAGCTGATGACGCGGCACGACAGCGTCGGCAGGTAGAACACCGGGTCGGCCGGCTCCAGCGCCTTCTCCGCCTGGCGACGGGCGATGTAGAGCTTGCGCTCGAGGTCGTCTTCACCCATCGCGGCCGGCGCATTGACGAATACCTGCTCGATGTGCGGCAACGATGCCAGCGCCGATTCGCCGCACACGGATGCATCGGTCGGTACCTGGCGGAAGCCGGCGACCTCGAGGCCCTGGGCTTGCAAAGCAGCTTTCAGCGTCGAACGTGCATGGTCCTGGGGTGCAGCCTCACGCGACAGGAATACCAGGCCGGCGGCATACAGCGCGCGCAGCGCGAAGCCGGCTTCGCCGGCGACGGCACGCAGGAAGGCGTCCGGCTTCTTGAACAGCAGGCCGCAGCCATCGCCTGACAGGCCGTCGGCCGCGATCGCGCCGCGGTGGGTCATGCAGGCCAGCGAGCCGATCGCGTTCTGCACCAGCGTATGGCTGGGCTGATTGTCGATTTGTGCAATCAGGCCAAAACCGCAGCTATCCTGTTCGAAATCGGGCGAATACAGCGTCCCGTCAAGCCAGCGTTGTCGTTCCATGGTTCCGTATGCTCAGGCAACAGCGGCCTGCCCGAGGGCAAGCCGCAAAAAAATTTCAGCGAAAAGTGCATCATTCTAATCCCTCAGCCTGGATGCGGCAATGACCGTCAGGCCAAGGCCTCGCCGCGGCAAGGGTTTCCGCAGGCCTGCCCTGCGCGACGCAGCGGGGTGGACGCCGAAGATTCGGGTCGATCCACGACTACGAGTCCCACCTCTGCGGCGGACTGGCCCAGGCTGTCTCCTGCAGCCGGAGTCGGGTAGGCTTGGGTCATGACCGAAACGATCATGGATCGAGAGCCTTCGCCCTCCTTCGAGGACGCAGCCGCGCCGCCCGAAGTCGAGGTGGTAATCGAAGTGCCGCGCGGCAGCTTTCTGAAACGCGGTTCCACCGGCCATGTCGATTTCGTTTCGCCGTTGCCGTGCCCGTTCAATTACGGCGCGGTGCCGGATTATCTCGGGCTGGAAGGCGACTTGCTCGATGCGCTGGTGCTGGGGCCGCGCTTGCCGCGGGGCACCCGGGTCCGGGTCAGGACCTGGGGGGCGATCACGCTGATCGACCGCGGCATGGCGGACGACAAGCTGGTTTGCAGCGCAAATCCCCCGACTGCGGCGCAGAAAGCGTTCGTGCTCCGATTCTTCGAGTTCTATGCCTGGTGCAAGGGGCTGCTCAATTTCGTCAAGGGCCGCCCCGGGCAAAACGCCTGCGCTGGCTGGCGCAGCGCACGGGAGGCCATCGCACGGGCTAGACCGAGGCGCGACGACTGGCGGGGTCCTCCGGTCGATTTCTGATCACCTGGCGGCTCGTCAGGAACTACGATTAAAAAGTTGAGAAATCGATCGGATCGGCAATGACATGAAGCTGGTGAGCTGGAACATCCAATGGGGACGCGGCATGGACGGCCGGGTCGACTTTGCGCGCATCCTGCGGACCATTCGCAAACTGGGCGATTTCGACGTCCTCTGCCTGCAGGAGGTCGCGGTCAACTTCCCTGGCCTGCCCGGCAGTCATGGCGAGGACCAGGTCGCCGAACTGTCCGCCGGTCTGCCTGGCTACACCGTGATCTACGGACCGGCAACCGACGTGCCGGATGGCCGCGGCGGCCGCAGCCTGTTCGGCAATGTCATTTTCTCCCGCCTGCCGGTCGGCCAGGTGTGGCGGCATCTGTTGCCGTGGCCGGCTGAGGTGAACACGCCCAGCATGCAGCGGGTGCTGGTCGAAGCGGTGGTCATGGCCGATGTCGGCCCGGTGCGGGTCATGACGACCCACCTCGAGTACTACTCGCAGCGTCAGCGCGAAGCCCAGATCGAAGCCATCCGCCGTCTGCATGCCGAGGCCTGCGCCATGTCCACGCGCGTGCCCCTGCTCGGGGAGCAGGGCGGCCCGTTCGAAGTGTTTGCGCGGCCCGCGCAGGCGGTTCTGTGCGGCGACTTGAACTTCCCGGCTTCGGCGCCTGAGCGGTCGCAGTTCCTCGCCCCGTTCGGCGACGGCGTGCCGGACTTTCGCGATGCCTGGTCCGTGCTGCATCCGGGCGAGATCCACGCCCCCACGGTCGGCATTCACCCGGTAGACTTCGTCGATCAGCCGGAATGCTTCGACTTCGTCTTCGTCACCGAAGCGCTGGCAAGCCGGCTCAAGGTGCATGGCATCGATGCCGAGACCGAGGCGTCTGACCATCAGCCGGTGTGGGTGGAACTGGCTTGATCGGAGCCGCGGAGAGACCGGCGACTATTGTGACTATTGGGCTGTTGCCAGACGGCGCATGGGGAGAGCGACATGACTTCACTCGCTGAGTATGTGCAGGGCCGTGTAACGACAGGTCTCTCGAAGGCGGAGATCAAGAAAGAACTGCTCGCTGTCGGCTGGTCGGAAGAGGAGGCCGATGCGGCCTATCGCGACGGGCTGGTCGCGATGGGCGTCCCGATTCCGGGCACCGGCAACCGGCCCTCGCTCGCAAAAAAAGCCTCCGCCGTCGACGTCGTCCTCAATTTATTCTCGTTCATCCTGCTCGGCATCATCGCGACCGCGCTCGGAACGCTCTATTTCCAGATCATCAACGCGCATTTCCGCGATCCCCTCGCCGAGTTGCAGGTACTTGGCGACTTGGGCGGGACCCGCGCGATCCACCACGCCATCGCCGCGCTCGTCATCGGGTTCCCGCTGTATTGCATGGCGATCCGGCTGTGGTTCCGCAAGTACCGCGAGGACGAGGGCCGCACCGAGTCCCCTCTCTCCATGTGGCTGACCTATCTCGTGCTCCTGATCGCCTCGGTGACCATCGTCGGCGATCTCATCTCCGTCCTGTTCAAGCTCCTGCAGGGCGAAGCCTCGGCGCGGTTCTTTCTCAAGGCGCTGACCATCCTTGTCATCGCCGGCATCATCTTCAGCTTCTACTATCTGGAGCGTCTGAAGATCCAGTACCGCAAGCCCATCCCGCGGGCCGCGTTCCAGTATTTTGGATGGGCGGTCACGGGCCTCGTGGTGCTCGGCATCGTCCTCGGGTTCTTCGCCGCCGGCTCGCCCGAGACGGCCAGGGATCGGGCGTTCGACATGGAGCGCGCAAGAAACCTGGACGCGCTCTCCGGCTGCATCGAGCGCTACGCGCAGGACCTCGGCCAGCTTCCGCCTTCGCTCGACGCGCTCAAGCGGACCAGCAAGTATTCCTATTGCGCGGTCCACATGAAGGACCCGGAAACCAAGCAGGGATACGCGTACCGCATCGTCACGCCCGCCCGAACCCAGGGCGCCGCACAGGTGGGCGAGTTCGAACTCTGTGCGACCTTCGCGCTTGCGTCAGACGGGTTGGGCGGCGGAACCGGCCCCGCGGACAGACGGGTTGCAATCTGGGGCGAGCATGGAGCAGGGCGGAGCTGTGACACCGTGACGGTCCAGCTCGTCGTGAAAACGGCGCCCACGGCAGAAGGAAAAAAATAGCCCTGCCAAATCGCAGGGCCGTGGTTCGCACGTCCGTTGATTCGGGCGTGAGTTGTCGTGCGTGATGGTGGAGCGGAGGAGGATCGAACTCCCGACCTTCGCATTGCGAACGCGACGCTCTCCCAGCTGAGCTACCGCCCCAATGCGGCGGATTATAGCTTCAGCGTTGTCGGGCGGGAAGCGCCGCGAGGTGCTGCGGCAGATTG
>JAYRNU010000019.1:0-5022 GCA_041912015.1 Thiobacillus sp. | reverse complement strand
CGAACGTGTCGCCGTCGTCAGCAACAGCGAGGGTGCCCGCCGTGCAGCCGCCGAACCCGACGCAGCGACGCTCGGAAGCGCGACTGCCGCCGAACTGTACGGACTGTCGGTCATCGAGTCGCGGGTCGAGGACGAGGTCGGCAACACCACCCGTTTTCTGGTGCTGGGCAAGACCGACGCTGCCCCGTCCGGCTGCGACAAGACCTCGCTGGTCATGGGGGCGCGCAACCAGCCCGGCGCAGTGGTCAAGCTGCTGCAGCCGCTGTCGGATGCAGGGATTTCCATGAGCAAGCTCGAATCGCGGCCGGCACGGGGGAGCAACTGGGAATATCTGTTCTTCGTCGTCTGCAACGGGCACCGCCAGGATCCGGTGCTGGCTGCCGCGCTCGCTGAAATCGAGGTCCGCGCCGCCTACCTCAAGGTGCTCGGTTCCTATCCTGCCGCCACGTCATGAATTGTTGTGACCTTGCGCCGCCCCATGTGCGCGCCATTGCCCCGTACCTGCCCGGCAAGCCCATATCGGAACTGGCACGCGAACTGGGGTTGAACGAGGCCGAGATCGTCAAGCTGGCATCGAACGAAAATCCGCTCGGCCCAAGTCCGCGAGCCCTGGCGGCAGCACAGGATGCCCTGCAGGACATGGCGCTGTACCCGGACGGCGCAGGTTTTGCACTGAAGGCCAAGCTGTCGGCGAAGCTCGGGATCGCCGCAGACCAGATCGTGCTGGCCAACGGCTCGAACGACATTCTGGACATGGCGGCCCGCGCATTCCTGGAGCGGGGCACGTCCTCGGTCTACTCGGCGCACGCGTTCGCCGTCTATCCGATTGCGACGCAGACCGCCGGCGCCCACGGCATCGTGGTGCCGGCCCGGCATTACGGCCACGACCTCGAAGCCATGCGCGCGGCGATCCGCGACGACACGCGCGTGCTGTGGATCGCCAACCCCAACAATCCGACCGGCACCTTTGTGCCATGGGGCGAGATCGAAGCGTTTCTCGCGACGGTGCCTTCGAGCGTACTGGTGGTGCTGGACGAGGCCTATGGCGAATACCTGCCGCACGCCGAGCGCTGCGACACAACGGCCTGGCTGGAGCGCTTTCCCAACCTGCTGATCAGCCGCACCTTTTCCAAGGCATACGGCCTGGCCGGCCTGCGCGTAGGCTATGGCCTTGGCCATCCCGACGTGATCAACCTGTTGAACCGGGTTCGCCATCCCTTCAATGTCAATGCGCCTGCGCTCGCCGCTGCCGAGGCGGCACTCGACGACGGCGACTTCCTCGCCCGCAGCTATGCGCTCAATACCGCAGGGATGGCGCAACTGGCGGCGGGCCTGGCTGGGCTCGGCATTGAAACCGTGCCGTCAAAAGGCAATTTTCTGCTGGCCCGGGTGGGCGATGCGGCTTGCGTCAATACCGAATTGCTGCAGCGCGGTGTGATCGTGCGTCCGGTCGCCAACTATGGCCTGCCCGAATTCCTGCGCGTATCGGTCGGCCTGGCCGGACAGAACGCACGTTTCCTCGATGCCTTGAAGGAGATCCTTGCGACCTTGTCCGACAGACCATCGCCCGGGTCTGTGGCGTTTGAGCCGGGGCGGGACCCGGGCAATCGGAGCTCCCGCCCGTGATCGTCGAGAAACTTGCGATCGTCGGCACCGGCCTGATCGGCGGCTCGTTCGCGCTGGCACTCAAGCAGGCCGGTGCAGTGCGCGAGGTGCTGGGGGTCGGACGCAATCCTGAGCGGCTCGCCGTCGCGCGCGAGCTTGGCCTGATCGACCGTGGTGTCGATTGGCCCGAAGCAGCGCAGGCCGACTGCATCCTGCTGGCGCTGCCGGTCGGTGAGACCGGGGCGGTATTGAACAATCTGGCGCCGCTTCTGAAGACCGGCGCCATCGTCACCGACGCCGGCAGCACCAAGGCCAGCGTGGTCGAGGCGGCGCGGGCGGCGCTGGGCGGCCGCTTTGCGGACTTCGTTCCGGGACATCCGATCGCCGGATCCGAGCAAAGCGGCCCCGGCGCAGCGCGCGCCGATCTCTTTCGGGGCAGACGCGTGGTGCTGACGCCGCTCGCCGCTACCCGCGTCGACGCGGTCGCCACCGTGCGCGCGCTCTGGGAAGCGGCGGGCGCGCAGGTCGATATGCTGGAAGCCGGGCTGCACGATCGCATCTTCGCGGCGGTGAGCCATCTGCCGCACCTGGCGGCGTTTGCGCTGGTAGACGAGCTCGCGCAGCGCGCCGACGGCGACACCTACTTTCGCTTTGCCGCCAGCGGTTTCCGCGATTTCACTCGCATCGCCGGCAGCAGTCCGGAGATGTGGCGCGACATCGCGCTGGCGAACCGCGAGGCGCTGCTCGCCGAGCTGGACGCCTATCTGGATGCCTTGCGGACGTTGCGTCAGGCGGTCAGCGACGAGAATGCGGCTGGTTTGCTCGAAATTTTCTCGCGGGCCCGCAACGCCCGCGAGAACTGGATTAGACAACAGGGTTCGTGATGGAATTTCTCGATTTGCCCGCATGCAGCACGGCTCGCGGCACGGTGCGCCTGCCCGGCTCGAAAAGCATTTCCAACCGTGTGCTGCTGCTGGCTGCACTGGCGGAAGGGACTACCAGCGTGCGTGCGCTGCTCGATTCCGACGACACCCGGGTCATGCTCGATGCCCTGCGCGCGTTGGGGGTCGGTGTGGTGCGTATCGGCGATTCCGACGATTACGAGATAGCGGGCGTGGGCGGCGCATTTCCGGTCAAGCGCGCCGAGCTGTTTCTCGGCAATGCAGGGACGGCCTTTCGTTCTCTGACCGCCGCGTGCGCCCTGTCGGGCGGCGAGTACGTGCTGAAGGGCGTAGCGCGGATGCATGAGCGGCCGATCGGCGATCTGGTAGACGCCTTGCGGCAGCTGGGCGCACGCATCGACTATCTCGGCGCGACGGGCTTCCCGCCGCTGCGCGTGCGCCCGGCAACGCTTGCTGGCGACGTCACCGAAGTGCGCGGCAATGTATCGAGCCAGTTCCTGACCGGCCTGCTGATGGCGCTGCCGTTGCGGCAGCGCAGCACCACGATCGACGTCGCAGGCGAACTGATCTCCAAACCCTACATCGGCATCACGCTGGCAATGCTGCACCGCTTCGGGGTCGAGATGGAGCGCGACGGCTGGCAGCGCTTCGTCGTCCCGGCGACGGCGCGTTACCGAAGCCCCGGCGAAATCTGGGTAGAGGGCGATGCCTCGTCGGCATCCTATTTTCTGGCCGCAGGCGCCATCGGCGGCGGCCCGGTCAGGGTGGAAGGCGTCGGTCGCGACAGTGTGCAGGGCGATGTGCGCTTCGCGGATGCGCTTGCGAAGATGGGCGCGCGGATATCGATGGGCCCCAACTGGATCGAGGCGAGTGCACCGGCCGATGGTCGTCTCAAGGCGATCGAGCTCGACTGCAACCATATCCCCGACGCCGCGATGACGCTGGCGGTTGCTGCGCTGTTTGCCGACGGCGTGAGCACGCTGAGCAACATCGCCAGCTGGCGGGTCAAGGAAACCGATCGCATCGCGGCGATGGCAGCCGAACTGCGCAAGCTCGGCGCAACGGTCGAGGAGGGTGGCGATTACATCCGCATCGCCCCGCCGTCAGCCCTGACCGCTCATGCCGTCATCGACACCTATGACGATCACCGCATGGCAATGTGCCTGTCGCTGGCGACGCTGGGCGGGGTGCCCCTGCGCATCAACGACCCGGCGTGCGTGAACAAGACCTTCCCCGGCTACTTCAGCGCCTTTGCCGGAATAGTTCGATGACGATGCGAGCCAATGCGGTCCCGGTGATTGCCATCGATGGCCCATCGGCGTCGGGAAAGGGAACCGTGGCCGCGCGGGTGGCCGCTGCACTGGGCTTCCATTTCCTCGACAGCGGCGCGCTCTATCGCCTGACCGCCTTGGCGGCGATGAAGCACGACGTGGCACTGAATGATGAATCGGCTGTGGCTGCATTGGCAGCGCAACTGCCGGCGACCTTCAGCCGCGGCGCGGTCTGGCTCTCGGGCGAAAACGTGACCGATGCGATCCGTGCCGAAGCGGTGGGCGAGGGTGCCTCGAAGGTGGCAGCGCTTCCGGCGGTTCGGCAGGCGCTGCTTGACCGCCAGCGCGCCTATCGGCAGCCCCCCGGGCTGGTGGCCGACGGACGCGACATGGGGACCGTGGTGTTTGCCGATGCGGCAGCCAAGGTTTTTCTGACGGCCAGTGCCGAGGCGCGGGCCGAACGGCGTTATAAGCAGTTGATCGAAAAGGGGAACTCTGCTAATCTTTCGGCCCTTGTTGCCGACATGCAGGCACGTGATGCGCGCGATATGGCACGTGCCGTGGCGCCGCTCGTGCCGGCAGTCGATGCGATGCTGCTCGATACCACGCAAATGGATGTCGAATCTGCGGTGCAGGCAGTGCTGACGCACTTCGCTTCATGCCAGGCACGCAGCAAACAGGGTAATTGATGGTTTTTTCGTGTCGGTTCTGCGCCCGCAACCCGACGATGTGCAACTAACCCCGTCCTTACAGACGGATTGAAGGTTTTAAATGTCTACTGCTACCGCTTCTTCCGCCCCCGAATCGATGGAAAGCTTTGCCGCACTGTTCGAGGAATCGCTCGAGCACCAGGAAATGCGCCAGGGCGAAGTCATCACTGCCGAGATCGTCGGCATCGACGGCAATTTCGTGACGGTGAACGCCGGCCTCAAATCCGAGAGCCTGATTCCAATTGAAGAATTCAAGAACGACCAGGGCGAGATCGAAGCCAAGGTCGGCGATTTCGTTTCGGTCGCCATCGAGTCGATCGAAGATGGATTCGGCGCCACCAAGCTGTCGCGCGAGCGTGCCAAGAAACTGGCGGCATGGCTCGATCTGGAAGCCGCCATGAACGAAGGCCGCGTCGTCACCGGCATGGTGCAGGGCAAGGTCAAGGGTGGTCTGACGGTGCTGGTGGGCGGCCTGCGTGCCTTCCTGCCGGGTTCGCTGGTCGACATGCGTCCGGTCAAGGACACCACCCCGTT
>JAYRNU010000018.1:0-4540 GCA_041912015.1 Thiobacillus sp. | reverse complement strand
GGTCCCTTTCTGCAGCGCAGCGTGATACGACAGCAGCTGCAAGGGCACCGTGTGCAGGATCGGCGACAGCGGGCCATTGTGGCCGCCCGGCAGCCGGATCACGTGGACGAAGGCGGATTCCTCGATGTGCACGTCGCCGTCGGCGAACACGTAGAGTTCGCCGCCCCGCGCACGGACCTCCTGCAGATTCGACTTCAGCTTTTCGATCAACTGGTCGTTGGGTGCGATCGCGATGACCGGCATGTCCTCGTCGACCAGCGCCAGCGGCCCGTGCTTGAGCTCGCCCGCCGGATAGGCCTCGGCGTGGATGTAGGAAATCTCCTTGAGCTTGAGCGCGCCTTCGAGCGCGATCGGATAATGCACGCCACGGCCGAGAAACAGCGCATGGTGCTTGTTGGCGAAGCGCTGCGACCAGGCTTCGACCTGCGGCTCCAGGGCCAGCGCCTGCTGCAGCTTGTTGGGCAGACTGCGCAACGCCGCCAGGTGCGCGCTTTCCTGCTCGGGCGCCAGCCGGCCGCGCAGCTTGGCCAGCACCAGCGTCAGCAGGAACAGTCCTGCCAGCTGGGTAGTGAAGGCCTTGGTCGAGGCGACGCCGATTTCGGGTCCGGCGCGGGTCAGGAACCTGAGCCGTGAGGCGCGCGTGAGCGCCGACTCGGGCACGTTGCAGATCGTCAGCGTCTTGTCCTGGCCGAGCGCCTTCGCATGTTCGAGCGCTGCCAGCGTGTCGGCGGTTTCGCCGGACTGCGAGATCGTGACGATCAACGCATCCGGGTTGGGCACCGACGTGCGGTAGCGGTATTCGCTGGCGATTTCGGCATGCGCCGGAATGCCGGCGATCTCTTCGAGCCAGTAGGTGGCGACCTTCGCGGCATGGAAGCTGGTGCCGCAGGCCAGGAAGGTCACCGCGTTGACCTGGCGCAAAACGTCGGCCGCATCGAAGCCGAACCATTCGGGCTGAATGTGATCCTGCGCCACGGCGGTCAGCAGCGTGTCGGTCAGCGCGCGCGGCTGCTCGTGGATTTCCTTCTGCATGAAGTGACGGTAGTTGCCGAGCTCCGCCATGTCGGCCGACAGTTCGGAGATGTGCACGCCGCGATCGACCTGCCTGCCGGCAGCGTCGTACACCGTCACCGCCAGCAGGCCGATATCGGCCACGTCGCCTTCCTCGAGGTACATGACGCGCTGGGTGACCGGCAGCAGGGCCGACACGTCCGAGGCGATGAAGTTCTCCTCGATGCCGAGCCCGATCAGCAGCGGGCTGCCCTTGCGCGAACAGACCAGCTGGTTCGGCGCCTCTTCGCAGACGACCCCGATGGCATAGGCGCCTTCGAGTTCGACGACCGCCGCACGCGTGGCCACGAGCAGGTCCTTGCTCTGGCGGAAATGCAGCGCGATCAGATGGGCGATGACTTCGGTGTCGGTTTCCGAGGTGAAGGTGAATCCGGCGGCCTTGAGCCGGGCGCGCAACGCCTCGTGGTTTTCGATGATGCCGTTGTGCACGACCGAGAGGCTGCCGCTGACGTGCGGATGCGCGTTGGCCTCCGACGGCGCGCCATGGGTCGCCCAGCGCGTGTGGGCGATGCCCAGGTGGCCGTGTACCTGCCGCGCGGCGCATTCTTCGGCCAGCGTGGCGACGCGGCCGACGCTGCGCACCCGCCTCAGGCCGCCGTTGATGACGACCAGTCCGGCCGAGTCGTAGCCGCGGTATTCGAGCCGACGCAGGCCTTCGAGCAGGATGGGGACGACGTTACGCTGCGCAACCGCGCCGACAATGCCGCACATGATCAGGTTTCCTTCTTCGGTTTGACCGGCCGTTTCCAGCCGCTGATGGTGAGCTGCCTGGCCCGGGACAGCGTCAGTTCGCCAGCGGGCGCATCCTTCGTCAGCGTGGTGCCGGCGCCGAGGGTTGCGCCCTTGCCCACGGTGACCGGCGCGACCAGCTGGGTATCCGAGCCGACGAAGACGTCGTCCTCGATCACCGTGCGATGCTTGTTGGCGCCATCGTAGTTGCAGGTGATGGTGCCGGCGCCGATGTTGACCTTCCTGCCCATCGTGGTGTCGCCGATATAGGACAGGTGGTTGATCTTGGAGCCCTCGTCGATCTGGCTGTTCTTGATCTCGACGAAGTTGCCGACGTGGACGTCGCGCGCCAGCACCGTGCCCGGACGGATGCGCGAAAACGGCCCCAGCCGGTTGGCTTCGCCGATCCGGGCATCGTCGATCAGCGTGAAGGCATCGATGCGCGTGCCGGCCGCCACCTTCACATTGCGCAATACGCAGTTAGCGCCCACTTGCACGGCATCTCCTAATTCGACGCGGCCTTCGAACACGCAGTTGACGTCGATCACGACATCACGCCCGCAGACGAGCGCGCCGCGGACGTCGAGCCGGGCCGGATCGAGCAGGGTCACGCCCGCATCGAGCAGGCCCTGGGCAATCTCGTTCTGGTGGACGCGCTCGAGCTCGGCCAGCTGCGCCTTGCTGTTGACGCCCAGCACTTCCCACTCGAACGCCGGCTGATGCGTGTCCACCTCGATCCCGTCCCGGACAGCCAGTGCGATGATGTCGGTCAGGTAATACTCGCGCTGCGCGTTGTCGTTCTTCAGTTCGGCGACCCACTGCCTGAGCCGCCGGGTGGCCACCGCAAGAATGCCGGTGTTGACTTCCTGGATCGCGCGTTCGGCCGTCGTCGCATCCTTGTGCTCGACGATGCGCGTGACGGCGCCGTGCTCGCGAACGATGCGGCCATAGCCGTCGGGATGGGCCAGCGTGACCGTCAGCAGACCCAGCTTGCCGGCCTGCGCAGCCGCCACCAGCGGCTGCAGGGTGGCGACACGGGTCAGCGGCACGTCGCCGTACAGCACCAGCGTGACGCTGTCGTCGGCGAGCCGCGGCAATGCCTGCATCACGGCGTGGCCGGTGCCATGCTGTTCAGCCTGAAGCACAAATGTCAGTTTGTCATCAGCCATCGCCTGCGGCACCGCCTCGCCGCCAAAGCCGTAAACCACGCAGGTCTGTGTCGCGCCCAGTGCATGGGCGGCGTCGACGACGTGCCCGAGCAGGGGCTTGCCGGCCAGCCGGTGCAGCACCTTGGGCTGGTCGGAACGCATGCGGGTGCCCTTGCCCGCAGCGAGAATCAGGATTTCGAGCTTGAGATTCATTCGTGTCTGACCGGATAGCGTGCCTCTATGGCACCAGGGTTGAGCAAGACGCGCGCCAAGTATAAGGCCAGGATCAGACCGGCCCGATGATCCAGGGCGGCGAAGCCGGGCATTCCGCCCTGAAAATTGTCCCATCCCGCATTCACAAATGCGGATTTTTGTTCTTTAATAAGAGTTGTGTGTCTCTTTTCAGAACCCCAGCCGTTTCAGCGTCGTACGTCTTTATTCGATCCGGACACTTCCACCACCCACCGCTTCCCGCAAGCTTCGTTCACGCGAAAGGAATTTCTTTGACGACCAAAGCCATGCCCCCTGCCAAGACCACGCCGCGCAAACCTGCGGCGCCCCGACGCAATTCGAAACCCCGCATCGCGGCCGCCGGTGACATTTCGCCCCTGCACAGCCAGCGCGGCATCGAATCCTTCAATGTGGGCGAGGCCGTCGACGCCGCACAGCAGTCGAAGATCGTCGCGGTCAAGGACATCCTCGCGCGAAACGGCAGCGGCGGCCCGGAGATGATCGAGTCGCTGAAGGCGATCCTGGCCGGTGCTTCGCCGGAAGACGCGGCGATCTTGCGCGACGCCCTGCTGAACAAGCCCAGTGCAGGCTTGAGAAAGGGCGCGCTCGATCCCGACGACGAGCTCGCAGACGACTGGCGCGAGGGTGGCTACCCCTACCAGAACCTGATGTCGCGCAAGAGTTACGAACGGCAGAAATATCAGCTCCAGGTGGAACTGCTGAAGCTGCAGGCCTGGGTCAAGGAGACCGGGCAGAAGGTGGTCATCCTGTTCGAAGGCCGCGATGCCGCGGGCAAGGGGGGTGCCATCAAGCGTTTCATGGAGCACCTCAATCCGCGCGGTGCGCATGTCGTGGCGCTTGAAAAGCCGAGCGAATCCGAGCGCGGGCAGTGGTATTTCCAGCGCTACGTCCAGCATCTGCCGACCGCCGGCGAGATCGCCCTGTTCGACCGCTCCTGGTACAACCGCGCCGGAGTCGAGCGCGTCATGGGTTTCTGCAACGAAGCGGAATACCTGGAATTCATGCGCCAGGCGCCTGAATTCGAACGCAACCTGGTGCGTAGCGGCGTGCACCTGATCAAGTTCTGGTTCTCGGTGAGCCGCGAGGAGCAGCGGCGTCGCTTCAAGGAACGCAAGTCGCACCCGCTCAAGCAGTGGAAGCTGAGCCCGGTCGACCTCGCTTCGCTCGACCAGTGGGACCAGTACCCGCGAGCGTAGGAGGCCATGTTCTTCTACACCGACACCGCGGACTCGCCGTGGACAGTCATCAAGTCCGACGACAAGAAGCGGGCGCGCCTCAATGCGATGCGCTACGTGCTGCACCGCCTGCCCTATGCGAACAAGGATGTCGCGCGCATCGGC
>JAYRNU010000017.1:0-10925 GCA_041912015.1 Thiobacillus sp. | reverse complement strand
TGCGTCAGGCTGGTGCTAGCGCGGCGCCTGCCAGCAGTTGTTGTTGACCTGCCAGGTCATCGAGAGCTGTTCGCTGGTGGGGTAGAGCGCGTACTTGAGCCCGATGTAGTCCGACCCCTTGCGCCAGAACATCGCCAGCAGGTTCTTTTCGCCGTTGGCGATGACGCTGGTGTACGGAATGACCTTGAGCGGATTGCCGTAGAGGTTGGAATAGTTCGACGCGATGATGACGAAATGGCGGAACGCGGGTTCGATTTCCTGGTCGATCGACACCAGCTTGTCGTTGCAGAAGCTGAACAGGAAGCGCCGGCCGGCCGGATTGGTGGGCAGATCGTAGACATACAGACCGTCGTTGCCGACCGGCAGGGCCTTGTCGAAATTCCAGGTCTTGAGCGCCAGTTCGACTTCGTTGCGGGTCATGCCATTCTTGAATTCCCCCACTTCCCATGCCTGGGCGGGCAGGGCGAGCAGCAATCCGGCCAGCACGGCGAAGATCCTCCTTCCAGAGGTTTTCATATCAGGCAAGGCAGACATGGCGCATATTGCAGCACGGCGCGGCCGCCGCAATACCTCAAAGCATGGGTCGCGTGCCTGCCGCATCACTTGCTGCTGACCGCCCCAAACACCTGTTTGAGCAGTTCGCTGCCGGCATGCAGCGGGTCGGCGCGTATGGCGGCTTCCTTCTCGCCGATCAGCGTATAGAGCCGGTCGAGCGTCTGCTGGGTGACGTACTGCTCGACGCTGGCCTGTTGCGTGTCGATCAGGTTGAACTGCGCAGCCATGCTGGCGAACTGGTTGTATTGCTGCGCCAGTCCGACCTTGTCCGTGGTCGACTTGACGATGGGACCGAGGCGGTCGGTCAACTGGGCCTCGGTCTTCCGGCGGAAGAAGTCTGTGGCCGACGTCTTGCCGCCGGTCAGGATTCCCCTGGCATCCTCGAGCGTCATGTCCTTGACCGCATCGACCAGCAGCGTCCTGGCTTCCGGCACGGCGGCCTCGGCGGCACGGTTCATCGACAGCACCAGCGCGTCGGCCTGCTTGCCCAGGCCGAACATGCGCATGGCTTTCTCGGCCTTTTGCAGGCCGGGCGGCAGCGGGATCTTCAGCGTGGGGTTGGCGAGGAATCCGTCCTTGACGCCGAGCTGGGCGACCGCGGCATCGACCCCTTGCGTCAGCGCTTCCTTGAGCCCGGCATTGATTTCGGTACTGGAAAGGGCATCGACACCTCCGGCGGCAGATTGACTGGCGGGTTGCTTCAACACGCCCTTCAACATGTCGGACCAGTCGTAGGCATGCGCAGGCGGCGCCAGTGTCAGCACCAGGGAAACCGCCGGAATGACCCAGCGCCGTGAAGGGAAGGCAGCGATGATCCGTCTCCTCGAATGGTCGGCTTACAGCACCTCTGCAGCATAGTCTGCCAGACGCGAACGTTCGCCGCGCTGCAGCGTGACATGGCCGTTGTGCGGCCAGCCCTTGAAATGGTCGACCACGTAGGTCAGGCCGGAACTGCCTTCGGTGAGATAGGGCGTGTCGATCTGGGAGATATTGCCCAGGCACACCACCTTGGTGCCGGGCCCCGCGCGCGTGATCAGCGTTTTCATCTGCTTCGGCGTCAGGTTCTGCGCTTCGTCGATGATCAGGAACTTGTTGAGGAAGGTGCGGCCGCGCATGAAGTTCAGCGACTTGACCTTGATGCGCGAGCGGATCAGATCCTGCGTCGCAGCGCGACCCCAGTCGCCCGCCTCGTCGTCGCTCTTGTTGAGCACGTCGAGATTGTCCTCGAGCGCGCCCATCCAGGGCGTCATCTTTTCTTCCTCGGTGCCGGGCAGGAAACCGATGTCCTCGCCGACCGGCACGGTCACGCGCGTCATGATGATCTCGGTGTAGATCTTCTTGTCCAGCACCTGGGCCAGCGCCGAGGCCAGCGTCAGCAGGGTCTTGCCGGTGCCGGCCTGGCCGAGCAGGGTGACGAAATCGATCTCGGGATCCATCAGCACGTTGAGGGCGAAATTCTGTTCGCGGTTGCGGGCGGTGATGCCCCAGACATTGTTCTTGTGGTGGCTGAAGTCGCGTACCGTGACCAGTTCCGCCAGCTTGCCTTCGACCTTCAGGACCTTGGCGTAGAGCGGATTCGGGCCTTCCTGGAAGACGAACTCGTTCGGCAGCAGGCTCGATACCAGCGGTCCCTTGATGCGATAGTAGGTCTGGCCGTTGGACTGCCAGGATTCCATGCCCTTGCCGTGGGCGTCCCAGAAATCGGCCGGGAGCTCGCGCAAGCCCGCATACAGCAGGTCGGTGTCTTCCAGCACCTTGTCGTTGAAGTAATCCTCGGCGGGCAATCCCAGCGCACGCGCCTTGATGCGCATGTTGATGTCCTTCGACACCAGGATGACCTGGCGCTTGGGATGGTGGCGCGACAGGAACAGGACCACGCCGAGGATCTGGTTGTCGACCTTGCTGGTCGGCAGGCTCATCGGAACGTCGCCGCTGATGGCCTCGGTCTGCAGGAATAGCCGACCGCTTGCGGCATTGTGGCTGTGCGGTGCGAGCGGCACGCCATCCTCGATGGTGTCGAGCTTGCTGACGATCTCGTCGATGAAGCGACTGGCCTGGCGCGCATTGCGCGAGACCTCGGTCATGCCCTTCTTGTGAAGATCGAGCTCCTCCAGGGTCGCGATCGGCACGTAGATGTCGTGTTCCTCGAAGCGGAACAGGCTGGTGGGGTCGTGCATCAGCACGTTGGTGTCAAGAACGAACAGCTTGGTGGTTGCAGCGGATTTTCTCGGCATGTCGTGATCGTGATCGCAGCGATTGAAATGCATTCATCCTACCTCAAGCCGATGGCAGCTTGTCGACTTTGCCGGCTCGACATGAAACCTTCGTCGCCGACGAAAATCGCGCAGCTTTTCCCGTTACCATATCCGGCTCGTCAGTCCAAGGAAACCTGGTGAACCTGATCCTTGCCTTCCTTCGTGTCGACAGCGGACAGTTGCCGGAGAGAGCCGGCACCGACTCGGGCACTGCGGGCATGCCTGACCTGCTTGGGTCATTTTGCCGATGCGCCGACTGATCTGGCTGGTACTGTTCTGGCTATGCGCGCTGCCGCTTCAGGCACAGGTCGTCGCGCGTATCCTGCTGCAGGATTCCCCGCTGGCAGGGTTCCAGTACCATGCGGGCAAGTCGCTGTGGTCGCGGATGCAGGTCGGCGATGCGCTCGAACTGATACGCGAGCCGGACAATCCCTTCGATGGGAATGCGGTACGGGTGGAATGGCAGGGCCGGAAAATCGGTTACGTGCCGCGTCGCGAGAATGCCGACGTGGCGCGATTCATGGATCGCGGGCAGCGGCTCGAGGCACGCATTACCCGTCTGGCCGAGGTGCGCGATCCCTGGGCGCGCGTGCGCTTCGAGATCCTGATTCCATTGCAGCCCGCTGGGCAGCCGACACCATGAAGCGGCTCCTTCTGGCCGGGTTCGCGATGATGTTTCTGATGCAGGGCCTGAAGGCGGAGGCTGCGCCGCCGCCCCCTGCATTGCCGCTCTCGCAACTCGAAGTGCCCCCCGGATTCCGGATCGAGCTGTTTGCACGCGTCCCCAACGCACGTCAGATGGCGCATGGCAACGCCACGCTGTTCGTCGGCAGCATGCGCGCGGGCAAGGTCTATGCCATTCCGTTGAACAACCCGTCGCGGCCGCGGGTCATTGCAGACGACCTCGATATGCCGGTGGGCGTCGCGTTTCGCGATGGCGACCTGTATGTGTCGGCGCTGAGCCGCATCCTGCGCCTGCGCGACATCGAGGGCCGGCTGGACCGGCCGCCAAAGCCCGAGGTGGTGACTCAGGGCTATCCGAGCGATACCCACCACGGCTGGAAATTCATCGCCTTCGGCCCCGACGGCTGGCTCTATGTGCCGGTCGGCGCACCGTGCAACATCTGCGAGCCCGACCCGGACACCTATGCCGCCATCACCCGGCTCGATGTAACGAGCGGCCGCATCGAGGTCGTCGCGCGCGGGGTGCGCAATTCGGTTGGCTTCGACTGGCAGCCGCAGAGCGGCGACCTGTGGTTCACCGACAACGGGCGCGACTGGCTGGGCGACGATGCGCCGCCGGACGAGCTCAACCGGCTGGGCCGGCAGGGCCAGCATTTCGGCTACCCATACTGTCACGGCGGCACGATCGCCGATCCCGAGTACGGCCAGCGCCACCTCTGTTCGGAATTCGTGGCGCCGGCACAGAAGCTCGGGGCGCACGTGGCCAGCCTGGGCATGCGCTTTTATACCGGCAGGCAGTTCCCCGCGCGCTACCGGAATGCCATCTTCATCGCCGAGCACGGTTCCTGGAACCGCAGTCACAAGAGCGGATATCGCGTCAGCATGGTGCGTCTTCAGGACAAGCGCGCGGTGAGCTATGAACCCTTCGTCACGGGCTGGCTGCAGGGCGACGCCGCCTGGGGTCGGCCGGCCGATGTGCTGGTCATGCCCGACGGCAGCCTGCTGATTTCGGACGACCAGGCCGGCGCGATCTACCGGGTGATCTTTGCCGGCGGCCGATAGCCGGGCGTCGAGACACCGCAGGCGGTTGCTGGAGGTGCTGCGACGGGCTGCTAAAATCGGGGCCATGAAACTGCTTGTCCTCGACACTTCCACCGAGTTCTGCTCGGCCGCATTGTGGCTGGATGGCCAGATCCGTGCGCGCCGCACGCTTGCGGGGCAGCGCCACAGCAGCCTGCTGTTGCCGATGGTGGACGCGCTGCTGCAGGAATCAGCAATCGGCCTGCGCCAGCTGGACGGCATCGCCTACGGCGCCGGCCCCGGCTCGTTCACCGGCCTGCGCATCGCCTGCGCGGTGACGCAGGGGCTGGCGCTCGGTGCCGATCTGCCGGTCGTTGGAGTTTCCACCCTGGAATCCATAGCCGAGCAGGCTGGCGCGGACCGGGTGCTGACCGTGCTGGATGCGCGCATGGCCGAGGTCTACTGGGCTGCGTACGCACGCATACCCATGCTCGCCGGGACACAGGCGGGTTGGCATGCCGTCGTCGCGCCCGCGCTGGCGCTGCCCGAATCGGTCGACGTGCCGGACGGCAGCGGCTGGGTTGGCGCAGGCAACGGCTTTGCCGCATTGGGCGAGATACTGCGCCCGCGCCTGGCAGCACGGCTGGCCCGCATCGACGACACGCTGATGCCCGATGCGGCAGCGATGGCGCCGCTGGCCGCCGCGGCCTTCGCGCGGGGCGAGGGGCTCGATGCCGCGCTTGCCGCACCGATCTACCTGCGCGACAAGGTGGCGCTGACCGTGGATGAGCGGCGCAGCAGGCAATCCGCATGAGTGCCGTGTTCGAAATTGCGCACCGTCTGCGTCCGATGGACGAGTCCGACTTGCCACGCATCCACCGGATCGAACTGGCGAGCTACGAATACCCATGGACGCAGGGTAATTTCGCCGATTCCCTGAGTGCGGGTTACTGCATGTGGGTCCACGAAGCCGACGGCGACGTGATCGGCTATTACGCCATGGCGGCAGCGGCCGGCGAAGCCCATATCCTCAATCTGACGATTGCCCCGAGCTGGCGGCGTCACGGCCTCGGACGCGATCTGCTCGAGCATTGTCTGGCGCGTGCACGCGACCATCACGTCGATACGGTGTTTCTGGAGGTGCGCGTTTCCAATGCCGCCGCAATCTCGCTTTACCACAGCAGCGGCTTTGTCGATCTGGCGGTGCGCCGTGACTATTACCCTGCCCGCGGCGGCCGCGAGGACGCGCTGATCATGAAGCGCGAACTGGCATGCTGACCCGGGACGACGTGTTCAGCGAATTGGGCATCGGGCCCGCATGGCACCTGCGCGGCATGCCGTCCGCTGAACCCGGCGCAGCAGCCGTGCCGTCCCAGTACACCTGGGAGCAGCTTGCCGACGCCGTTGCGCATTGCACGGCCTGCAAGCTGCACAGCAGCCGCACCCAGGGCGTGCTGGGCGTGGGAGACCGCAATGCCGACTGGCTGATCATCGGCGAGGCGCCTGGCGCGGAGGAGGATCGGCTGGGCGAGCCGTTTGTCGGCCAGGCCGGCAAGCTGCTCGACGCCATGCTGGCATCGATCGGCCTGACGCGCGGCGAGAACGTGTACATCACCAACGTGCTGAAATCGCGTCCACCCGGCAATCGCAATCCCGAACCCGACGAGGTCGCGGCGTGCCGCCCCTATCTGCTGGCGCAGATCGCGCTTATCAGGCCGACGCTGATCGTGGCACTGGGACGTTTCGCCGCGCAAAGCCTGCTCGATACCGACGAGGCGATTGCCCGCCTGCGCGGTCGGGTGCACCGGTTTCAGGGGGTGCCACTGGTGGTGACCTACCATCCGGCCTACCTGCTGCGGAACCTGCCCGACAAGGCGCGTGCGTGGGAAGACCTGTGCCTGGCGCAGCGCACCTTTTCGTCCCTGACTTCCGAACCTGAACGCTTGCAAGCATGAAACTCCTGCATTCCGCCCTGCGATTTCGCGTCAACTATTTCTCCGATCTTGGCCGCCATCAGGTGGTGGTATGGATGCCGGGCGACACGCCGCCGGTCGATGCGCAGGTGGACGTCGGACCGAAGATCGAACACGAGGTGCCGACCGAGGCGTTTCGCAGCGACATCGCGCCGTTGCAGCTGGGGCGTTTCTATCCGTCGCAGCTGCTGAACGCCGACGACGCGCCGGGCCCGATGTTCCGGGTCATGAAGCTGGACGCGACGAGCTTCGTCGCCAATTTCAGCCACCCGCTGCAGGGACGCATTTTCAGCATCGACAGCGGCAAGAGCGATGTGTCGACCGAACCGGTCGGCAAGGTGGGGCAGCTGCTCGAATGGAGCGGCATGGAAACGCAGATGCAGACGCCGACCCATTTCGAGGGACCGGATGCGTTCGCACGGGAGGACGAGTTTCCGGATACCGAGTTCTACGCCTTGGCCCGCAAGGTCACCCATGTCGATGCCGTCTGCGCACGACGCATCCAGGCGCTGTACCGCACCGTGCTGCCGGAAAACGCGCGGGTGCTCGACCTCATGGCCGGGTGGCGCTCGCATTTGCCCGACACGGTGCAATCGGCAGTCGGCCTCGGACTCAATGCGGAGGAACTGGCCGACAACCCGCAATTGTCCGAGCGCATCGTCAAGGACATCAACGCCGATCCGACGCTGCCGTTTGCCGACGCCAGCTTCGACGCCGTGGTCTGCACCGTGTCGTTCGAGTACCTGACCCGGCCGCACAGGATCGTTGCCGAGGTCAAACGCGTGCTGAGGCCGGGGGGCATGTTCGCGGTGACGCTGTCGCACCGTTATTTCCCGCCCAAGGTGATCAGGCTCTGGACGCAGTTGCATCCGATGGAGCGTATGGCATGGGTCGGCACATTGATCAAGCAGGCCGGGTTCAAGAAGGTGGAAACCTATGTCGAACGCGGCCTCAAGCGCCCCAGGGACGACCGCTATGCCGACAGGCTCGGCGAATCCGATCCGTTGTTCGCCACCTGGGGCGTGGCTTAGACTTGGAACCTTCGTGATTAACCTGGCCGGGGAGACGACGATGTTCAATTGGCTGAATGCATTCAAGTGGGTGCTCGCGGGATGGCTGGCGCTGTCCTTGTCGGGATGCGGCTACAACACGCTGCAGACGACGGACGAGGAAATCAAGGCTACCTGGGCCGAAGTGCTGAACCAGTATCAGCGCCGTGCCGATCTGGTGCCGAACCTGGTCAACGTGGTGAAAGGCTATGCTGCACACGAGAAGGACGTGTTTACCGCGGTGACCGAGGCTCGGGCGCGTGTCGGGGCGATTCAGGCGACGCCTGAGCTGGTCAATGACGAGGCGGCGTTCCAGAAATTCATCGCCGCGCAGGGCGAACTGACCGGTGCGATTTCGCGGCTGCTGCTGGTAGCCGAGAACTACCCGCAATTGAAGGCGGACGGATTGTTCCGCGATCTGCAGGCCCAGCTGGAAGGCACCGAGAACCGCATCACCGTCGCGCGCAACCGCTACATCGATGCGGTGAAGACCTACAACGTCACGGTGCGCTCCTTCCCGTCCAATCTCACTGCGATGGTGTTCGGCTTCAAGACCAAGCCGAGTTTCACCGTGGAGAACGAAAAGGCCATCGCTGCCCCGCCCAAGGTCGATTTCGGCACGCCGGCCCCGTCCCCGTCCCCGGCGGATAACCGTGGTTAGAAGGGTGGGCCTTGCGGGTGCCCTGTCAACCAATCGCTGACCCGACTTGCCTGCAATGAGCTGCCGAACGCGTGCTGCGTTCGGATTCTTTCTGCTGCTTCTTGCGCTGTCTGCCTGGGCGGTGATCGCGGTGCCGCAGCTGTCGCGCCGGATCACCGACCTGACCGCCACGCTGAGCACGACACAGGCCGATGAACTCGAAAGCAGGCTGGCCGCATTCGAGGCACGGAAGGGCAGCCAGATTGCCGTGCTCATTGTTCCCACGACACGGCCCGAAGACATCGCGCAGTTCGGCATCCGGGTCGCCGAGCAGTGGAAGATCGGTCGCACGAGAATTGATGATGGCGTGATCCTGATCGTCGCCAAGGATGACCGTGCCCTGCGGCTGGAGGTGGGCTACGGCTTGGAGGGCGCCATACCTGACGCTGTCGCAAAAAGGGTGATCGCTGAGACCATCACGCCTCATTTCAAGGCTGGCGATTTCTATGGCGGCATCGAGGCCGGGGTGCAGCAACTTATGCAGCTGATCGAGGGCGAACCCCTGCCGCCTCCCGCGGCGCAGGCGCGCGCGGGAACAGAGGACATGTTCGTTCCCCTGATCGTCGGTGGCCTGATCGCGGGCTGGCTGCTGTCCACGCTGATGGGTCGCCCGGCTGCGGCCGGTATCGCCGGGCTGGGGAGCGGCGTGGTTGGGGCCATGGTGATGGGCCTTACACCCATCCTGCTGCTCATCGCGTTCTTCGTGTTTGCCGGCGTGGCATCGGGCTTTCACCACGGCGGCGGCTGGTCAAGCGGCGGCCGGGGGGGCGGGGGAGGGGGGTTCGGCGGCGGATCCTGGGGCGGCGGCGGAGGCGGATTCGGCGGCGGAGGCGCGTCGGGCTCATGGTGAACGTCAAGCGCTGGTTCAGGCACATGTTCATGCCGCCCTGGGCATGGCGACGTGCATTCCCGCAGTCCACGCTCGATGCGATCGAAGCCGCCATCCACGCGTCAGAAACCAGCCACGGTGGCGAAATCCGCTTCGCCATCGAAAATGGTCTGACCGCTTTCCAGGCATGGCGCGGCACCAGCGGTCGCGAGCGCGCGATCGAGGTGTTCTCGCATTTGCGGATGTGGGACACGCAACACAACAGCGGCGTGCTGATTTACCTGCTGCTCGCCGACCGTGATATCGAAATCGTCGCCGATCGCGGTATTGCAGGGCGGGTCGACTCGGCAGCGTGGGAGACGGTTGCGAAAGTCATGGAAGCAGCTTTCCGTGACGGGGATTTCGAACGCGGGGTACTGGCTGGCATCGCGCAGGTCAGCGCGCTGCTGGCAGTGCATTTTCCGCCGCCGGAGGATAATCCGGACGAACTGGCGAATCGTCCGGCGATCGTGCCCAGAGGGCACGTGTGAGGCGTTGAGATACGGGCTTATCCAGCATGGTGGGTACTGGCCGCGGTGCTTATCGGCGTCGAGCTCACCAGCGCGACGATTTATCTTCTGATATTTGGGATAGCGGCTGCGGTCATGGCCGCGCTGGGTACCCGGGCTTTGCGTCACGGGCAACGCAGCACCGCTCAACCTGAATCGAACGTGCAGGACCTGGGTATCGGCCAGGGTGACCAGGTCGCGTCGTGGCAGGGGGGCGCGGACGAGCCAGATATCGCGGAGCGCTATGGGATGCCGAGGCGATCGCCTGCTTGGCGACGGCCATCGAGAAGCCGGACGGGATTCAGGCGGAAAATCTTGAAGTGGCAGAAGAATACATCGAGGCCTTTTCGGGTATTGCCAGAACCGGCAATACCTTGATCGTGCCTTCCAACATGACCGACCTCAGTTCGCTGATCGCAGGGGCAATGAGCGTAGTGAAAACCCAGGGATCGGCAAGCTAAGGTCTGCTAGTACCGTCTCGCAGACTTGCTTCAAGACGGGTCGATCGGGATCGCCCCCAGTCGGACATCGCTTGCCGTGCGACTGTATCCACCCAGTCGACCTTGAAGAAATCGCGAGAACAGCCCGAACTGGTCAGTGCACGACATCTTTTCGATGGCGCAGCCAGATGGCCGTCATCACGCTGCTGATGAACAGGCCGAATACCAGGATGATGAGGTGAATGTGCCAGCCTGAACGCACCATCAGGGCATAGGCGCCGGTCAGCAGCAGGATGCTGATGTTTTCGTTGAAGTTCTGCTGGGCGATCGAGTGTCCGGCGCCCATCAGCAGATGGCCGCGATGCTGCAGCAGGGCATTCATCGGCACCACGAAATAGCCGGACAGTATGCCGAGGCTCGTCAACAGCAGGAGCGCGGGGGTCAGGCTCTGAACCCAGATCAGTGCTATCGGCACCATGCCCAGGACGATTCCCGCTGGCAGCGTGCGGATGGCGTGCTCGAGCCTGACGAACTTGCCGGCGAGAATGGAGCCAAGGGCAATGCCGACCGCCGTCGCAGCCGTGAGTTGGGTGGCCTGGCCGAGGCTGTACTTCATGTTGAGCGCGGCCCATTCGATGATGAGCAGTCGCAGCGTGGACCCGACACCCCAGAAAAGCGTGGTGACGGCAAGGGATACCTGGCCGAGCGGGTCGCGCCACAGCAGGCTGAAGCTGTGCCAGAAGTCATGCAGGACATAGAGAGCCGATCTGCTCGGGAGCTTGTGGTCGATCGGCAGGCGCGGGATGAACAGGTTGACGATTGCGGCGGCCAGATACATGAACGTGATGGCGACGATGGCGAACTTGGGCGCG
>JAYRNU010000016.1:0-23156 GCA_041912015.1 Thiobacillus sp. | reverse complement strand
GGAGCTCGGACACGGTTCCGCTTTTCCCCCGTCCGCACGCACCCAATCGGCAGCGCTGAAGGGGACAAAAACCAATCTGTCGCACGCACTGGCCGGTCGTGTCCAAGTACAGGCCTCCGCATAGCGGCCCCTTGTGTGTCGCCGAGAAGCGCAGCCGGACGGGGGGAGAAGGCACGGGGTGTTTGAGCCCGCCAGGGCGAGTTCCCGTGCCGCCCCGTTTGGCGAGCATCGCAGGGCAGCCGCAGGCCGACACACCAGGGGTGGCCTTTTCTTTGGATACTTTCTTTTGGCCACGCAAAAGAAAGTATCTCGCCCGCAGGCGAAAAGCGAAGCCCCTGCATCGCCGCCCAAGAAAGCGAAGACGAAATCCCCATCAATACACCCTCTCCTTCGGTCGGATCGACTCCACCGTCAGCGGCTTGAGCCGCACCGGCTTGGTGTCGACCTGATCCCCCGCCAGCGAATACAGCGTGTGCCTGAGCCAGTGCTCGTCGTCACGCTGCGGGTAGTCGTCGCGCGCGTGCGCGCCCCGGCTCTCGGTACGGTGGAGCGCCGACACCAGTGTCGCGCGTGCGACGCCGATCAGGTTCTCGAGTTCCAGCGCCTCGATGCGCGCGGTGTTGAACACGCGACTCGTATCCTGCAGCCCGGCGTGGGCCAGCCTGTCCTGCAGTGCGTCGACTCTGGCCAGGCCTTCGCGCAGCACGGCATCGGTACGGAACACCCCGGCATGCGCCTGCATCACGCGCCGCAGTTCGTCGCCGATCGCCGCCACCCGTTCGCTGCCGGGACGCTGCCAGCGCTGCAGGCGGTCCATGCTGGCCTCGGCGACGTTGTCGGGAACGGGCCGCGGATAGGGTGTGTCGCGCAGATACTCCTGCATGTGCCGGCCCGCTGCGCGGCCGAAAACGATCAGGTCGAGCAGCGAGTTGCCGCCGAGGCGGTTGGCGCCATGCACCGATACGCAGGCGCACTCGCCCACGGCGTAGAGGCCCGGCACGGGCTCTTCCGGACCGTAATGGGCGGGCGCGACGACCTGTCCATGCAGGTTGGTGGGAATGCCGCCCATCATGTAGTGCGCGGTCGGCGCGACCGGGATCGGCGCCTGGACCGGATCGATGCCGGCGAAGCGGATCGCCAGATCGCGGATGCCCGGAAGCTTCTCGGCAATGAGTTTCTCCCCCAGATGATCGAGCTTGATGTCGACATAATCGCCTCGCGGCCCGCAGCCGCGGCCTTCGGCGATTTCGATCGCGATCGCGCGTGCCACGACGTCGCGCCCGGCAAGATCCCTGGCATGCGGCGCATAGCGCTCCATGAAGCGCTCGCCGTGCTTGTTCAGCAGATAGCCGCCCTCGCCGCGCACGCCTTCGGTGATCAGGCAGCCGACGCCTGCGATGCCGGTTGGATGGAACTGCCAGAATTCCATGTCCTGCAGCGGCAGGCCGGCGCGCAGCACCATGCCGAGACCGTCGCCGGTATTGATCATTGCGTTGCTGCTATTCCAGAAAACCCGTCCGGCCCCGCCGGTGGCCAGCAGCGTGGTGCGCGCCTCGATCAGCAGCGGCTCGCCGCTTTCGATGCCGAGGGCGCTGATGCCGAGGCAATAGCCTTCGGCATCGCGCAGCAGGTCGAGCGCGAAATATTCGTCGAAGAACTGGGTGCGGTGCTTGATGTTCTGCTGGTACAGCGTGTGCAGCAGCGCATGGCCGGTCCGGTCGGCGGCGGCGCAGGTGCGCGTGGCCTGCGCGCCGCCGAAATCCTTGGATTGCCCGCCGAAAGGTCGCTGGTAGATCCTGCCGTTGTCGAGCCGCGAAAACGGCAGGCCCATGTGCTCGAGTTCGTATACCGCGCTGGCGGCCTCGCGGCACATGAACTCGATCGCGTCCTGATCGCCGAGCCAGTCGCTGCCCTTGACCGTGTCGTACATGTGCCATTCCCAGCGGTCGTCGTCGACGTTGGCGAGCGCAGCGGTGATGCCGCCCTGCGCCGACACCGTGTGCGAACGCGTCGGGAACACCTTGGACACGACGGCAACGGTGTAGTCCGAGCGCGCCAGCTGCAGGGCGGCACGCAGGCCCGCGCCGCCGCCGCCGACGATCAGGGCGTCGAAGCGGCGCGTGTTCATGGCGTCCCC
This sequence comes from Thiobacillus sp., assembly GCA_041912015.1. Lineage (GTDB taxonomy): Bacteria > Pseudomonadota > Gammaproteobacteria > Burkholderiales > Thiobacillaceae > Thiobacillus. The sequence goes on along the minus strand of JAYRNU010000016.1, from coordinate 21,019 downwards.
GCGGGCGTCGCGCCAAACAGGACCGCAGCCAGCCACACCACGGTTCCGGCCAGAACGAGAATGACGGCGAGATACAGCGCCAGCCGCAGCAGCGGCGGATGGACGTAATCCATGAAGATGTCGCGCATGCCGACCCAGGCGTGAAGCGCCAGCGCGACCCCCGTCAGCATGATCAGCACCTGGCTCGCCCTCGCCCCGATCAAGGCCTGCCACCCGGCAAAATCGGCTGGCCAGGCGAACAGAAACCCGATCGTCAAGGCGGGCAAGACCAGCGCCAGCACTACAGCCGTCGCACGCTGCACCAGCCAGGTGCCGGTCCCGGTATGCGATCCCGTGGCCCGCTTCACGCGAACAACCTCCAGGCAGCGAACAGCGTGACGCTTGCGCTCGCCAGCAATACCACGATGCCGGTCTGGCGCCCGCTGCGCAGGCCCCAGTGCAAGTCCAGCGCCAGATGGCGCAAGCCGGCGAACCCGTGGTGCGCCAGCGCCCAGATCCCGAGCAGCAGAAGCAGCCTGGCCAGCGGCATGTCGAAACAGCCGGCCATGCGCCGGAAGCCGTCGGTGCCCGACAGCGAAACCGACAGGCTCCACACCGCCAGCGGCAGGGCCAGGAACAACAAGGCACCCGATGCCCGATGCAGCACCGACACCCAGCCGGCAAGCGGCAGATGGATGCGGAGCAGATCGAGGTATACGGGGCGTTCGGCCATCCTGACGGGCCTCATTGTGGCGAAAAGCGCGCCGTGCTAGTTTAGCCGCAAGTGCGCGCGGTCGCGCCGCTTTTTGCCGGATCGCCAGGCGACGTTTCCCAACCCGCAAGGAGAATTGCCATGAATTTGATTGCGCCGATTGCCGGCATCATGCTGGTCATGTCTGTTACAGCCGCACAGGCAGATGATAAGGAACTGGCCGAAAAAAGCGGATGCCTGGGCTGTCATTCAATCGATGAAAAAGTCGTTGGCCCGAGTTACATCGATGTGGCGGCCAAGTACAAGGGTCAGAAGGATGCCGCCAGTATCCTCTTCCAGAAGGTGCGGAACGGCGGCAGCGGTGTCTGGGGCACCGTCGCGATGCCCCCCAACAAGAAGGTCAGCGACAAGGACCTGAAAAAGATCATCGCCTGGATCCTGAAGCAAAAGTAATGTCGCCACTTGCCGCGGAGCCGGTCAGCGGCCGGCTTTTCTTCTGCCTGCAGCTTTCGCCACAGCCCGGGGCACCCGGTCGAGCAGCCGCGGGTCGAACGGCTTGGGCAGGATGTAGTCCGGTCCGAAGGCCAGTTTCTTCAGCTTGTAGGCCTTCAGCACTGACGCCGGCACCGGCTCGCGGGCGAGTCCGGCCAGCGCGTGGACGGCCGCGATCAGCATCTCCCGCGTGATCTCCCTGGCCTGCGCGTCGAGCGCACCGCGGAAAATAAACGGGAATCCGAGTACGTTGTTGACCTGGTTGGGATAGTCGGAGCGACCGGTCGCCATGATCAGATCGCTGCGCGCAGCCTTAGCCTTCTCCGGCAGGATCTCGGGATTGGGGTTGGCAAGCGCGAAGACGACCGGCCGGTCAGCCATGCTCTTCACCATCGCCGGGGTCACGAGGTTCGCACCCGACACGCCGACGAACACGTCGGCACCCTGCATCGCATCGGCCAGCGTGCGCAGTGCCGTCCGGCGCGCAAAGGCCTTCTTGAAGCTGTTGAGGTCGGCGCGTTCCTTGTGCACCACGCCCCTGGAATCGACCAGCAGGATGTTGGCCTTTTTCGCTCCCAGCGCCAGCAGCAGATTCATCGATGCAATACCCGCCGCACCCGCGCCGAGACAGACGATCTTCGCGGTTTCCAGTGCCTTGCCCTGCACATGCAGCGCGTTGATCAACCCGGCGCAGATGATGACGGCCGTGCCGTGCTGGTCGTCATGGAATACCGGGATGTCGAGCTTCTTCTTCAGCGCGGCCTCGATTTCGAAGCAGTGCGGTGCGGCGATGTCCTCGAGGTTGATGCCGCCGAAAGTCGGCGCGATGGCCTCGACGACCTCGATGAAATCCTGCGGGGTCTTTGCGTTGACTTCGATGTCGTAGACGTCGATGCCGGCAAACTGCTTGAACAGCACCGCCTTGCCTTCCATGACCGGCTTGGCGGCCAGGGGCCCGCGGTCGCCCAGCCCGAGGATCGCAGTGCCGTCAGTGATCACCGCGACCAGGTTGCCCTTGTTGGTGTAGTCGTAGGCTTTCTTCGGATTCCTGGCGATTTCCAGCACGGGCTGGGCCACGCCCGGCGTGTAGGCAAGGGACAGGTCGGCCTGGGTAGAACAGGGTTTGGACGACTCGACCGAGAGCTTGCCGGGCTTCGGCAGACGGTGGTAGTCGAGGGCTTTTTTCTTGAGGTCGGCTTGGCTCATGGAAGGCTTGCGGGAGCAGGATGAACAAGCCGTCATTATCGCGGATTTAGCCGCGATCTGCCTTCGGAAGCGACTGCGCCGTGTCAGTCCTTCCAGATCTTGAGCTGGGCGCGCAGGCGTGCGACCGCCTGCGAATGCAGCTGGCACACGCGGGATTCCGAAACGCCGAGCACGGCGCCGATCTCCTTGAGGTTCATGTCCTGCTCGTAGTACATGCCCATCATGCTGCGCTCGCGTTCGGGCAGATGGTGGATCGCCGCGATCAGGCTCTCGCGGAAGCCCTCGTCCTCGAGCACCGCGAGCGGGTCGCTGCTGCCGTCGACCAGATAGCGCTCGAGGAAGCTCGCACTGTCCTCGTCCGAGAAGTCTTCGTAATACAGGAGCTGGGAGCACTTCACGTCGCCCAGCATGGATTGGTACTGGTCGATCGGCAGGCCCAGTTCGGCCGAGATCTCCTGATCGGTCGGGGCCTTGCCGTTGCGCTGCTCGAGCCGGTGGATCGCGGCTTCGATCTGGCGCGACTTCTGCCGCACGTGGCGCGGCAGCCAGTCCGCCTCGCGCAATTCGTCGAGCATGGCGCCGCGTATCCGTTGCGTCGCATACGATTCGAACTGGGCGCCCTGGGTACCGTCGAATCGACCCACTGCATCCATCAGGCCGATCAGCCCGACCTGGATCAGATCATCGACTTCGACGCTGGCGGGAAGGCGCGCCATCATGTGATAGGCGATGCGCTTGACCAGTGGCGCATACTTGGTGATCTGTTCGTCCTGCGACGATTGCTTACCAGCCATTCAGGGTTTCCCTGTGTTGTAACGAACCATTGCGATTCGCCTCCTCTGCCGCCATTCTACTGGCAAGTGCGGCAATTGCATCAACTTCGCCTGCCGCGCTGAAAATGGCCCGAACGAAACCGGGTTGCAGGAAATGGCTGCAGGCCATTCTCACCCGGTCGCACGATGCCGCATCCCCCAGCAAGCCGACGTCGGCGGCAACCCCGGCGTGCGCAAGGGTCTTCATACGCCCATAGGCGCGCTGCATCGATGCCTGCGTGGGCTGCAGCGCCATGACCAGTGCATGCGCCGCGCCAGGCATCAGGCATAGATCGGGCGCATCGTCATCGGCATCGAACAGGACAAAGTCGTACGCCTCTGCTGCGTGCCGCAAGGCCGGTTCGTCCGGCCGCACGCCGGGAGCATGCCAGGTATCGCCATGTGGCATGGCCTGCGGTTGCAGATGGCCGCGCGCAAGCTGCTGGCGCCAGTCGAACAGGCTGCGCATCGGCCCATCGCTCAGGATCCTGCCTTGCGTATCGACCAGCAGAGATACCCGGCCGAGCCGGCGCAATGCATGCGCCAACCCGATGCTCGAAGCGGCGCTCGCGGATAAGCAGTGAATGCAGCGCACCGGATGCCGTTCGCCGCGTCGACGCAAACCGGCAGCCTGGTCAGCCGGCATCGCCACCCTTCCGGGCAGGAATGCCCTGCTGGCCGCGCTCGGCACGTTCAGCCTCGATGCCGGCGAACAGCGGCCAGTCCTCGGCATCGAGCGCATAGGGCGTGTCCAATTGCCCTCCCTTGAGCGCACGGTCGATCAGGTAGCTCGCGATCGGTGCATGGAGATCTTCAGGTACCCGCTGCCCGCCACTGACATAGGCAAGTGGCAGGCGGTGGCGGATCAGGCTGTCGAGCGCCGCTCCCGGCTGTGGCGCTTCGTCGAGCTTGGTCAGGATGCAGGCAGCCGCCCCCCGGCCGAATCGCGTCATGGCCTGTTCGATCGCCGCCCCCTGCTGGCCTGCAGCGATCACCGCGAGGCGGCGCACCCCGAGGGCATCGAGTGCATGACTCTCCAACGTGCGCGGATCCGACGGCGCGAAGCCTGCCGTATCGATCAGAACGAGTTTCCGCGCGGCGAGCTGCGGCAGCAGCATTGCCAGCTGGCTGCGGTCTTCGGCCACATGCAGCGACACCCCCAGCAGGTCCGCATACACCCTCAGCTGTGCGGCGGCGCCGATGCGATAGCCATCGGCCGCGACCAGCGCGACCTGCGCCGCGCCGTGGCGGTCGACGCCGCGAGCCGCCAGCTTGGCCAGCGTGGTGGTCTTGCCCGAGCCGGTCGAACCGACCAGCGCATAACGGCCGCCCCGGGCCATCGGATCTTCTTCACGCTGCAGGCACGGCAGGTTGCGGATCAGCACCTGGCGCAGCCAGCGGCGGGCGGCCTCGTCGTCGAGATTGCGCGGCATACGTGCCGCCAGGGAGCGTGCGAGCAGGCTGCCGAAGCCGGCTGCGAACAGCGCCTGCATCACGGCAACCCGCGCCGGGTCGCGCCGGCGTGCGGCACCCCAGGCAAAGCCCGCCAGCTGGTTCTGCAGCAGGCCGCGCAAGCGCGACAACTCTGCCAGAATGCGCGAACTGCCGGCAGTGTCGGCTGAGGCATGGTCGGCAGGGACCGCCAGTTCCCCATAGGCGCTGGCGAGCAATTCGACCCCCTGCGGATGCGGACGGGTCGACAACACCACGGCATCATCGCCCAGTTCCCTGCGAACGCGCGCCAGCCCTTCGCGCGCATTGGCCGCAATGAATACCCGCACGCTCATGTTCCCCCCTCGATCTTCAGCTCCGCGCTGACCTGCACGATTTTATCGGCAGGCACCTCGGCATAGGCAATGACCGCCAGCCGCGGCAGGGTGCGTCGCAGCAGGCGCGACAGGATGGCCCGCAGGCTGGGCGAAGTCAGCAGCACCGGCGGATGGCTTTCGCCTTCCTGCTGCGCCAATGCGCGCTCCGCCGCCTCGTTCAGGGCATCCAGCGAGGCAGGGGACAGCAGTGCTTCGCCCTCGTCGCCCATTTCGTTGAGCAGGCGCGTTTCCGTCGCCGCATCGAGGCCGATCACATGCAGCGTGGTGCTGCCCTCGAACAGGCGGTCGACGATGCTGCGCCCGAGGGCCGCCCGCACCGTTTCGACGAGATCGTCGATCGCCTGGCTTTTCGGCGCCCGCGCGGCCAGCGTCTCGAACAGGGTGCGGGTGTCGCGGATCGAGACGTTCTCGGCGATCAGGCTCTGCAGCACCGCCTGCACGCTGGTCAGCGGCAGATAGCGCGGGGTCACGTCCTCGAGCAGGCCGGGATGGTTGCGGGCGAGCGTGTCGAGCAACTGCTGCACTTCGGTCCGCCCCAGCAATTCAGGCGCATGCTGGCGGAAAACCGATTCGACCTGACGTGCGATCAATTCGGCGGCCGTCAGCACCACGAAGCCACGCAACTCGGCTTCCTCCTCGCGTCCCGACTCGATCCAGACACCCGGCAGCCCGGTCAGCGGATCTGTTCCCGGCGCACCGTCGAGGCGCCCCAGCACGTCGCCCATGTCGACCGCCAGCATCTGACCGCCGGGCAATTCTCCGTGCGCCACCTCGACGCCCTTGAGCGTGATGCGATAGCTGTTGGGCTTGAGCTCGAGGTTGTCGCGCACCCGGATCAGCGGCACGACGATTCCCATATCGGTGGCAAACCGGCGCCGCGCCTCGGTGACGCGGGTCAGTGCCGCACCGCCCTGGCTGCGGTCGACAAGCGGGATCAGCCGGTAGCCCACCTCGAGCGCCAGCACGTCGACGGGCGGAATGTCGTCCCAGGTCAGATCGACGGGCGCGGGTTCTTCCTCTGCCAGCTCGGCCGGCGCCTCGTCGGTCACCGTGCCCTGTCGCTGCATCAGCCCGTATCCGACGATGCCCAGCAGCGCTGCGATCGTCAGGAATGCCAGATGCGGCGTGCCGGGAATCACCCCCAGCGTCGCGAGCACGGCGGCAGCGACATACAGCGTTTGCGGACGACCGAATATCTGGGTGGAAAATTCTCGCGACAGGTCCTGCTCGCTGGACGTGCGGCTGACCACGATGCCCGCCGCCGTCGAAATGATCAGCGCCGGAATCTGCGTCACCAGCCCGTCGCCGATGGTCAGAAGCGCGTAGCGGCCGAGGGCCTCGCCCAGTCCCATGTTGTGCTGCAGCAAGCCAACGGCCACGCCCCCTACCAGATTGACCAGCAGGATGATGATGCCGGCGATGGCATCGCCGCGCACGAACTTGGAGGCGCCGTCCATCGCGCCGTAGAAATCGGCTTCGCGGCCGATCTCGCCGCGTCGCGCACGGGCCTCGCTTTCGTTGATGAAGCCGGCATTGAGGTCGGCGTCGACCGCCAGCTGCTTGCCCGGCATCGAATCGAGCGTGAAGCGCGCCGCCACCTCGGCAATGCGCCCGGCCCCCTTGGTGATGACGACGAAGTTGATGATCACCAGGATCACGAAGACCACGAAGCCGACCGCGATGTTGCCGCCGACCAGGAAGCTGCCGAAGGATTCGATCACCTTGCCCGCGGCATCCGGCCCGGTCTGCCCCTGCATCAGGATGATGCGGGTGGAAGCCACGTTGAGCGACAGGCGCAGCAGGGTGGTCAGCAGCAGGACAGTCGGGAACACCGAAAAATCGAGCGGACGCCGCGAGTTCAGGCTCACCAGCATCACGATCATCGCCAGCGCGATGTTGAGCGTGAACAGCACGTCGAGCATGAGGGTCGGCAGCGGCAACACCATCATCGCCAGGATCAGCAACACCAGCACCGGCACCGCCAGCCGGCTCAGCGGCAGACCCATGACCATCACGCCCTGCGCGCTCACCCGATGACCTCGTTAATCCGCTGCCCGGCCCGTTGCTGACGGCCGCGCAGCTGCGCCCGCATTTCCGGGCTGCCCTCCGCCTCGCGTGCCTCGGCCATCACCTCCTGCCAGGTCATCGCGTGGCGACGCAGATAACGCCACCAGCGCCAGCCTGCATCGAGTGCGGCCACCAGCGTCAGTGCCGCTGCCAGCGCGATCATGCCGCGCCCCACCCAGGCTGCCGCCGCAGCGGCTGCCTTGCCGGTCCCGCTCGCGCCGAGCGTCTGCAGCGACGACCAGCCGCTTTCCAGTGCCCAGCCCACGGCCACTGCGGCAAGCACCCATTTCAGCAGCGCCCGCGATATGTCGAACAGGGAATCTGCAGACGCCAGCCTGGCCAGGGGTTTGAAGGGGCTCGCACGGCTCAGGTCGGCTTGGCTGACCCGAGGGGCGAACACCCACCCCGACAACAGCATCGGCGCCAGCAACGCGACCACGAAAATCGTGGCCAGTACCGGCAGCAGGGACCACAGCAGCGTCTTGGCGGCATTGAGCAGGATCGGGGACAAGGGCTCGGCGGCATGGACCAGCGCGGCTGCCACGAGGGCCTGGAAGGCACCGAACACGCGCGATGAAGACCAGGCCAGCACACCCAGCACGGACAGCAAGACCATCCACGAAGCCAACTCGGCAGAGCGCGGCACATCGCCCGCTTGTCGCGCCTGCTGCAGGCGCCGCGGACTTGCCGGTTCGGTACGGGAAAGATCGGATTCCTCGGCCATGCTCGTCTCGAATTTTTGAAGAGTCTAGCACGAGGCGGGGCGGGCCAATTCGGTGCAGAAGCAGCCGGTTTCCCGTCCTCGGCGCCACATCGAGAGGAACTGGATCGAAAGCATGTGGACAGGCTGCCCCGGTCGAAACCGCATTTCCTGGCAGCCGGGAAAGGTGCTGCGATGGTCCATGGCGCAACGGCTTGACGTTCAAACCGGAGAGCAACCTGCTATACATAAACATATAGTAAAGAGGGGAGACAGAGTCATGACAAAGATCATCATTGAATCGAATCCGGATGCAGCACGGCTCGACAAGCTTGGCATCGACCACTGGCCCGTATGGGAAAAAGGGGCGTCGGAATTTCCGTGGGAATATATCGAGGACGAGATCAGCTATATCCTCGAGGGCCGCGCGATCGTCACCCCCGAGGGCGGCGATCCGGTCGAAATACGCAAGGGCGATCTGGTGACTTTTCCCTCAGAATTGATCTGCAAGTGGAAAATCGTCGAACCCCTGCGCAAGCGCTATCACATCGTTTAGGTCCTGTCAGGCAAACAGGTATTTGACCCCCACGGCCTGCCAGTGGGCGGCCTCGTCCTCGAGTGCGCGCCGGGTCAGCGGATGACGGTCGAGCCAACCTTCGGGCAGGGTCAGGCGGAAGCGCCTGGCAGTGATGTCGACTTTCACAGAGGTCAGGCGTGGTGCGGCACGGCTGCGGCACAGCAGGACCGCCTGGCGAAGCAGCCAGAGCAGGAAACGGTCGATGTCTGACAACCCACCCTCCATGGCAAATTGCGGCAGCTTGGTCAGGGCGCCGCGTTGGGCACGCGTCAGCAACGCAAGCCGGGCCTGGTCCGAGCGCGAGAATCCAGGCATGTCGGCATTTTCGAGAATGTAGCCGGAATGGCGGTGATAGCCGCTGTGCGATACGGACAGGCCGATTTCGTGAAGCCGTGCAGCCCACCCGAGAAAGCGCGCACTGTTCTCGTCCTGGTTGCCCGTCGCATCCAGAAGTCTCAGTGCCATCTGCCTGACGCGTGTCGCCTGCTGGCCATCGATGTGGCTGCGGCGCATGAATTCGGCCACGGTCTCTTCGCGCATGTCCTGTTCATGGAAGCGTCCGAGCAGGTCGTAAAGGATGCCTTCGCGCATGGCGGTCTCGGCGACATCCATCTGTTCGATGCCGAGTTCGGCAAACAGCCCCGCCATGATGGCAAAGCCGCCTGCGATGACCGGACGCCGGTCGCGCGCCAGTCCGGCCAGTTCCAGGGAATCGACCTGCCCCGCCCTGATCAATTGGGTGCGCAGCTTCGCCAGTCCGTCGGCGGTGATGCCGCGCTCAGACCAGCCATTCTGTTCGAGCATGTCGCGCAATGCCCGCGCGGTGCCGCTGGAACCGACTGCCTGCTGCCAGTTCTTGCTGGAAAATTCCCGCGCGATGCGCTCGACTTCGCTCCGCGCAGCGACTTCCGCCGCCTTGAGCGCCGTCTTGTCGACGACGCCCGCGGCGAAGTAGCGCTGCGAGAACACTACGCACCCCATGTGCAGACTTTCGCGCTCGTGCGGCTTCAGGCCGTGGCCGACGATGAATTCGGTGGAACCGCCGCCGATGTCGACGACGAGGCGCCGGTCGGGCGACGCCGGCAGCGAATGCGCCACGCCCAGGTAGATCAGCCGCGCCTCCTCGCGCCCGGCGACGACCTCGATCGGATGGCCGAGCGCGGCTTCAGCCTTGCGAATGAAGGCGCCGGAATTCTTGGCGACGCGCAGCGCCGAGGTACCGACGCAGCGCACCGCTTCGGGCGAGAGGCCGCGCAGACGTTCTCCGAAGCGCTGCAGGCATGCCAGCGCGGCTTCCTGGGTCGCCTCGTCGAGCTTCTTGTCCTGTCCGAGTCCGCCGGCGAGTCGTACGGTTTCCTTGAGCGAGTCCAGCGGATATAGCTGGTCCCCGGCCACGCGCGCGACTTCGAGGCGGAAGGAGTTGGAGCCAAGATCGACGGCAGCCAGGGTATCGTAGGTTTTCATGCGAATGCGCCAAAGAACAGATAGGCCATGAAGATTGCGGTCAGGATGCCGGCGACGTCGGCGACCAGCCCGCAGGTGACCGCGTGCCTTACCCGCTTGATGCCGACCGCGCCGAAATACACTGCCAGCACGTAGAACATCGTCTCGGTGCTGCCCTGCACGATCGAGGCCAGGCGTCCGGCGAAGGAATCCGCCCCATGCGTCTGCATGGTGTCGATCATCATGGCGCGCGCACCGCTGCCGGAAAACGGTTTCATCAGGGCGGTCGGCAAGGCGTCCACCCAGCGCGCATCGAACCCGAGTGCCAGAACCGCGCTGCGGATTGCATCCATCACCAGGTCGAGCGCGCCACTGGCACGCAAAACCGCGATGGCCATCAGCATCGCGACAAGATAGGGGATGATCGTGACCGCGGTATGAAAGCCTTCCTTTGCGCCTTCGATGAAGGCCTCGTAGGCGTTGACCCGTCGCCACACGGCCATCAGCAGAAAGGTCGCGATGATGCCGAACAGCAGCAGGTTGCTGAGGATGGACGACTGCCGCGCCATCTCCGCTGCATCGAGGCTGCCGAACCACGCGACCATTGCGCCGATCAGCAGGGTGGCGCCCCCGAGGTAGGCCAGGGTGACGCGATTCCACAGGTTCAGGCGCTGGAACAGGCCGGTGACCAGCAGGCCGATCAGGGTGCCGACGTAGGTCGTGATCAAGAGCGGCACGAACACGTCCGTGGGGTCGGCCGCGCCCAGTTGCGCACGGTAGGTGAAGATGGTGATCGGTAGCAGGGTCACCGACGAGGTGTTGATCACGAGGAACAGCACCTGCGCGTCACTTGCGGTATCCGCGGACGGATTGAGCGTCTGGAGTTCCTGCATCGCCTTGATGCCGAGCGGCGTCGCCGCGTTGTCGAGCCCCAGCATGTTGGCACCCATGTTCATGGTCATTGCACCCAGTGCAGGGTGATTGGCCGGCACCTCGGGGAAAAGGCGCCGGAAAAGCGGTGCGAGGCCGCGCGTCAAGATCTCGAGCATGCCGGCTCGTTCGCCGACTTTCATGATCCCCAGCCAGAGCGCCATCACCCCGGTGAGTCCGAGTGCGATTTCGAACGCGGTCTTGCTGCTGTCGAACAGCGCCTTGACCAGCGCAGCGAAGACACTGGCGTCGCCGAGAACCAGCAGCTTGAACAGGGCAATGACAAAGGCGAGCAGCAGGAAGCCGACCCACAGCGCGTTCAGCATGCAGACTTATGCAATCCAGCCCGCTACGACGATCAGCAGCCCTGCCACCAGCCAGATCACCAGGCCGCGCCAGATCATGCTGATGGCACTGTCGATGCCATCGGGGTCGGCCGCCTGGCCGGTGCCGAGTTCGGGTCGCCATACGGACTCCCCGCCGACATGGATGGCTTGCCCAAGACGCACCCCCATCGCTCCGGCACCGGCAGCCAGCACCACGCCCTCCTCCGCATCCGGCCAGAGGTCGGCCTGGGTGCGCCAGCAATAGGTGGCATCCTCGAAATTTCCCGCCACCGCATAAGTCAGAGCGGTCAGCCGCGCCGGCAGCCAGTTGACGACATGGAAGGCGCGCCGGGCGAACAGGCCGAACAATCCATGGCTGTCCGACCAGCGCCGGACCAGGATCGACGCCGCGCGAAACAATACGGCACCGGCCGGTCCGAACGGGGCCAGCAGGACGAACCAGAACAGCACGCCGAACATCTGCCGGTGACTCGCCGTCGTCACCTTCTCGATCGTGATGCGTGCCAGCTCGTCGGCATCGAACTGGCTGGCATCCGCCCCCCGCCAGGTTCCGAGCTGTTCGCGCGCGCCGTCCAGATCGCCTGCGCGCAGCAGGCGAGCAGTGCGCTCGGCGTCGTCGCTGAAATACTTGAATCCGAGGGTGAAATACAGCACGGCCACATTCCACAGCCAGCCGAGGACCGGGCTGATGCCGTCGAGCAATGCGTAGACCAGCGTCACGCCTGCCAGCACCGGCACGACCGCCAGCGCCCAGGCAATCGCGCCGTGACTGGTTTCGCCGGCGTTGAGACGGTGCTCGATCCAGCGGGTGAAGCGCGCAAATTGCTGGTAATGCGGCAGGGGCTGCCGCAACGGACGCAAGTGTTCGAGGGCGACCGCCGCGAGGACGGAGAAAAAGGCCATCAGCGATTCATCTCCAGCGTGAAGGTGCCGATCCGGTCGGCTTCGCCCCCCGGACGGTACAACTCGACCGTCGGCATGACGATCGCCTTGCCGCCCTGTCCGAGAAAGTCGGACAGCGCCTGGTAGGCCTTGGACGGCGCCAGCAGCACCACGGCCTTGACCCGTGCGGCGTAGACAGGGCGGCGCGCGATGCGCCCCTCCCTCAGTCCCGCCGGGACGGCGGCCGACTCTCCCAGCGCATAGCCGACCTGCGCACGCACCTTGCCGTTGCCAGCGCGCGGATCGGTCAGGATCACGTTGAACGTGTCGCCCGCAGCCACGCCGGCTGCGTTGAATTCATCAAGTGCCTTGCGCTGCGTCTTGCGCATGTTGCTGATGGGCCCTTCGTAATCGAGGTAGGCGTAGCGGTATGGACCGGCCTCGGTTTCGGTCACGCTCACTGCGTTGAACCCGCCCCACCACCAGTAGACCGCCAGCAGCGGCAACGCGAATGCCAGCACAAATGCCGGCCATTGTTTCTTGAGCACGACGAACCCTTTCCTTGCTGCCGTCCGAAGATACCACATGCGCGGCCGGCCAGGCAGGCACGGGCGGCGGCAGCCGGTGTCTATAATGCGTGCTGCATCAAGGAGCCCGTCATGATCATTCGCCTGCTGCTCGTTCTGTCTTTGTTCGGCATGATCCCCGCCGCGCAGGCGGGCGATTCCGCCAGCGCAACCGAAGTCACCGTGCCAATGAAGGCGGTACGCGTAGGCGCCCACAGCTACTTCGTTCAGGGCCAGTCGGGCGCGGCGTCTGCCGAAAACCAGGGATTCATGTCCAACGCAGGATTCGTCGTGACGCGCGACGGCGTGGTCGTCTTCGACACCCTCGCCTCGCCGCCCCTGGCCAGGAAGATGCTCGGCTTGATCCGCAAGATCACCAAGCAGCCGATCAAGCTGGTCATCGTGAGCCATTACCATGCCGATCATTTCTACGGCCTGCAGGTGTTCAAGGCCGAGGGGGCTGAAATCTGGGCGAATCGGCTGGCCGAGGGCGCGACCCGCACCGAGGATGCAGCCCTGCGCCTGGCCCAGCGCAAGGAAGCCCTGTTCCCGTGGGTGGATGACAGCACGCAGTTGCTGGAAGCGGATCGTTTCCTCGATGGCGATACCGACTTCGAAATGGGCGGCGTCCATTTCGCGCTGCGCTATGTCGGCCCGGCGCATTCCACCGAGGACATGGCGATGATGGTCAGGGAAGATGGTGTCCTCTTTGCCGGCGACCTGGTATTCCGCGGCCGGGTGCCTTATGTCGGCGACGCAGACAGCCGCGCCTGGATCGCAGCGCTCGACAAGCTGATCGCACTCAAGCCCAAGGTCCTGGTGCCCGGTCACGGCGCGCCATCACGCAATCCGCAAAAGGACCTGGTCTTCACCCGCGACTATCTGCAGTATCTGCGCACCACCATGGGCAAGGCCGCGCGCGACTTCATCCCCTTCAAGGAGGCCTATGCCGCCACCGACTGGTCGAAATACAGTTCGATGCCGGCGTTCAACGAATCCAACCGGGTGAACGCCTACAACCAGTACCTGCGGCTGGAACAGGAAGGCCCCGAGCAATGAGCCTGCGGGGATGCCGGCGCCCGGGGCTCAGCCGAGGATCAACTTCAGGCCGATCAGGATCGTCACGATCTCGAACGAGCGCTTGATCCACAGATTGCCTTGCCTGATCGCCACGTGGCTGCCGAGATAGCCGCCCAGAATCGAGCCCGCCAGCAGTGCCGGCATCCAGTCCCATGCCACCGTGCCGAGCATCCCGAGCACCACTGCACCGGTGCCGTTCCAGACCAGCCCGCACAGGATCAGCGTGTAGGCGACCGCGCGCGTGTAGTCGAGGCCGAACCAGCGTATCAGCCAGATGGTCAGGAACAGTCCGGTGCCGCTGGTGATCGAGCCGTTGAGGAAGCCGACGAAAAACAGTCCCGCCATGCCGCCGGCGAGGGCGACCCCCTGCTGGTTCTTCGGCGCGTGCCGCATGCCCAGCTTCGGCCGGAACACTGAATAGAGTCCCAGCCCCAGCGTCAGGAAACCCAGCGCCAGGGTGGCGAGGCGTTCTGGCACCTGCAGGATCGTGACCGCCCCCAGGACCACGCCAGGCAAGCCGGCCGCCAGGATGATCAGCGACAGTCGCCGTTCGAGATGCGACTCCCTGAGGTGCCGCAGCGTTGCCCCCAGGCCCAGTGCCACGCTGGCGACCTTGTGGGTGGCGAGGGCGATGCCGAACGGCAGTCCCAGAAAGATCAGGATCGGAAACTGGATCAGCCCCGCCCCGCCCCCGGACAAGGCCGAAAAGAAATTGGCCGCCAGCGAGGCGACGAACAGGACCAGCTGCTCGAGCACGTCTGGAATCAGCCGGTAGTGCCGATTTCAGCGGGGAGCCTGGCGTAGACCAGCCTGAGGCCTGCCTCGGCAACGGCCTGCAGCATCCGGTCGGCCATGTCCGCCTGGACGAAGAATTCCACCACCACCGGCAGTTCGCCGGCCAGTTCGAAGAAGCCCTCGTCATGACGGCGATGACGGCCAAAGCCTGCCAGCGCGCGAAAGGCCGAACCACCTTCGATGCCGAGTCCCTGTGCCACATCGAGCAGCCATTCGTAAGTCAGCTTGCCATGCAGGCGGCTCGCTTCGGATACAAAAATCTGCAGACAGACGATGTTCATTTGACGAGCCTCAACGTATAAAACCCCAGCCCTGTCGCCAGCAATGAGCCTGCCACGTGGGAAACGGCGATCAGCCCACCGGTCAGCCACAGGCCTCGCATCAGCGCGGTGACGACTTCGGCGGAAAAGGTCGAGAAGGTCGTCAGCCCGCCGAGCAATCCGGTGATCAGGAAGAGACGGGCTTCAGGCGGCACACCGGGATGTTCCGAGAACCACGCGATGGCCAGGCCGATGCTGTAGCCGCCGATCAGGTTGGCCGCCAGGGTGCCGAGCGGCATCGACGGAAAGACCGGGTTCAGCCACAGGCCCAGCCCCCAGCGCACCCATGCCCCCATGGCTGCACCCAGGCCGATCGCGAGGAAAGCAGTCATGGCTGGAATGCGGCATTCAGTGGCATGCGCACATTCTAGCCGACCGGTCGCCTGCCCGGGCCATTTGCTAAACTCGGCCCATGAATGCGCATCTCAACGCTGACGGCCGCTTCTGGCTGACTCTGGACGGCCGGAATTTTCTCGGACGCGGCCGCATCGAACTGCTGCAGCACATCCGCGCAACAGGTTCCATCTCGCAGGCCGCCAAGGCCATGAAAATGAGCTACAAGGCAGCCTGGGATGCCGTCGATGCAATGAACGCTGCCTGGCACGCGACATTGGTCGAAAGCGGTCCCGCCGGCAGCCGCCTGACCGTCGAGGCAGAGTACCTGATCGAGACGTTCCAGCGCGCGGAATCCAGGCACGCCGCATTCATGGCCGAACTCGGCGCCGAACTGTCCTCCGACCTGAAACGCAAGCACCGGACAGGCAGCTGAAGTGGTAGATGCGTACCGCGCGCCAGGCAGGCCATTGAAGCTAAGATTGGCATGCGGATCAGCGCGAGGCGATGCGGTTTTGCAGCATCCTGAAGCCTGATCCATGACGCTGCATCCGTTCCCGGGACCGAGCTGACAAGGAGAAACCATGCTTACCAAATTGCGCACACTGTTCGCCTTCATGAGCATCATGCTGCTTGCCTTCCTGTCCGGCGAGGCACTGGCGGCCAAGGCCAAGCCGCCTGCGCCCCCGGCCTACAAGGTCGTGTTCGCCGTGACCGAAAATGACCCGCATGTCTGGGCCGAGGTATTCGGCAACTTCCGCAACATACAGCGTGCCCTTGGCCCCGAGAACGTCGCCATCGAGATGGTGGTCTACGGCGACGCCATCGCCATGCTGCGCGATGACTCGCTGGTGCCCAACAAGGTGGAGGAAGCGATGGAGGAAGGCGTGAAGATCGTCGCGTGCGAGAACACCATGAAGGCCCAGAACATCCCACGCGACCACATGCTCCCCGATATCGGCTATGTGGAGGCGGGAATCGTCGAGCTCATCAAGCTGCAGGCGGCCGGCTGGGCCTACGTCCGTCCCTGATTGCGCGGCGCCCCCTGCGCGCCCCCTGCCTTGCCGGGTCCGTCAGCAATCCCCCCATGGGCGTTGTTGCGTGTCGATTGGACCGCCAGGGCCTCATTTCCCCGGCTCTTCATCCCGCCACGCCTTGAGCTTGCGCCACAAGGAGGCGCGGTTGATGCCCAGGATCTGCGCGGCCGCCGTCTGATTGCCGTTGACCTCGTCAAGGACGCGACTGATGTAGTGATGCTCCTGTTCCTCGAGCGTGGGCAGGCGCCCCCCGACCCTGCCGACTCCGGCCGGCCCTGAACGCCACACGCTGTCCGGCAGGTGCTCGAGTTCGATGACCTCGCCCTGCGCCATCGCTGTGCCCCGCTCGATCAGGTTCTCGAGTTCACGGACGTTACCCGGAAACGGATATTCCATGAGCGCCCGCAGCACTTCGGACGAGATCCGCGTCACCGGTTTCTTCATCCGGCTCGCATACTTGAGCAGGAAATGCTGCGCGAGCAGCGGGATGTCTCCCTTGCGCCGGGACAGCGGCGGAATGTGCAGGTTGACCACGTTGAGCCGGAAGTAGAGATCTTCACGGAATTGCCCGCTCTTCACTGCCTCGGACACCTCGCGATTCGTCGCCGCCAGCACCCGCACGTCGCACTTCACCGGCCGCGTCGCGCCCACCCGCAGGACCTCTTTTTCCTGCAGCACACGCAGCAGCTTGACCTGCATCGGCGGCGTCATTTCCGTCACCTCGTCGAGGAACAGCGTGCCGCCCGAACTCACCTCGATCAGCCCCTTCTTGAGCGCGGTCGCACCGGTGAACGCGCCCTTCTCGTGGCCGAACAGCTCGTTGGCCAGCAGCTGATCGCTGAACGCGCCGCAGTTGATGGCGACATAGGGGCCATCGGCCCGGCCGCTGTGGCGGTGCAGAAATTTGGCGAACAGCTCCTTGCCGGTTCCGCTCTCGCCGGTGATGAGCACGCTGCAGTCCGTCGGCGCGATCTGCCGCGCCGTTTCCAGGAGACGCTGCATCTCGATGTCCTGCGTGACGATGCCTTCCCCGTCGCGATAGCTCTCGACTTCGCGGCGCAGAGCATCGTTCTCGCGGCGCAACCGGACTTTTTCCAGCGCCTCGGCGACCACCTTGCGCACGTCGTCGAGGCGGAAAGGCTTCGCGATGTAGTAGAACGCCCCGTGTTTCAAGGCCTGGACGGCGGATTCAGCCGTCGCGTAGCCGGTGATGAAAATGACTTCCGCCCCGGGCTGCAACGCCTGGCTTTGCTTCAGCACGTCCATTCCGTCCACGCCCTCCATGCGCAGATCGGTCAGAACCACGTCGAACCGGTTGTCCGCCATCAGCTGAATGGCCTCGGCACCGCTGCGGGTCGCGGTAACCCGGTAGCCTGCCTTCTCCATGACATGCTGAAGATTGCGCAACGCGATCTCCTCGTCGTCGACTACCAGCAGATGTGCCTGCATTACGTTCCTTCCTTGTCGCTGCCTGCGCCGCTTGCAGACCGAACCTTGAGGCCCTCGCCGGGCAGCCGGATGCAGAACGTGGTGCCCCGGCCCGGCGTGCTCTGCACGGCAATGCAGCCGCCGTGTTCGTCGACAATCTCGTAGACGACGAACAAGCCGAGCCCCATGCCGTGGCCGACGTCCTTGGTCGTGAAGAAGGGATCGAAAATGCGCGGCAGCAAGTCCGCCGGGATGCCGGGCCCATTGTCGGCCACGCAGATCTCGACGACTTCCCCGCCGGTGTCGCACCCCGGTCCGAATGCGGTGCCCTCGGGCGGTCCGGTCACCCGCATGCGCCCTGCGGAAATGTCGATCCGGCCGTCCGGACCGAGCACATCCATGGCATTGCGGATCAGGTTGACGAACACCTGCTGCAACCGCTGGACATCGGCCGTGACTGTCAGATCTTCGGGAATCGACAGCTCGACCAGGGACTTGGCGGAAACTTCACCCCGGACGAAGCCCACCGTCTGGGTCACGAGCGGTCGGAGCGATACGGCTTCCTTGCTGAACGCCCGCTCCCGAGAAAAATCCAGCAGTGCACGGACGATGGTGCGCGCGCGCTCGGTCTGCTGGTCGATCTGTCCAAGATAGAGGGACTGCGTCGCCGCATCGCTTTCCCCGACTTCCTCCTGCAGGATCTGGCACGAGGTCGAGATGTTCGACAGCGGGTTGTTGAGCTCATGCGCGACGCCGGAAAGCATGGTTCCGAGCGAAGCCAGCCGCTCCGAACGCATCAGCGACTTTTGCCGCAGGTCGAGTTCCTTCAGCATGTGGTTGAAGGCTTCGATGATCGACAGGATTTCGCGGTCGTCGGAAGGCGCCGACAGGGTTTCGCGTCGGTTGGCCGTGATCGCCACCACGCTGGCTTCCATTTCCTTCAGCGGCCGTACTACCCGCTGCGAGAGCACCCTGCCGATCACCACGATCAGCAGCGCAATGCACAGGATCGCGCCCAGAAGCAGCATGCGGAACGAAGCAAGGGTCGCCTGAATCTGCCGCCGCTCCGATCCTGCCATGTCCTCTGCGATGGCCACGACGTCCTTGCCCAGTGCACGTACCCGGGGTTCGATCGATTCGTGGCCTTGCGGGTCGACGGCAGGCAGCACCGACATCCGGCTCCGGTATTCGCCCAGCAGCGTGCTCAACTCAGCCAGCCGCGCCGCCGGGGCGATGGCAAGAAAATCGGCCCGGTTGGCGATCAGCATGTTCTGCGCCAGCGCGATGTAACGTCCGTTCTCCTCGAGATCGGCGGTCTGATGGTGAAGAAAATAATTGCGCTCGAAGCGGCGGATTTCCAGCGCCGCGTTGAACAGGTCGGTCGCGCGCTGTCCCAGCTCCACGCGGGCCTCCAGAGCACGCAGTTCCCCGACGAAAAAGATCGACGCCACCAGCATGATCGTCGCGACCGCGTAATAGCCCAGGGTGATCTTTCCCTGCAGGGAATGACGCGACAGGACGCCCTTGAGGGCCAATGGCATGGTTAGCTGCCTCCAGTTGCAACACAGCGCTTATGGTTGATGCAGTTTGCAACTATTGCACGAAAAATACAACACAGCCCCATGGATTATAAATAATACTTACATATCATGTTGTTATGAATTTCATGGCCAGATCGTTGTGTTGCATTTTACAACCCTGCTAAGCATCGATCTCAGGGGGAATGTATTTTTTCCCTATGTATTCAATGGCATATGTCACTGGCACAACAAATGCTCTTAGGAGAGTACCTATCACAACCCTGAGCGAGCACACCATGAGTTCTTCAAGCATGAATCTGAAATCCCTTCTTGATGCCCTGGCCTTCGCCAACGTCGACAACCTGGGAGACTTCCGCGCCTTGCTGAACCAGAGCAGGCAGCCTGTCCATGCAGCCTCCGCTGAGACTGCAGTCGATGCAGCGACCACGGAACGCGGCACTTCAGCCTTGGCGCCCGCGATGGGTCATATCCAGGGAGCGCATTGAGGAATGGTCTCGCTCGACTATTTTGAAACCGATCTGATTGCGCTCGCCCTGAGCGCCGCGATCGTTGCCGCCTACTACGGCTTTCTGAACATGAAGGTGCGCAACGACCCCACCTACACGATTCATGGCGTCAACGCCCTGGCGCGGAGCCTGTGGGTGGAGCACATCATGCGCAATGCATCCAAGGATGTGATGGCGGTGCAGACCCTGCGCAATTTCGTCATGGGCGCCTCGCTCATGGCCTCGACTGCGGCCCTGCTCATCATCGGCACGCTGACCCTGTCCGGGCAGTCCGAGCACATTGCACAAAGCTGGCATGCGCTGAATTTGAAGGGATCGCTGGCGACCGAACTGTGGATCGTCAAGGTCATGTTTCTGCTGGTGGACTTCATCGTCGCGTTCTTCTCTTTCGCCATGTCGGTGCGACTGGCCAACCACGTCGTTTTCATGGTCAACGTGCCGGAACACAACGCCCACCACAACCTGTCCCCGCGGGCTGTCGCGCGGCGCCTGCACCGCGCGGGCAACATGTTCTCGGTCGGCATGCGGGCATTCTTCTTTGCCGTGCCACTGGTGTTCTGGCTGTTCGGGCCCTATTTCCTGCTGATCTCGTCGGTGGGTCTGGTCGTCGCGCTGTACCATCTCGACCGCTGCGAAGCGGAAGATGCGCCTGAAGCGGACAAGGTCCGGAGTTCGCCTGCCCTGCAGTCGGTACCACCCCAGGTCGTCGCGATGCAGGCGAAGTACGCCAAATAGGTCGACGCCCTTAGCCGGGCGGCACTGGCCGCGTCCGGCTTTTCAGGGACGGCTCTTGTAGAACGTCAGCGGGGTCGGCGCTGCCCTGGTCACCGTCGGCTTCAGTTTGCGGATAATAAAGTAATAAAGGGGACGCTTCCCTTTTATTCACTTCTCATTTATTCATCTTCGTTAACCTTCTTGGGCCGCCCCCGTGGGCGATACTCCAGCAAACGCCCAACCTGCCGCCCCAGTTTCTGAACGAAGCCCTCCGACCCGCACGGCAATCCCTTTTCGACATTGCGCCTCAGCATCTGGAGTTCTTCCGCTTCATCACCCTCAGCCAGCCAGGCTGACCAGTCTTCTATCTCAGAGAATTTTCTGCTCAAGTCCGATTCCGGATTTAGTAACCCGTCCAGTCGTTTGCCACAATGCGCGGCGGCGCTAGACCAGCGGTAGTCCTCGGCGCGGCGTTCCATTCCTGCTCGTACCGGGTTGCGTTCCACGTATCGCACAGCCGCCCACAGGTACGCTTCATCCAGGGGCGATGAAAAGAACCGCCCCTGCCACAGATGCCCTTTCCAGCCCCGTGCACGGTTGATGTGCTGGGCGTAACGCATATGCAGCGGTTTCAGCACACGCTCCAATCCGTCGTCGGTGGAGGGTACGGCAACCAGATGGATATGATTGGTCATAAGGCAATAGGCGAGTATTTCAACACCG
>JAYRNU010000015.1:0-16873 GCA_041912015.1 Thiobacillus sp. | reverse complement strand
GGCGATCGGGCCGGTGACGAAGCTGTTGGTGGCGGTGATGATGGCGACGAGGTCTGCATCGTTCAGGTGCATGTTGACCAGATCGCGCGCGGCCTGGGTGATCATCGGCCGGATGCGCGTTGCCATGTACTCGGCGTGCCAGGCGTCGAGCTGGGCGCGGGTATGGGTGGCGAGCGGGTGCAGGGCGAACGCGAGGAAGGCGTAGATGTCGAGCCGACCCGCCTTGTAATCCTCGTAGAAGGCCTTGTTCTTGGCTTCGTAGTGCGCGCCGTCGACCACGCCCCGGGCGATCAGGAACTGACCCCATTCATAGTCGGAGTCGCCGGCGAGCAGGGTGTTGTCGAGGTCGAACAGGACGAGTTTCATGGTGCGAGCAGGATAATCGGATCAGGTTACACGATTCAGACGAACGTACCCTGGCCGCGGTCGAGCCAGAATTCGCGCAGTTCGTAGGCGCCCCACAGCGCCAGGGCAAGATGGTCCTCGCGGCGGACGGCGCGTTCCTCGGGCGTCAGTTCGTCGAGCGGCGCCGCCAGCACGTAGAACGGGTCGAGCGTTTCGTCGACGAAGGCTTCGTCCTTGCTGTCGGCAGGCAGTGCCCAGTCGTCTTCCCAGTATTCCACTGCCAGCAGGAAGCCGGCGGCCCAGAGCTGGGCATAGGGCGGGATCCCAACCGCCTTCAGGCGCCCGGCTTCGGCTGCGGGCAGTTCAGCCAGCAGACCCTGCCAGTCCATGACCAGCGGCGACAGCGCCCGGGGGTCGGTCAGGTTGTCGATCGGGGCGGCCAGCGCGCGGGCGATCTCGCGGCGCCGGCGCTCGAACAGCGCCATGAAGCGCGCTTCGTCGGCGGCGTCGTCGAATACCCCGGCGAGTCCGTCGTCGCGGTCGAGAAGCACCGGGAAATACTCGGCCGGCGGGATGACGCGCGGGCTGCAGACCAGGGCCGTGATGAAGCCGTCCATGCTTTCGAGCGATATCTGGACGTCGGTATGTGCGTCGATCAGGTCGACCAGGTCGGCCAGAGCGTCGATCTCGTCGTCGCTGAGCGGAGCATTGGCAGACTTGGACACTGGGCTGGCTGACATGGGTGGACTCGGGGCAAGGGAAGCGGATGGCGGCATCGCGTAAAATCCGTCCATGAATTTTACCGCGCTTGTGCTGCCCCCATCATTCCATCTTGTCGGTTGGCTCGGGCTGGCCGTATGGGCCTGGCGCTGGATGATGTCGGGCGACTGGCGCCGGCTCGCAGACTCCGACCGGCTGAACCTGTTTCTGGGTGCCACGGTGGCCGTGCTGGCACTCTGGCAGATCCGCACTGGCGTGAAGCCCGGCCTGGCGTTCCACCTGTACGGCATGTCGGCCCTGACGCTGATGTTCGGCTTCTGGCGCGCGAGCTTCGCCGGCGTGCTGGTGCTGCTGACCAATGCGGCATTCGGGCGCGGCAACCTGACGTCGCTGGGCTTCGACGCGCTGCTGCTGGTGATGCTGCCCGCGGCGGTGAGCTGGGGGATTTTTCGCCTGCTGGACCGCCGGCTGCCGAATCACTTCTTCATCTACGTGCTGGGCAACGCGTTTTTCGGCACGGCGCTGGCGGTGGCGTCGATCGGCCTGGCGACCACGGCGCTCATGGCGCTCGCGGGCGTGTATACGCTGGACTATCTGCTCGCCCAGTACACGCCGTTCGCCACGCTGCTGATCGGCTGGGCCGAGGCGTTCTCGACCGGCATGACCATCACCCTGATCGCGGTATACCGGCCGGCCTGGCTCGAAACCTTCGACGACGTGCGCTACATCCAGAACAAATAGAGCGGATTTTTTGACAGGGAGGCTGGAGAGGCAAGGGAGCAAAGCGAAATGAATGCCTCCCCAACCTTCCGTACCCCCGTGTGAAGCGAATTTTGAGCCCCTTGAACATTTCCTACCCCGACTTGCCGGTTTCCGCACGCCGCGACGACATCCTCGCCGCGCTGCGCACCAGCCGGGTGCTGATCCTGTGCGGCGAGACCGGATCCGGCAAGACCACGCAGATTCCCAAGATGTGCCTGGAAGCCCGGCAGGGATCGGAGGCGGCCCGGGCCGGCAAGCTGATCGGATGCACCCAGCCGCGACGCATCGCCGCGCGCTCGGTGGCGGCGCGCATCGCGCAGGAACTGGGCGGCGAACTCGGTGGTCTGGTCGGCTACAAGGTCCGCTTCACCGACCAGGTGCGGCACGACACCGCGATCAAGGTGATGACCGACGGCATTCTGCTGGCCGAGAGCCAGGGCGACCCGCTGCTGTCGCGCTACGGCACGATCATCATCGACGAGGCGCACGAGCGCAGCCTCAACATCGATTTCCTGCTCGGCTACCTCAAGACCCTGGTGCAGCGGCGCAGCGACCTGCGCGTCGTCATCACGTCGGCCACCATCGACGCCGCGCGGTTCTCGAAGCACTTCGACGATGCGCCGGTGATCGAGGTATCGGGCCGCACCTATCCGGTGGAAATCCGCTGGCGGCCGATCGAGCGCGACGAACCCGCTCCCCCGGCCAAAGGCGAACGCGAGAAGAAGGACCTCGCCCGCGGCGACAGGAAAGATCGCGATGCGCCCGACCAGATCGCCGCCATCCTCGATGCCACCGACGAACTCGCCCGGCTCGGCCCTGGCGACATCCTGGTGTTCCTGCCGGGCGAACGCGAGATCCGCGACACCGCCGAGGCGCTGCGCAAGCACCATCCCCCCGGCACCGAGATCCTGCCGCTGTTCTCCCGCCTGTCGGTGGCCGAGCAGGACGCGATCTTCAAGCCGACTTCCGCCCTGCGACGCATCGTGCTCGCCACCAACGTGGCCGAGACTTCGCTGACCGTGCCCGGCATCCGCTACGTGATCGATCCCGGTACCGCGCGGGTCAAGCGCTACTCGGCGCGCAACAAGGTCGAGCAGCTGCTGATCGAGAAGGTCTCGCAGGCGTCGGCCAACCAGCGCGCCGGCCGCTGCGGCCGTGTCGCCGACGGCGTCTGCATCCGGCTGTACGACGAGGCGGACTTCGCCAACCGGCCACGCTTCACGGACCCCGAGCTGCTGCGCTCCTCGCTCGCCGGCGTCATCCTGCGCATGAAGTCGCTGGGCCTCGGCGACGTCGTCGGCTTCCCTTTCATCGATCCGCCGGGCAACCGCCTCGTCACCGACGGTTACCAGCTGCTGGCCGAGCTTCACGCGCTCGACGAGCAGGGGGCGTTGACCAGGATTGGCGCCAGGCTGGCGAAGTTGCCGCTCGATCCGCGCATTGCCCGCATGCTGCTGGGTGCCGAGCGGCAGCGCTGTCTGCGCGAGATGCTGGTCATCGCCAGTGCGCTGTCGGTGCAGGACCCGCGCGACCGCCCGATGGAACGGGCCCAGGCCGCCGACGAGAGGCACAAGCTCTTCCAGGACGAGCGCTCCGACTTCATGGGCTGGCTCAAGCTGTGGCGCTGGTACGAGGAGCAGGTGCAGCACAAGAAGACCAACCGTCAGCTGCAGGCGCTGCTGCAGGATCATTTCCTGTCGCCGCGGCGGATGCGTGAATGGCGCGACATCCATGGGCAACTTCACGCGCAGGTCGCCGAACTCGGGCTGCGCGAGAACGAGAAGGACGCCGGCTACGACGCGATCCACCAGGCACTGCTGACGGGCCTGCTCGGCAACATCGGCTTCAAGTCCGACGACGCGAAGGGAAGGCCCAAGCCGGGTGAGGGCAACTATCAGGGCGCGCGCGGCATCAAGCTGTCGATCCATCCCGGTTCGGCACTGGCGAAGAAGGGCCCGAAGTGGATCATGGCGGCAGAGCTGACCGACACCGGACGGCTGCTTGCGCGCACCGTGGCCGAAATACGACCCGAGTGGATCGAGGCTGCGGGCCGGCACCTGCTGACGCGCATGTACCTCGAGCCGCACTGGGAAAGGGACGGTGCGCGCGTGGTGGCATTCGAGCGCGTGAGCCTGTATGGCATCACGCTGGTGCCGCGGCGCAAGATTCACTACGGCCCCATCGACCCGGCGCTGTCGCGCGAGCTGTTCATCCGCGGCGCGCTGGTGGCCGGCGAGTACGATACGCAGGCGCCCTGGTTCGCGCACAATCGCGCGCTGATCAAGGAGATCGAGGACCTCGAACACAAGGCGCGCAAGTCGGGCGTGTGGCTGGACGAGGAGCGCATCTTCCGTGTGTTCGACGCACGCATTCCGGCCGACCTCCATAACGGCGCGGCATTCGAGACCTGGCGGGCCGAAGCCGAAGCCGCTGAGCGGAAAGTCCTGTTCCTGCAGCGCGAGGACATCCTCGGTGAAGGGCTCGGCGCCGACCACACGCTGTTTCCCGAGACGATGACGGTCGACGGCGTGGCGTGCAGGCTCAAATACCGTTTCGAGCCGGGCCACCCGCTCGACGGCGTGACGCTCAAGCTGCCGCTGTACCTGCTCAACCGCATCGAGCCGGCGCAGGTCGACTGGCTGGTGCCGGGCCTGATCCGCGAAAAGCTCACCGCACTGCTGAAGTCGCTGCCGAAGGACAAGCGCCGCCCGCTGATTCCCTTGCCCGACGCGGTGACGGCGTTTCTTTCCGCCGCAAAGCCGGGCGAGCAGACGCTGACCGATGCGCTGGCCAGCTACGTCCGGAAAAAGACCGGTGCCGACGTCCATCCCGACGACTGGTCGGGCGAATTGCCCCCGCATTTGAAAATGAACCTGAGCGTGGTCGACGACAGCGGCCAGGAACTCGCCAGCGGCCGCGATCTCGCCGCGCTGCGCCAGCAGCTCGGTGGCGCGGCGCGCATCACCTACGGCGGCGGCGCCGCTGACAGCGAATTCGAGCGTGCCGGCCTCGTCGAATGGAATTTCGGCGACCTGCCGCAGCAGGTGAAATTCAGGCGCGGCGGACGCGAGTTGGTCGGCTATCCGGCGCTGATCGACAATGGCGACAGTGTCGATCTGCGCCTGCTCGACACGAACGACGCGGCTGAAGCCGAAACCCGCCGCGGCGTGGTGCGCCTGCTGCGCATCGCACTGGCGGCGCAATTCAAGCAGCTCGACAAGGAGCTGGGACGGGAAGCCGCGCTGGCGCTGAAATTCCGTCTTTTCGGCAGTGCCGACCAGTTGCGTGCACAACTGCTCGATGCGATCGCCGCGCGCGCGCTGCTTGGCGACGACGACACGCCACGCGATGCCAAGGCCTTCGGCAAACAGAAGGAGCGCGCCAAGCCCCGGATCGCCGTGGTCAGGCAGGCATTGCTGCGCGACGTGGCCGACATCCTCGATCTGCATGCGCAGGTGGCGGCACGCCTCGAAGCCAGGCCGCAGTTCAGCGCCGTGATGCGGGACGAGACCGTACATCTCGCCGCACTGCTGCCGGCGGATTTCGTGACGGCCACCCCCTGGGCGCACCTGAAGGACCTGCCGCGTTACCTGAAAGGAATATTGAAGCGGCTGGAAAAGCTGCCGGCAGCGGAACAGCGCGACGCGCGCGGCATGGCGGGGGTGCTGACGCTACAGAACAAATACCTGGCGCGGCGTGCGCAGGTCAAGGGCGAGATCCCTGCTGCGCTCGACGATTTTCGCTGGCAGCTCGAGGAACTGCGTATTTCACTGTTCGCACAGGAGCTGAAAACGCCCTATCCGGTGTCGGTCAAGCGGCTCGAGAAATTGTGGGACGCGCTTGCCAGAGCGCCTTTGAATTAAGTAGGGTGCGAACATGAGCGAGCGCGTGTTCAACCTGCCGAACTCCATTACCCTGCTGCGACTGGCCGCCGTGCCGGCCGTGGCCTGGATGATCCTGCAGCAGCGCTGGGAGCCAGCGTGCTGGCTTTTCCTTGCCGCTGCCGTGTCCGACGGCATCGACGGCCTGCTGGCGCGCTGGCTCGACCAGATGACCCAGCTGGGCGCCGCGCTCGATTCCCTTGCCGACAAGGCGCTGGGGCTCGTGACGCTGGTGCTGCTGACGCAGGCCGAAGCCATCCCGTTGTGGGTGACGCTGGCCATCCTGCTGCGCGACGGCATCATCGTGCTGGGCGCCCTGAGCTACCGGGGGCTGGCTGGCCATCTCGAGATCCATCCTACCTGGCTCGGCAAGACCCACATGGCTGCGGAGTTCGCCCTGCTGACGCTGGTGCTGGCCGATCTGGCCGGCCTGCTGGAAATCGACGACTGGCTGCCATTGCTGTTCGCCGGCGTGTTCGCCATCGCCGTGGTGTCCGGCGTGCAGTACGTATTGATCTGGAGTGCCAAGGCCCGGCGCGAACGCGCCGTACGCAATCGGCCCTAGAATGCAAGGCGGCACTGACGTGCCGATTCGCACCCTGATTTGACCCGGTACATGGCAGCATCGGCGGCGCGAATCAGCGCATCCTCGTCGACGCCGTCGTCGGGGTACATCGCCTGGCCGATGCTGGCAGCGATTTCCACGTCGAGTCCGAAGAAATGCGAATCCGCGTTCAGCGCTTCCTCGATCTTGCGGGCGGTCGCGATGAATTCCTCACGTCCCTGTACACCGTCGAGCAACACCACAAACTCGTCGCCGCCGAGGCGCGCGACCGAATCGGAACTGCGAATGCTGGAGGTCAGGCGTTTGGCCACTTCCGTCAACACCGCATCGCCCACGTGGTGGCCATGCTGGTCGTTGATGATCTTGAAGCGGTCCAGATCGACGAACAGGATGCCCAGCTTGCCGCCATAGCGTTGCGCATGGTGGATGGCCTGCTGCAGCCGGTCGTAAAACAGCCGCCGGTTGGCCAGTCCGGTCAGCGGATCGTGCGTCGCTTCCTGACGCAATGCCGCGCGCGAACGTTCCAGATCGACCATGTGTTGGTCGATCAGGTGCGAATTCAGGCGGATTTTTCGCACGGTCCGCCAGGCAATCAGCAGCGCCAGGGCGATGGCGACGATGCCGAAGCCCAGCGTCAGCAGGAAGGTGTGGCGGTAGGTTTTCTGCGCCTTGTCCTGCGCCGCCAGGTTGGCCTGTTGATAGAGCGCACGCATGTCGGCCAGCTGCTGGGTGAAGGCGATCTGCAGCGGAATCGCCGAATCAAGCAGGAGCCTGCGTGCTTCTGCGTCATGGTCGGCCCTGAGCAGGTCGACGACCTGTTCCTGCACTGCCTCGATGTCGCGGATCAGGCGGGTCTGGGCATCGAAACTTTTCTGCTCGTCGGGCGTGAAACCCATCTGGCGCAGGGCGTTGCGCCCACTGCCCACGAGAAAGCCGGCCCGGTTGAAGTTGAGGAACATTTCGTCGCGCTCGAACGGGTCATTGGTCAGCGCCATGCGGAACAGGCTGTCGGTGCGCGTGTGCGCCGCTACCTGGGTCTGGGTGATGAGATCGATCTTGCGGTTGTGGAACTCGACCACGGTGCGCAGCTGCGAACCCAGGGCATGAAGCTGCAGCAGGCCGTTGAAGGCCAACCCGCAAATCAGCACGATCAGGGCGATGAAGGCCGTGCTGGTCATCAGTGAGGTGCCGCGTGGCATGAACATGGCGCTCGCGATCCAGTCCGTATGCCTATTTATCGGTTGAAGCCGTTGCAGGCTTCAGTCCGGGCTGCTGCACGGCCCGCAGGGCCCGCACCACATCTTGCGCATGCGTGTCGGGGTCGACCTTGTCGAAACGCGCGGCGATCCGGCCGTCCGGCGCGATGATGAAGGTGCGGCGAAGCGCGAATCGCACCAGGCCGAGATTCAGCAGGCTGTCGTACGCTGCAGCCGTGTGCCCATCCGGGTCGGACAGCAAGGGGAACGGCAACCGATATTTCTCGGAAAAACGGGCATGCGACTGCACATCGTCGACGCTGATGCCGACAATGTCCGCCTTGAGAGGCCCGAGCACGCCGATGTCGTCACGAAAGCGGCATGCCTCGCGGGTGCAGCCGGGCGTGTCATCCCTGGGATAGAAATACAGCACCAGCCAGCGTCCGGCATGGTCAGCCAGGCGATGCAGGGTGCCGTCCTGGTCCCGCAAGGCGAAATCAGGCGCCATGCTGCCTGCCACGCGCTGCGGACCAGGCCTCAGCATCCACAAGGCCGCGCTTGCCAGCAGCAACAGCAGCGCGAGCCCGCCAAGTACGAGTTTGATCATCGGTTCCCCCGTTTCCCATCATAGACGGCGCAAACTCGGATCGGTGCGTTCGGCGCGGTTCGGCAATCCATCGAGGATTCGTTAGAATGCGCGTCTCGCCCCGGTAGCTCAGTGGATAGAGCAACCCCCTCCTAAGGGGTAGGTCGGACGTTCGATTCGTCTTCGGGGCGCCATCTTGGGGCGTTCATCGCAAACAAGCGCGCGACGAATACGCGCACATCATGTGGGGTGAGCGGGCGTTTCCCGAACACGAAACTGGCAAGAAAAGGCCCACATCGGGGTGTGAGCCTCTGTGCATGTCAACTCTCCGCACACGCTTTGAAGCAGTCGCGTGTGACGGTTCATGTCAGGCGTTGGTGGACAGGTGCATGGCCGCGCATCGGCGAGAACGAATCCACGTTTCCCGCCGATCTCGAGTCCCGTCTTGGCGACGGGTCAGGATTCTCAGTACAGTACCGCTGTCTGCGTACAGCCAGGGTAAGTCGACGTAAAAGTTCCCAGAAGCCTCTGCCCATCGGCTGACTTTTTCACACCAGTCGCTGTTACAGGAACTTGTACTGCAGAAACAGCACAGACACCTGTGCCCGTGAGGTTGTATCCTGTTCCGCTGCTGCCCGAACTGGTTTGTAGGGCGTAAAAACAGAAATCCGTAGCCGTGGCCGGGACCGCGTAGACGAAGGTGCTGCTTGAATCAGATGCTAGCGCACCCGCTGTAAGGATAAATTGCCAGTTGCCCGTTAAGAAGTTGTACTGGTAGCAACTGCTCCCGCTTACGGAAATCGTAACGGGTTGCACGTAAGTGCCGTTCAAGCCCGACAGGTCGTTCGCAGTATCTCCGATCCCGGTTACCAAGAAATTCTGGAACGACTGAACCCATTCGAGGGTGGCGGCCTGGCCGGGGTGGGGGAAATCCATGACTTTCGTCTGCTTGCTCACACCGGTCAGCCATTGCTCTCCTCCTGACTTCACGGTTGTGATCGTGTTCGTGCCGAAAGGGACGCCGTCAGCCGTCACCGAGATGGTGTGCTGACCATTTTCCAGGTTGCTGAAATTGTAGAGGAACGAGTAACCCGTATCGGTATGGCCGCAGACCTGTTGTGTTCCCAGTAGCTGGGTACCGGCGCCCGCAGGGCCATAAGACACCCCGTCGATGAACACCTCGATGTTCTTCGACGTGCAGTGATAGCCAGAAATCGTGCTGACTCCGGAAATGGTGCTTCCGTCCGGAGGTGTGCCCAACACACCAACTGTGGATTGCGCGCTTGCTACGTTGGCTAAAAGTAACAACGGAAAAAAGAGATATCCAATTCTCATGACGGCTCCCCTCATTGAAAAATACTCACCCAACAACAACCCTGCGTACCGTTATCTAAAGATCCCAATATCATTTATACGATTGAATCGGCAATTTGTAATTGATATGGGTCAATGCTCTGCAGGAAGAGGCAACAAGGTGGACGCGGGCAATGGTCGCTTCAGGTGCGAGGGAAGGAGACTTGAAATGAAATTCAATCCGGACTGGGCCGGCTCAGTTTGAGAAGGGCAGGGTCGAGGTCTCCGTTCACGTTTGCCCTACGCAAGACATGTTCGCAGGCCAGCCCAGCAAGGCTGGCTGTACGGTTTTTCTTGCATCGGGTAGCCGGCTGAAGCCGGCGACGCCAGATGGTAGAATCGGCCGCATGCCCGATGTCTGTTACCTCGCCGTCCCTGCCTCGAATCGATCCCTGCCCGGAGGCGTGCACTGATGCGGATCCTGCTTTCCAACGACGACGGCTACTTCGCTCCCGGCCTGGCTGCGCTGGCACGGGCGCTCGATCCGCTTGGCGACATCACCGTGGTGGCGCCTGAACGCGACCGCAGCGGGGCCTCCAACTCGCTGACGCTCGATCGCCCGCTGATGCTGCGGCAGGCGCCCAGCGGCTTCTATTACGTCAACGGCACACCCACCGATTGCGTCCACCTGGCAGTGACCGGCATGCTCGATCATGTGCCCGACATGGTCATATCCGGCATCAATCACGGTGCCAACATGGGCGACGACACGATTTATTCCGGTACGGTCGCGGCTGCCACCGAAGGCTATCTGCTGGGGATTCCGTCGATCGCTGTCTCGCTCGCCGACCACGCTGCCCGGCATCTGGAGACGGCCGCGCGCGTGGTGGCCGACCTGGTCCAGCGCATCAAGACGCAGCCGCCGACCGAGCCGATGCTGCTCAACGTCAACGTGCCGGACCGTGCCTGGGACGACCTTGGCGGCCTGCGCGTGACCCGGCTGGGCAAGCGCCACAAGGCCGAATCGGTCGTGAAAACCACCAATCCGCGCGGCCAGGTCGTCTACTGGGTCGGCGCCGCGGGCCCCGCCCAGGACGCTGGCGAGGGCACCGACTTTCATGCCGTCGCCAACGGCCTGGTTTCGATCACCCCGCTGCAAATGGACCTGACCCGTTTCAGCCAGATGGACAGCGTGAACGCATGGCTGAAACCCTGAATCTGCGCACCGGCATCGGCATGACTTCGGCACGCACGCGCGGCCGCATGGTCGAGCGCCTGCGCGAGCAGGGCATCAAGGACGAGATCGTACTGACGGCGATGGGCAGCGTGCCGCGCCATCTGTTCGTCGACCAGGCGCTGGAGTCGCGCGCCTACGAAGACACGGCCTTGCCGATCGGTTTCGGGCAGACGATTTCCAATCCCTACATCGTGGCGCGCATGGCCGAGCTGGCCCGCCACGGCGAAAACGGCCAGGGGCATGAGCTCGGACGCGTGCTCGAAATCGGACTCGGTTGCGGCTATCAGGCTGCCGTGCTGGCCAAGCTGGCCCGCGAAGTGGTGTCGATGGAGCGCATCGCTGCGCTGGTCGGCAAGACCCGCGCCCGGTTGCGCGAACTGCGCGTCAACAACGTCAAGCCCAAGCATGGCGACGGCATGCATGGGGCAAAGGACTTTGCACCGTTCGACGCCATCGTGCTTGCGGCGGCCTTCGCCGAGGTGCCGCAGGCCTTGCTCGAACAGCTGGCCGAAGGCGGTCGACTGGTGATGCCGCTCGGCCACGCGACCCAGACGCTCTGCGTGATCGAGCGCCAGGGTGATGCGTTTTCCGAGCGTCTGCTCGAGGGGGTGAAATTCGTTCCCCTGCTGCCGGGGGTGGCGTAAGCCCATGGCAGCAGGACAAGGCATGAAAATCCTTGCCATCTGTGTGCTCGTGTCCGTTCTGGCTGCGTGCGCGGCGCGTGGACCGGCGCCGGTGACGGAGCGCGTGCCGGCGAAGGTTCCCGCGGCGCCGCCCGCCGCCGTCGCGAAAACCAAACCCGAGCCCGAGCGCCCTGCCACCCCGCAGATCGCGCCATCCAGCAACGGCATGCATACCGTGCAGCGCGGCGATACCCTGTACGGCATCGCCTTTGCCAACAATCTGGATTATCGCGACATTGCCAGCTGGAACCAGCTCGACTCGCCGGACCGCATCATGGTCGGGCAGGTGCTGCGCCTGACGCCGCCGCCAGGCGGGGTCGAAGTCAAGCCGCTGGTGGACGTGCCGCCGCCCACTCCGCGTCCGCTGACGGATCCTCCGCTGCTGACCATGCCGCAGGCCGTGCTGCTGCCCTATACGGAAGCCAACTGGGCGCAGGTGACGAGTCCGCCTCCCGCACCTGCCGCCGCGGCCGTTGCCAGTGCGCCGACACCGCCTCCGAAACCGGCCGCGCAAGCGGTCAGCCCAGCGGCCGCATCGGTTCCGACCGCGCCGGTTGCGACCGCGCCCGCCGCGGCGACGGCCGAAATCGTCTGGATATGGCCGGCCGATGGCAAGCTTGCCGGGCGCTTCGGCGCGGCCGGCGGCAAGGGCATCGATATCGTCGGATCGCGCAATACGCCGGTGGTAGCGGTGGCGCCCGGCAAAGTGGTATACAGTGGCAGCGGATTGCGCGGCTATGGGCAGCTGCTGATCGTCAAGCACGCCGGCGAGTTTCTCTCGGCTTATGCGCACAACGAATCGATACTGGTGAAGGAAGGCGACACGGTGAGTGCCGGACAAAAGATCGCACTGATGGGTGACAGCGACGCCGACAAGGTGATGCTGCATTTCGAGATCCGCCGTTACGGCAAGCCGCTCGACCCCCTGAACTATCTGCCGGAGCGTTCATGAGCCGCGACTCAAGCGATGAGCCGGAAGACCTGCTGCCTGACGAAGTCGAGGAAGACCCGCACGCTTCCGACAGCAGCGAGGAACTCGCCTCCGCCATCCTCGGCGAAGCGCAGGTCGACGTCACCCAGCTTTATCTGAACGAAATCGGACAGGCCCCGCTGCTGACCCCCGAAGAGGAAGTCGCGCTCGCACGGCGTACCGTGCAGGGCGATTTCGCCGCACGCCAGACCATGATCGAGCGCAACCTGAGGCTGGTCGTCAACATCGCCAAGCATTACGCCAACCGCGGCCTGACCCTGCTCGACCTGGTGGAGGAGGGCAACCTCGGCCTCATTCACGCACTCGAAAAATTCGATCCGGAGCGCGGTTTCCGCTTCTCCACCTACGCGACCTGGTGGATCCGCCAGAACATCGAACGCGCGATCATGAACCAGTCGCGCACCATCCGCCTGCCGGTGCACGTCATCAAGGAACTCAACATCTACCTGCGCGCCAAGCGTCACCTGGAAACGCATGGCGTGACCGATGCCAGCTGCGATGATATTGCGGCACTGACCGGACATCCGGTCGAGGACGTGCGGCGCATCATGCAGCTCAACGAGCGGGTCGCCTCGCTCGATGCGCCGCTCGAGGTCGACCCCACGCTCTCGCTGGGCGAGGCGATCGCCGACGACAATGCCCACCTGCCGGACGACATGCTCCAGCTCGAGGAAATCGAGCGTCATGTGCACGAGTGGCTGACCCAGCTCAACGACAAGCAGCGCTGGGTGATCGAGCGCCGCTTCGGCCTCAACAACTTCGAGGCCTGCACCCTCGAAGACCTCGCGCTGGAACTGCAGGTGACGCGCGAGCGCGTGCGGCAGATCCAGATGGAATCCCTGCGCGTGCTGCGCAAACTGCTCCAGCGGCGCGGCGTATCGAAGGACGAACTGTTCTGAGCCGAGGATGCGCGTCGGCATGATCGACTGGCCGCAGATCGAGACCGTCTTCCTCGACATGGACGGGACCCTGCTCGACCTCCACTTCGACAACCATTTCTGGCGCGAGCACATGCCGCGCCGCTACGCCGAATACCACGGGCTGGACGAAGCGGTGGCGCGTGACCGCCTCGACCGCCACTACGACCGCCACGCCGGCACGCTGAACTGGTATTGCGTGGATTTCTGGAGCAGCGAACTCGCGCTCGACATCGTGCAGCTGAAGCAGGAAGTCGTGCATCTGATCGCCGTCCGTCCCGATGTGCCGGCTTTCCTGCAGACGCTACGCCGTTCCGGCCGCCGGGTGGTGATGGTGACCAATGCGCACCCGAAAAGCCTCGACCTGAAAATGCGCGAGACCGGCCTCGATGCCTATTTCGACGCGCTGATTTCGTCGCACCAGATCGGCCTTCCCAAGGAGCATCCGGATTTCTGGTCCGGTCTGCAGGCCGTCGAACCTTTCGACCGGCGCCGTACCCTGTTCGTCGATGACAGCCTGCCGGTTCTTGAGAGCGCCAGGGCCTACGGCATTGCCCAGCTGCTGGCGGTGTGCAATCCGGATTCGAAATTGCCGCACAAGGATTGCGGAGAATTCGAGGCCATCACGAGCTTCGAGCAGGTCATGCCGGCCGCCTGACGCAGGCACCGTTCGCCGCCTGCATGACGAACGCAGGGGCGTCCCGCTTCGCTGGTCCGGCTGCACCGATCCTGCGGCACACCCATCGGGTTCTGCGACACCCGCCGACTCAGGCTGCCGGTTCGATCAGAACCGCCGCACCGACGTTGCGGCCTTCGGCAACGAGGAAATTGTAGGTCCGGCACAGCGCACCGATATCCATGACTTCGAGGCCGATGCGTGCGTCTACCAGCGCCCGGGTGAGTGCGGGATGCGGAAAGCGCAGCCGGGTGCCGGTGCCGAACAGCAGCAGGTCGAGGTCGCGCCGGGCGATCCACTCGAAATGCGCGGCGGTCAGGGCCTCGAAGCCCAGTCCGACCCAGGGAGCGACTTCGACGCCCTGTGCGGTCAACAGCAGGCTCGCCTCGTGGCGCTGCCCGCCGATGACGACGTGATCGCTGCCATAGCCGGTAAAGAGCCGGAGTCCGGCGTCGGCGGTCAGATGCAGTTTCATGCCGCAACCTTAGCAGATTCGCGTTGCGTGTTGCGCAGCGACCCTCGCCGGGACGGGCATTCGCTGCCCGGTTTCGTTTGCCCGGGACGGGCGGCTCCGGTAAAATCGCGCGTTTCCCAAGGTGTTGTTTTGCCTTGGTTTTGCGCAGTTTGACCAGGAAGACCGTCGTGACGGCAGACAACACGCCCCGCTTACGCACCATCCACAAATCTTTCAAGCTCGACAACGTCTGCTACGACATTCGCGGGCCGGTCATGGCGCGCGCCAAGCAGATGGAGGAGGAGGGTCACCGCATCTTCAAGCTGAACATCGGCAATCCCGCGCCGTTCGGCTTCGAGGCGCCCGAGGAAATCGTCCAGGACGTGATCCTGAATCTGCCCAACGCGTCGGGCTACAGCGACTCCAAGGGCCTGTTCTCGGCGCGCAAGGCCATCATGCACGAGACCCAGCGCAAGGGCATCGCTGGCGTGCAGATCGACGACATCTTCGTCGGCAATGGCGTGTCCGAACTGATCGTGATGGCGATGCAGGCGCTCCTGAACAACGGCGACGAAGTGCTGGTGCCGGCGCCCGACTATCCGCTGTGGACGGCGGCGGTGAGCCTGGGCGGCGGCAAGCCGCGCCATTATCTGTGCGACGAGGGCGCAGGCTGGCTGCCCGATCTCGACGATATCCGCGCCAAGATCACGCCCCACACCCGTGCCATCGTCGTCATCAACCCGAACAACCCTACCGGCGCCCTGTATCCGACCGCGCTGCTGCTGGAAATCCTGGAAATCGCCCGCCAGCACCAGCTGATCGTCTATGCCGACGAAATCTACGACAAGGTGCTGTTCGACGGCGTCACCCATACCTCGATGGCCTCGCTGGCCGAGGATGTGCTGATCGTCACCTTCAACGGCCTGTCGAAGAACTATCGCGCCTGCGGCTACCGCTCGGGGTGGCTGATCGTGTCGGGCGACAAGCGTCATGCACGCGACTATCTCGAGGGGCTGAGCATGCTGGCGTCGATGCGCCTGTGTTCGAACGTGCCCGGGCAATACGCGATCCAGACGGCTCTCGGCGGCTACCAGAGCATCAACGACCTGGTCGCCCCAAGCGGGCGGCTGACGCGCCAGCGCGACCTGGCGCACGAGCTGCTGACCCTGATTCCCGGCGTCAGCTGCGTCAAGCCGAAGGCGGCGATGTACCTGTTCCCGCGGCTCGACCCCAAGCTGTATCCCATCCATGACGACCAGAAGTTCATCCTCAACCTGCTCGAGGAGGAACGCGTGCTGGTGGTGCAGGGCACCGGCTTCAACTGGCCGCGACCCGACCATATCCGGGTGGTGTTCCTGCCGCATGAAGAAGACCTGACCGAAGCGATCGGGCGCATGAGCCGCTTCCTCGACCGCCAGCGCGCGCATCGCTGAGCCAGTTGACGTGTATGCAGATTTTTTTACATGAAGGTAGGGGAGTAAGCGGAGGGTTTGTTTT
Source organism: Thiobacillus sp. (assembly GCA_041912015.1). Lineage (GTDB taxonomy): Bacteria > Pseudomonadota > Gammaproteobacteria > Burkholderiales > Thiobacillaceae > Thiobacillus. The sequence continues at coordinate 1,070 of JAYRNU010000015.1, read as the reverse complement.
TCTCACTTGCCGCACTTGCCTCCCTGTCAAACCGATTTGATAAACAGAGACCCCCTATGAAACCCATCCATGTCGGCCTGCTGGGCCTGGGAACCGTCGGTGGCGGCACGCTGACCGTGCTGCGCCGCAATGCCGAAGAAATCAGCCGGCGCGCCGGGCGCGAGATTCGCGTGCTGCGCGCGGCCGTCCGCAATCTTGACAAGGCCCGGGCGCTGGCAGGGGACCTGCCGCTGTCGACCAATCCGTTCGACGTCGTCGACGACCCCGACATCGATATCGTGGTCGAGCTGATCGGCGGGCTCGAGCCTGCCCGGGAACTGGTGATGCAGGCGATCGCCAACGGCAAGCACGTGGTGACCGCCAACAAGCATCTGGTGGCCAAGCACGGCAACGAGATCTTCGCCGCGGCCCAGGCCAAGGGCGTGATGGTCGCGTTCGAGGCGGCAGTGGCCGGCGGCATTCCGATCATCAAGGCCTTGCGCGAGGGCCTCACCGCCAACCGCATCGAATGGCTGGCAGGCATCATCAACGGCACCAGCAACTTCATCCTGACCGAGATGCGCGACAAGGGCGCCGCGTTCGACGACGTGCTGAAGGAGGCGCAGCGCCTGGGTTACGCCGAGGCCGATCCGACCTTCGACATCGAGGGCATCGACGCCGCGCACAAGCTCACCATCCTGTCGGCGATCGCGTTCGGCATTCCGATGCAGTTCGACCGTGCCTATACCGAGGGCATTTCGAAGCTCACGCGCGAGGACGTGAAGTACGCCGAGGAACTCGGCTACCGCATCAAGCTCTTGGGCATCGCGCGCCGTGCCGAGCACGGGATCGAACTGCGCGTGCATCCGACGCTGATTCCGGAGCGCCGCCTGATCGCCAACGTCGACGGCGCGATGAATGCCGTGCTGGTGCTGGGCGATGCGGTCGGGCCGACGCTTTACTACGGTGCCGGCGCCGGATCCGAGCCGACCGCCTCCGCCGTGGTGGCCGACCTGGTCGACGTGACGCGCCTGCACACGGCCGACCCCCATCATCGCGTGCCGCACCTCGCGTTCCAGCCCGACCAGCTG
>JAYRNU010000014.1:0-1924 GCA_041912015.1 Thiobacillus sp. | reverse complement strand
TGTCGGCAGCTTCGTTCATTTCACCAGCAGTACCGGGCATGGCGCGAGATGCAGGACGCGGGCGGCGACCGAACCGGTCACCAGGCCGACGACGCCGCTGCGCCCGTGGCAGCCCATGACGATCAGGTCGCAGGCCAGTTCCCCGGCCATTTTGGCGATCACCTCGGCCGCCTGGCCGACATGGATGTGGGTGGTATGGAAGCGTCCGGCGGCATCGAGTTTCTGCTGCGCCTCACTCAACTGCTCGCGACTCTCTTCCATGTAATGGGCGTGCAGGGTTTCCTTGCCGACATGGGCCAGGGCGCGGCCGATGGGAATCGGCGGCTGCACGTGCAGCAGGTGAATTTCCGGCACGTCGCGAAACCAGGAAACATGGCCAATCAGGTGGTCGACCGCGCGCAACGCGCAGGGCGAACCGTCAACCGCCAGCAGGATTTTCATTGTCATCGCTCTCTCCTAGATCCAGTGCAGCAAACGCATCAGGCCGATCAACCCGTAGATGCCGAAACCCAGCACCAGCAGGCCGGAGGCAATACGCACCGCCGGCCGGCGCACGAATTCGTTGAGCCTTGCCAGCAGGATGCCCGCCAGCAGCAGATTTGGCAACGTACCGAGCCCGAAAGCCAGCATCAGCAAGGCGCCACGGCCGGGCGACCCGGCACTGAGCGCGGTCGCCAGCGCGCTGTAGACCAGACCGCAGGGCAGCCAGCCCCACAGCAGACCGAGCGGAAAGGCTTGCACCACGGTCCTTGCCGGCAGGAAACGGCGCGTCAGCGGCTGGATCCGGCGCCACAGGTGCTGCCCGGCGCGTTCGGTAAACGCCAGTGCCCGCGTGACGCCGAGCAGGTAAAGGCCGAGCGCGACCAGCATCAGGTTGGCCAGCAGATAGAGGCCAATGCGAATCGGCATCTGCCCTTCCAGCGTCAGGCTGGCAGCCCCGAGTGCCCCGGCCAGCGCCCCGGCGGCAGCGTAGGACAGGATGCGGCCGGTATTGTAGGCGAGGTGCATCGACCAGCGGGCCGGCGCCCCCAGCGACAGCGCGCCGACGATGCCGCCGCACATGCCGACGCAATGCGTACCGCCCAGCAGTCCGACGAGGAACAGGGCTAGATAGGCGGAATCAGGCATCGTGCAACAGTGGCTAGGGCGGAAACGCGCAGTTTACCCTGCCCGCCCCGTCGCATGCACTTGCTTCAGATCACCTTCGAGTAACGCGTCCGCTGACGGTCGGCCCGCAGGTAGCGGTCGAACACCATGGAAATGACACGTACCAGCATGCGCCCCGGAGGCAGGACGGTAATCCACTCGCGTTCGACCTTGAGCAGGCCGGCGTGTTCCATTTCCTTTAGATCGTCGAGTTCGGCGGCGAAATACTTGCGGAAATCGATCAGGTGGGCACTTTCGATGGACTCGATGGACAACTCGAAATGGCACATCAGCGCCTGGATGATCGAACGGCGGAGAATGTCGTCGGCGTTCAGCTCGATGCCGCGAAACACCGGCAGCATCTGGGCATCCAGGCGATCGTAGTATTCGTCCAGGGTCTTGACGTTCTGGCTGTAGGTCGGCCCCACCTTGCCGATCGACGAGATGCCGAAGGACAGCATGTCGCTGTCGGCATAGGTCGAATAGCCCTGGAAATTCCGGTGCAGGCGCCCCTGGCGCTGGGCGACGGCGAGTTCGTCGTCGGGCTTGGCGAAGTGGTCCATGCCGATGAAGACGTAGCCGGCTTCAGTCAGTTTGCGGATGGCTAGCGCGAGAATCTGCAGCTTGGCGTCGGCCGACGGCAGGTCCGGCTCGGCAATGCGCCGCTGCGGCTTGAACAAGCTCGGCAGGTGGGCGTAGTTGTAGATCGACAGGCGATCGGGGTCCATCGCTAGCACGCGCTCCAGCGTCCGGTTGAAGCCCATCACCGTCTGGTGCG
>JAYRNU010000013.1:0-25967 GCA_041912015.1 Thiobacillus sp. | reverse complement strand
TCGATCAGCGCCTCGAGGTTGTCGCTCTGGTTGTTGTCCTTCATCGACAGCACGTGCTTGTCGTGGGCGACGATGCGTCCGTCCATGTCGGTGACCTGGTACGGCAGGCGGCAGGCCTGCGAGCAATCGCCGCGGTTGGCGCTGCGCCCGGTGTGGGCATGGCTGATGTAGCACTGGCCGCTGTAGGCGACGCACAGGGCGCCGTGGACGAAGAACTCGAGGACCGTTTCGGGTCGGGTCGCGGCGCGGATCGCGGCGATCTGCGCGAGGTCGAGCTCGCGCGCCAGCACGATCTGCGAGAGCCCGACATCCTGCAGGAAGCAGGCCTTCTCGGGCGACCGGATATCGGTCTGCGTGCTGGCGTGCAGTTGGATCGGCGGCAGGTCGAGTTCCAGCAGACCCATATCCTGGATGATCAGCGCGTCGACGCCGGCGTCATACAGCTGCCAGACCTGCCGGCGCGCCGGGTCGAGTTCGTCGTCACGCAGGATGGTGTTGAGGGTGACGAACACGCGCGCATTGAAGCGGTGCGCATGTGCCACCAGCCGTGCGATGTCGGCGATCTCGTTCGACGCCGCGGCACGTGCGCCGAACGACGGCCCGCCGATGTACACCGCGTCGGCGCCGTGGTTGACGGCCTCGATGCCGATGTCGGCATCGCGCGCGGGCGCGAGCAGTTCAAGTCGGTGTGGATCCACGGGAGCGTTTCAGGCGGCAAAACGCCATTTTACGCCCGGCCGGTTCGGCATGTGCCGACCGGCATCAAGCCGCCCGTTCACTTCGCGGCCGGCTGCTCCCTGAAGGCCTCGATCGCCATCGTCAGAACCACCTCGTCGCTGACATTGGGCACGTACTTGCCGAGGCCGAAGGTGGAGCGCTTGATCTCGGTGATGGCATTGGCGCCGCAGGTATCCACCTTCATCATCGGATGCGGCATGCACTTGAAATGGGTAATCGTCAGCGTGACGGGCTGGGCCACCCCCTTGATCGTGAGATCGCCGGACAGCCTCACCGGCACATCGCCCTTGAACGTCATCTTGCTGCCCTTGAAGGTGATGGTCGGATAGCGGGCCGTATCGAAGAAATCCACATCCTGCAGATGTTCGTTGAACAACGGGATGCCGGTGTCGATCGACGTGGCGTCGATGGAGACGTCGGCCGAACCCCTTTTGGCGGTGCGGTCGATCACGACCTTGCCGCTGGTCTTGCTGAACTTGTGCGTCTGGTTCGAGTAGCCGAAGTGATTGTAGGTAAACATCGGGAAAGTGTGCTTGTTGTCGATGACATAGGTTTCGGGCGCAGCCTGGACCGAGGCGGCACAGAGGACAAGCGCTGACAGCATGGAAGAACGGATCATGACGGGCTCCTTGGGAACGTGTTGAACATGGAGTTAGTTGCCGGTGGCGGCAATGCTGAAACTGACCTTGACGTCGTTGGCAACGGTCGCGGTATCGGACCACATGCCTTCGCCGACGCCGAAGTCGAGTCGCTTGAGGATGAACGCGCCCTCGAAGGAAGCGGCGTGCTTGCCGGGAACGAAGGTCACCGGAATCGCCACGTCCTGGCGCCTGCCCTTGATGGCGATCGTGCCGCGCATCTCGAAGCGGTTGTTGCCGAGCGCGCGTACCTGACCGGATTCGAAGGTCGCCTGCGGGAACGCCTTGCGGTCGAACCACAGCCTGCCGGCGGATTCCTCGTTGGCCTCGGGCGAGCCGGCGTCGATGCTGGCGATGTCGATGTCGATCCGCGCACGGGCCGTTTCGGGCCTGGCCGGATCGAACCTGAGCAGCGGGGTGAAGCGCCTGAAGCTGCCCTGGACCGGCACCCCCATCTGGCGGAACTCGAAACCGACCCTGCTCTGAGCGGGCAACACGGTGCGGTATTCCAGCGCGTGCGCCGACGGCAAGGCCAGGATCGCGAGCAGGGTCAATGGAAGCAGGCTGCGCTTCATGCGTCGTCCCTTCTGCCCCATCCCATGCGCTGCAGAAAGGGCTGACGTTCGATGACATGATGCTGCAGGGCGGCGCCCACGTGCAGCACGACCAGCGCCAGCATCGTGAAATTCAGCGCCTCATGGACTTCGGCGAGCTGTTCCCCGAGCGCCTTGTCCTTGCCGACCAGGTCAGGCAGGGGCAGCACGCCGAACCAGACGGTCTGGAAGCCCTTGGCGGAACTCATCAGCCAGCCGGACAACGGAATCGCGAATATCAGCAGATACAGCAGGCCATGCACGACCTGGCTCGCCCGCCGCTGCCAGCCCGCCACGCTGTCCGGCAGCGGTGGCGGCGTGTGGGTCAGCCGCCAGGCAGCGCGCAGCGCGGCCAGCACCAGGACCGTGATGCCGATCCACTTGTGGTAGCTGTAAAGCCTCAGCTTGTCGGGCGACAGGGGCAGGTCGTGCATGTACAGGCCAAGCGGAAACGCCACGAAGATCAGCAGCGCCACCAGCCAGTGCAGCACGATGGCCGGCGTCGAATAGCGCGGGACCTTGCTCATGGGACATCCTTTCTGAACAGGACTTCCAGGGTGCGCAAGGCCGTCTGCCAGCGCTTGTGATCCGCGGCGCCAACCGCGGCGAAGCACGCAGCCAGATGGTCCAGGTGTTCAGGGAACACCCTGGCAAACAGGATCTCGCCAGCACGCGTCAGCCGAACGATCTGGCAACGGCGGTCGCTGTCGTGCGCGACGCGCTCCACCCAGCCACGATCGACCAGGCGATCGACCACGCCGGTCAGCGTGCCCTTGGTGATGAGCGTCTTGTCGCCGAGTTCGGTAGCCGTCATGCCTGCGGTATTGCCGAGCGTGGCAACGATGTCGAACTGCGGCGGCGTCAGCCCGAGTTCGCGGATATGCCTGGCAGAGTACGATTCGAATGCCTGGTAGGCCTGCACCAGCGCCTGCACGGTCGGCAGGAATTCGTTGGATTGACTCATTGACGCCCCACTTGGTTCTAGTTAGAACAACTTTAGTTCGTATTAGAACCAATGTCAAGCAGCGCTGCCAGGCACGTCATGTTCCACGGAAAAAGCCAAGCGGGACGCGGGTCCGTACCGCCGGCCACCGGCGTCCGCGCCGGGTCCGGATCGACTCAGCGGTCGTCCCAGCGCGCAGCGGCTACCTCGTCGCTGCTGCGTGCCTCGACCCAGCGTTCGCCATCCAGGGTCTCCTCCTTCTTCCAGAACGGCGCTCGCGTCTTCAGGTAGTCCATGATGAATTCGCAGGCGGCAAACGCCTCGCCGCGGTGGCTGCTCGCCACGACCACGAGCACGATGGGATCGCCCGGCATCAGGCGGCCCACCCGGTGAATCACGGTCACGTCGTGCAGCACCCAGCGCGACTGCGCCTCGTCAACCAGCGAAGCGAGCGCCTTTTCGGTCATGCCCGGATAATGTTCCAGCGTCATCGCCTGCACGCCGCTGCCCTCGCTGAAGTCGCGCGCCAGGCCGACAAAGCTTGCGATGGCGCCGATGTCGGTACGGCCGAGGCGCATCGCGTCTACTTCGCGACCCAGATCGAACGTTTCTGCCTGGACCCGAATCTTCACGACGTCACCCCCCGGTTACCGGTGGAAACAGGGCGACTTCCGCATTGTCGGGCAGAACCGTGTCGCGGGCGACGACTTCCTGGTTGACCGCAATACGGAACGTCCGGTTCTCGGCCAGTTCTTCGGCCCACACCTCGCCACGCGCCTGCAGGTACTTGACCAGATCGTCGACCGTGGCGCCTTCGAATTCGAGCGCTTCGTCGATCAGTCCGAAGCGCTCGCGCAGGCGGGCGAAGTACAGCATGCGCAGTTTCATGCCAGCAGCTCCGAAAACGGAATGAAGCGCACCCAGTCGCCGGGCTGCACCGTCGACCCGATGGCAAGATCGACCAGGCCGTCCGCCCGGACGCACGAGGTCAGCACCCCCGAACTCTGATTGGGGAACAGTGCCAGTCTGCCGTTCGGCTGCAGCTGCGCGCGCAGGAATTCGCGACGGACGCCCGCCTTGCGCCAGGCGAAGTCCGCCTTGACGGCGAATGCCCGATACAGCACGTTCGACACCCCCATGCGCTTCAGCAGAAAAGGCCGCACGAACAGACAGAAGGTGACGAAGGCCGACACCGGATTGCCAGGCAGGCCGATGAAATCGGCATCCCGGACCCGGCCATAGACGATCGGCTTGCCGGGTTTCATCGCCACTTTCCACATGTCGACGCGGCCGAGGGTCTCGACCGCTGCCTTGACGTAATCGGCCTCGCCCACCGACACGCCGCCGCTGGTAATCACGACGTCTGCCTCGTGCGATGCACGGGCGAGTGCGGCCTCGGTCGCTTCCAGCGTGTCGGGCACGATGCCGAGGTCGATGAGTTCGCATCCGAGGCTGTGCACGAGTCCGGTCAGGGTATAGCGGTTGGAGTTGTAGATCTGGCCGGGCGACAGCGGCGCCCCGGGGGTAACCAGCTCATCGCCGGTGAAGAAGCATGCCACCTTGAGGCGCCGGAACACGGGCAGATCGGCCAATCCGACCGACGCCGCCAAGCCCATTTCAGCTGCGCCGAGACGCGTGCCCGCAGCCAGGATCTGCGCGCCGGCGGCGATGTCCTCGCCGGCTCGGCGGATATTGTCGCCCGCATGCGGCAGCGCGTTGACGACGACGGACTCGCCCTCGGCACTGCAGTATTCCTGCATCAGCACGGCGTCGGCGCCCGCAGGCACGGGCGCGCCGGTGAAGATGCGCGCCGCCGTGCCCGGGATCAGCGGCGTGCCCACGGCGCCCGCGAGGATGCGCTGCGTCACGGGCAGCCTGACGCCAGGAACCGCGACGTCGGCGACACGGACGGCGTAGCCGTCCATCGCGCTGTTGTCGAGCGGCGGCACCGTGATGGTCGAGGTCTGCGGCGCAGCCAGGACACGGCCGGGCGCTGCCGTCAAAGCGACGGCTTCGGTTTCGGTCACCCCGCGGGCACGTTCGAGCAGGGCATCAAGCAGTTGGTCGGCTGAGAGCATGGTCAACGATGAAATCGGTCAGTTGGGAAACGGCATCGAGTTCGATGCGGGAAATCGCTTCGGGCGGCTCGACATCGGACGCTACGGCCAAGATGGACGGATCGTCCGGAAACAGCCAGGGCCTGGACGTCTCGCCACGGTGCACTTCGAGCTTCGGGATGGGTTCGCGCTTGTAGCCCTCGACCAGCACCAGGTCGCAGGGCGTCGCTCGTGCCAGCAGATCCTCCAGCGTCGGCGGCGCACCGGGATGCTCGGTCAGCATCGCGCTGCGGTTGTCCGACGCGAGCAGCACGGTCGTCGCACCGGCCTTGCGCACGCGCCAGCTGTCCTTGCCGGGATGGTCGATGTCGAAGTCGTGATGCGTGTGCTTGATGACTGCCACACGCAAGCCGCGTGCCGTCAGCAGCGGCAGCACGCGTTCGATCAGCGTGGTCTTGCCGCTGCCGCTGTAGCCTGCGATTCCGAACACTTTCATCTCTGCATTGCCAACCCGACCGAACAGGGTTATATTTTTCCATATATAACCCATTTCTGCCAGCTGTCTCGATGCCGACATGAGTGCTGCCGAATCTCGCCGTCCATCCGGCCCTGCCGGTCCGTCCGGACTCATCGACAGGTTCGGTCGCCGCATCGATTATCTGCGCCTGTCGGTGACTGACCGATGCGACCTGCGCTGCACCTACTGCATCCCGGAAGACTTCAAAGGCTTCGAGGAACCGGCGCACTGGCTCGGATTCGACGAAATCGAGCGCCTCGTCGGTGCCTTCGCGCGCCTCGGTGTCAGCCGCGTCCGCCTGACGGGCGGCGAACCGCTGCTGCGGCGCAACATCGTCGAACTCGCCGGCCGCATCGCCGCCCTGCCCGGCATTCACGATCTCTCGCTGTCGACCAATGCCACCCAGCTCGACAGGCATGCGCAGGCCCTCAAAGCCGCCGGCGTGACGCGACTCAATGTCAGCCTCGACTCGCTGCAGCAGGAACGGGTCAAACGCATCAATGGCCGCGACGTGCTCGCCAGGGTCATGAGCGGTCTGGATGCTGCGCAGGCGGCCGGCTTCACTCCGATCAAGCTCAACATGGTCGCGCTGGCCGGCACCAACGACGACGAGATCGACGAGATGGTCGCTTTCTGCATTGCGCGTGGCTTCGTGCTGCGGCTGATCGAGGCGATGCCAATGGGTCCCACCGGCCGCAATGCCGAATACATGGACCTGCAGCCAGTGAAATCGCGGCTGCAGCACCGCTTCGGTCTCGTCGAATCCACCTTCCCCGGCGCCGGACCGGCGCGCTACCTCGGATCGAGAGACGGCCGCTTCAACGTCGGTTTCATCACCCCGGTATCGCAGCACTTCTGCCAGACCTGCAACCGGGTGCGCGTCGCCGTCGACGGCACCGCCTACCTGTGTCTCGGCCAGGAGGAGAAATTCGAGTTCCGTCCGCTCTTGCGCGCTGGCTGCAGCGATGCCGAGCTCGACGCGGCGATCATCGACGCCGTCGATCTCAAGCCCGAGCGTCACGAATTCCGCGAAGCGCCGCACAAGATTCTGCGCTTCATGTCGATGACCGGAGGCTGAGCGCACCGATTCAAGTGCGCCCCTGCCGGCACGGTCCACGGCTGGACACGACCAGCCCGTATGAACTGCTGACCGCCGCCGCGATTCCCTTCGATTCAATCCGCGCCTTTGCGCAGATTGCGGGCCGGCCTGCCCAATAGCGTCGACACCCCGCATAATCTGTCTTCCGTCCCGAATCCGTAACGCCATGCGCCTCCTGCCCGTTCTCCTGCTTGCCGCCTTGCTCGCTGCATGCGCAGCCCCGCCGCAGGCGGTGACGCCGCCCGCGCCGTCAACGCCCGTCGCCACACCCAAGCCCCCGCTGAAAATCGCCCTGGCCCTCGGCGGCGGCGCGGCGCGCGGGTTCGCCCATATCGGCGTGATCAAGGCGCTGGAAGCCCAGGGCATCGTGCCGGACATCATCGTGGGCACCAGTGCGGGTTCAGTGGTGGGGGCGCTGTATGCATCGGGCATGAGCGGCTTCGACCTTCAACAACTGGCCCTGCAGATGCAGGAAGACATGCTGGCAGACTGGACCCTGCCGGACCGTGGCGTGCTCAAGGGCGAGGCCCTGCAGGACTTCATCAACCAGAAGCTCGGCAACGTCTCGATCCAGAAGCTGCCCAGACCTCTCGGCATCGTGGCGACCGACCTGCAAAGCGGCGAGCTCGTGCTGTTCCGTCAGGGCAACACCGGCATGGCCGTGCGCGCTTCCAGCGCCGTGCCGGGCGTGTTCCAGCCCGTCCAGATCAGCGGCCGCGACTACGTGGATGGCGGCCTGGTCTCACCGGTGCCAGCCCAGTCCGCGCGTGCCATGGGCGCGGACTTCGTCATCGCAGTGGACATCTCGAACGTCAGCCGTCGCGACAGGCTCACCGGCACCCTGGACGTCCTGCTGCAGACGTTCGCCATCATGGGCCATGCCATCAGCCAGCATGAACTGGAGGATGCGGATATCGTGATCCGGCCCAGGACTGCAGCGGTCAGCAGCACCGATTTCGAAGACCGCCACCTGGCCATGCTCGAAGGCGAGAAGGCCGCCGCGGCCGTCATGACGGAACTCAAGGCCAGGCTCGCCAAGGCACGCGATCGCTAAAGTCCCGGGTCCTGCCGGTCTCCGGTTCCGGGGCGCGCTGCGGGCGGCTAGCAGCTCCCCTTCGAGATCCGCATCCGTCCGATCGCATTGACGATGATGCTTCGCCTGCTCCCGGCGACGCAAACGTAGAGCGTGCCATTGCTCAGCCCACTTGGACCCTGGCTGCTGCCGCTTGGCAAGTAACTCGCGTAGGCGTTGAAGTTGCTGGCCGTGATGCCGACTCCCGAAACGGCACCATGGACCCTGAGGATCGCGTCGCCGGCATCCACCACCCCCCGGGTGCCGCCGTCCACGAAGACCAGCCACCCCTGCTGCCAACTTGCACTCGCCTCGCAGTCAGGTTCAGTGTCCATCGGATTCCCGCTCTTGCAGACCGTTACCCGGATGCCGCGCCGGACCGCCTCCGAACGGGCCAGTTGCAACGAGGATGCAAGTTCGTTGGTGATCGCGACGAGTCGATTGAGATTCGCGAAATTGGCATAGCCCGGAATCGCAATCGCCAATAGAATCGCGACTATGGCCAGCGATACGATCAATTCCACCAGCGTCATGCCGTGTTGTCCCATGATCTCCTCCCGACAGCCCGTTCTTGTTGTCGACGAGATTGCCATTGCAGACCTGGCGCGGCTATACAACTTTAGTCGTACGCCCCGCCTCACCGGGGCCGGAAGCCGTTCATCTTGAACCCATCGGTCCTGATCGTCGGCAGCGGCGTGTCCGGCCTCAGTGTGGCAGTGGCCATGCTCGAGCAGGGCCTGTCAGTCATGCTGCTGGATCGCGGCGAGGTGGGTGGTGAGTCGTCGTGGGCGGGCGGCGGCATCGTATCGCCGCTGCTGCCGTGGAATTATCCCGAGCCGCTCACGCAGCTGGCGTTGCGATCAATGACCGCCTATCCGGCCTGGATCGCAGACATCGAGGCGCATTCCGGCCTCGAGGCCGAATACTGGCGCTGCGGCATGGAAGTTGTCGGTGCCGGCGATGCCGACGCGGCAAGCGCATGGTGCAGGACACATGGCATGGCGCTGCATGCGCGAGACCATGCTCTCTGGCTGCCGGAGATCGCACAGGTCCGCAATCCCCGACTGGTGGCCGCGCTGTGTACCGCGGTTCTGAAACTGGGTGGCTTGATCCGCACGCAGTGTGCCGTGGAAGCCGTCCGTGCCGAGTCGGGGAGGCTGACGGCCGTCACCACCTCGCAGGGTGTGTTCGAGGCAGACCGGTTCGTGATCGCCAGCGGCGCATGGTCCGGCATCGCGCTGCCCGGGATGGACGGCGTCCCGAACGTGCGCCCGATACGGGGCCAGATGCTGCTGTTCAAGCTGGCGCCCGGCGTGCTCGACCGGATTCTTTTTCGCAACGGGCTCTATCTGATTCCACGCCGCGATGGTCACCTGCTGGTCGGCAGCACGCTGGAGGATGCGGGATTCGACAAGTCGACCGATGCCGAGACACGGCGGCGCCTGCATGCCGATGCGACCGAACTGCTGCCGATGCTTGAAGGCCTCGAGCCGATTCGGCACTGGGCCGGACTGCGTCCCGGCTCGCCTGGCAACCTGCCGGTCATCGACCGCCATCCGGATTTCGCGAACGTGTTCGTCAATACGGGGCACTATCGTTATGGCGTCACGCTGGCACCCGCCTCGGCAGAACTGCTGCTCGATCTGATGAACGGCACACCACCCGTGCTCGATCCCGCCCCCTATCGCTGGCAGGCCGCGCGCACGCGTACCTGGATGCAGGCACGGTAGCGCGATTCGAGTCAGTGCCCGACGCATCGCGGCCCGATGGTTTACACTTCGCCCCATCTTCGCGCCACGAACCGCCATGGCCCCGACACACGTTCAGATGCCCATGAATCAACGCCATGCCCGCTGCGATCCGGCAGATCGTCCAGCGGCTTTGGCGTTCCTGGCGGTGCGCAACCGGATCGCGGGCGTGGGGAAGCCTGTTGTCTGAGACTGCGACCACGCAAGCGCCGCTAGTGGTCTGGATCATCAGCGACGGCAGGCCGGGGCATCTGAACCAGTCGCTCGGCCTTGCCGAGGCGCTGGCGCGCATCACCCCGCTCGCCACGCAACTGCGGCCCGCCATGCCGGCCTGGCGCGCCTGGCTGGCATGGTTGGCGCATCGTGTCCCGGGCAGGGAATTGCCGGCTCCGGATCTGATCGTGGGTGCGGGGCATGCCACGCACGCCACCATGCTGGCGGTGCAGCGGGCGAGGGGTGGACGCACCGTGGTGCTGATGAAGCCGAGCCTGCCACGGCGCTGCTTCGACCTGTGCATTGTTCCCGAACACGATGGTGTCGCGGCCGATCCCCGCACCCTGGTGACCGAAGGCGCACTCAACCGCATCCGTCCGGCGCCGACGCACGACACGCAGCAGGGCCTGATCCTGATCGGCGGCGCCTCGGCGCATTTCGCCTGGGACGGGGATGCCATCCAGGTGCAGATCCGGAGCATTCTCGAACGCACGCCCGGGATGCAATGGACGCTGACGACTTCGCGCCGCACGCCTGAGGAGTTCGTCCCACGGCTTTCCCCGCATCCCGGCCTGACGATCGTTCCTCACGACTCGACTTCGCCGGACTGGCTGCCTGGGCAACTCGCTCGCTGCGGCACCGTCTGGGTAACGCCCGACAGCGTCTCAATGGTATTCGAGGCACTGTCGGCAGGCGCCGACGTCGGCGTGTTCGATCTGCCGGTCACACCCGGAAGTCGAGTTGGACGGGCAATCGCACATCTCGCCGATGCGCAGCGCATCACCCGGTTCATCACCTGGTGCGCGCACGGTACGCTGCATCCCAACCAGCATCCGCTGACCGAAGCCGACCGCTGCGCCGCCTGGATACTCGAATGGCTGAAAAGAACCCAAGCATGAATCGGAACGATGGCTGACGAAACAAGACTGACGGTGCTGCAGGTGCTGCCCGCGCTCGAGTCCGGCGGCGTCGAGCGCGGCACCCTCGAAGTGGCCCGCGAACTGGTCGACCACGGTCACCGCGCACTCGTGATGTCGGCTGGCGGGCGCCTGGTCCCTGCCTTGCTCGAATCCGGCGCTGAGCATTTCGCCTGGCCCATCGGGGACAAGGCACTGAGGACGCTGCTGCTCGTCGGCAGGTTGCGCAAGTTCCTGCTCGAGCAGAAGGTGGACATCATTCACGCGCGTTCGCGCGTTCCCGCCTGGATCGCCTTCCTTGCCTGGCACGGCATGCATCCAGGCTCGCGACCGCGTTTCGTCACCACGGTGCATGGCCTCTATGGCGTCAATCGCTACAGCCGCATCATGACGCGGGGCGAGCGCGTGATCGCGGTGTCCAATACCGTGCGCGACTACATCCTGCGCGAATACCCCGACACCCTGCCGTGGCGAATCCAGGTCATCCATCGCGGGGTCGAGGCCAGGGACTACCCCTATGGCTGGAAACCGGATGCTGCCTGGCTCCAGGCCTTCCAGACGCAGTTTCCCCGTACCCTGGGCAAGCAGGTGCTGACCCTGCCCGGCCGCATCACAAGGCTCAAGGGGCACGAGGATTTCATCGAACTGATCTCGCGCCTGAAGCGGCGTGGCCTCCCCGTGCATGGCCTGATCGTCGGCGGCGCATCATCATCGAAACAGCGCTATCTGCAGAAGCTGCGCTACCGGGTCCGCAGCATGGGCCTCGAAGCCGACATCAGTTTCACTGGCCAGCGCGACGACCTGAAGAACATCCTGGCCATCTCGCGTCTGGTGCTGTCGCTTTCGACCCAGCCTGAATCGTTCGGCCGCACCACGCTCGAAGCACTGCGCCTCGGCGTTCCGACTGCCGGCTACGATCATGGCGGCGTCGGCGAAATCCTGCGGACGATCTATCCCGCCGGGCTGTTGCCGCTTGGCAGCATCGACGATACCTTTCAGCGGATCACGCAACTGCTGCAAACCGCCGAGCCGGTCCCGGCAGGCGATTTCTTTCCGCTGCGGGCCATGCTGGAGCAGACCCTGACGCTCTACGAGCAGCTGGCACGCGCGCCGCGGCGCTGAGGCCGGTAACGGACTGTTCCCGAATCGAGTTCAGGCCTTGCCGCGAATCGCGCCGGGAAGATGCAGCAGCCGGCCGCGCAGCTTGCCGGCAAAATCACGCAGCGCCACCGCCGGGCTGGACAGGCGCAGGGCGCGCCGCGAGAGAATCGTTCCGCCGGACGCCGTGCCTGCATCCTCCTGATGCAGGCGAGCGATTTCACGTGCCGCCACGGCGAACAGGTTGTGCTCGAACAGCACGCGCCGCCTCGCCTCGATCAGGGATGGCAGGCGCCTTTCGTACTCCCCGTCGGCGATCGACCGGCGGATGATTTCGAGCGCGCCTGCAGGATCGTGAATGTCGATGCGGATGAAACTGTCCGGCGGGAAATAGGCTTCGGCGTTCGGACAGCCGTAATAGAAAGGCAGCGCGAGACCCAGAAACGGATCGGCCAGTTTCTCGGTCCAGTGATGGTCGCCGACAAAATTCTCGATCGCGATGTGATAGCGATATTCGCGCAGGCAGTCGGCCTTGTCGTCCAGCTTGCGCGGGGTTTCGCGTCCGAAGATGTCGAGCTCGGGCATGTGCTGCACCAGCCAGCGCATGAAGCGGGCACGATGGTGATGCTGGGTATGACGCATCGCCTTGGGTGAATACACCATCGACACGTCGCGGCGCTTTGCCGTGGGCGGTGACGCGAGCATGCTGTCGAATGGGATGATCTCGCGACTGCCCACGCCATAGAACCAGTGCAGCGCAGGCTGCGAGAAAATCCGCCGTGGATGCGGCAAGGCCCACTCGGGCTGGCTGGTCAGCACTGCGCCAAACTGGCGCGTGTAATCGTTGCCATAGACCTTGACCGACGAGGGCTCGCTCGTCACCAGCATGGTATGTACGCGCGGACAGGCCAGTTCCTCGCGCGTCGTTTTTTTCGGCTCGCCCGGCCGCGCAGGCAGGTCGTCATAGACCAGCAGCCAGTCGTATTCCCGCGCGTCGCGGTCGAAAACGAATTCGCAGCTGTCCCATAGCGGCTGGCCATGCGGCAGCTGATGCAGCCAGACTGCGGCAGGCAGGCTGCTGAGGACCTTGACGCGCAGGCGGGCATTTTGCATGGTCGTCCTAGAAACTGCGCAGACCGCCAGGCCAGTCCTGACCAGGCCTGAGCTCGTCGGCCGCAAGTTCCGGCACGCGTGCCGCCACCCACCCCGGCGTGATCGCCTTCATGCAGGCATGATGATCGGCATTGCGACAGGACTTGGCATAGCAGCTGCTGCACGGCAACTGTGCCTGGACTGCAAGCACGTTGCTGCCGATCGGCTTGACGCGGCGCGGATCGGTTGGTCCGCACAATATCAGCAAGGGGCGTGCTGCCGCCGAAGCGAAATGCGCAGTGCCGGTGTCGTTGCCAATGATGGCGGATGCTCCTGCGCACAGCAGTGCAATATCGAGCAGTTGCAGCTGGCCGTTCAGGTTGACGACGTGGTTTCCGCTCGCGGCGATCTCGGCGCAATCGTCCACTTCATCCGGCCCGCCGATGACGACGATCCTGGGCACGCCCTGATCGTGCAGCAGGCGTGCCAGTTCGGCATACCGGGCCGCCCCCCAGCGCTTCAGCCTGCCTGCCGCATGCGAACCCGGCAACAGCACCACATAGCGCCCGTCTTCCAGACCCTGCACCTGCCGCAAGGCTTCGATCGCGGCGACGCGATCGGGCGCGGCATGCAGAACCGGGTGCTGCGTCGAGGTCGGGATGCCGATCGCCTGCAAGGTCGATTGCATCATCGGCAGCGCATGTGCGGACGGGTCGCGGACCGCGGGCTCGTGGGTATAGGGAAAACCGCCGCGGTTGCCGATCCGGATCGGCGGCGCGCCTCCGCTCAGCCAGAGCAGCGTCAGCAGGAACCGGGAGTGGTCCGATCGCTGCAAATCGATCACCAGGTCGTAATGACCCGCGCGAACCCGCTTCAGCCATGCGACATTGTTGGACCAGCGCTGCGTCCTGCTGCGCACGTCGATCGCCCACACCTGGCTGAACCGCGGGTCGTGCGCGAACAGGCCGCTGCAATTCGGCTGGGTGTTGAGATGGATCTCGGCATCGGGAAACGCGCGTGCAATGTCCTCCATGACGGCACTGGCGATCACCACGTCACCCAGCGCACTCCACTTGATGACGAGGATCCTGCGGATATCGTCCCGCCGCAGCGTGCTCACGGAGAATCGGAACCCGGCCGGTACTCCGGCACCCATGTCTTCAGCTGCTGCTTGATCGTCGCTTCGTCATAGGAACCGGGATGGCTCAGCCATGCCAGGCATTCCGCGTACCAGTTGGGATCGGCCGCACGTGCCTTGGCAACCCGGAGCTTGGGATGCGGTGTCGGCAGCGAGGATTCGTCATCGGCCAGCGGCTCTTCGTACAGCTTGTCGCCCGGACGCAGACCGGTGAATTCGATGCGTATCTTGTCCTCGTCCGCGCCCGAGAGGCGAATCATGAGCTGCGCCAGTTCGGCGATCCTGACGGGCTCTCCCATGTCAAGCACGAAGATCTCCCCCCCCTCGCCCATCAGGCCCGCCTGCAGGACCAGCTGGGCAGCTTCGGGTATCGACATGAAATAGCGCGTGATTTCGGCGTGCGTCACGGTCACTGGTCCGCCGGCCTCGATCTGCTTCTGGAACTTCGGGATCACGCTGCCTGACGAGCCGAGCACGTTGCCGAATCGCACCGAGACAAAGCGCGTACCGTCAGGCTGCTGGTCAGGCAAATGCTGCTGCATGGCCTGGCATGTCATTTCGGCAAGCCGCTTGGTCGCCCCCATGACATTGGTCGGATTGACGGCCTTGTCGGTAGAGATCAGCACGAACTTGTCGACACCATGCGCCTGCGCCGCAGATGCGACAACCTGCGTCCCCAGGACATTGTTGCGCAACGCCTCCCAGGCATTGTCGCCTTCCATCAGCGGAACATGCTTGTAGGCGGCTGCATGGAACACCACGGCGGGCCGATGCGCTGCCATGACCTGGTTGACGCAGGCTTCGTTCTTCACGTCGCCGATGACCGGCGCAATCTTCAAACCAGGAAATCGCTGCGGCAGCTCCTGCTCCATCGCGTACAGCGCCAGTTCCGACTGTTCGAACAGAACCAGCCTGGCCGGCTTGAAGCGCGCGATCTGTCGACACAGTTCCGCACCGATCGAGCCGCCTGCACCCGTCACCAGGACCACGCGCCCGGTCAGCAACTGGTGCAGGCCGCTTTCGTCGAGCTGTACCGGGTCGCGCCCCAGCAGATCATCGATCTCGATCTGGCGCAGGTTCGACACCGAGACGCGCCCTGCCACCAGGTCCTCGAGCGAGGGGACCGTCAGAACGTTCAGCCCGGCCTCCGAACAGGCCTGGGTGATGCGCAGGCGCAGTTCGTGCGCTGCGGACGGCAACGCCAGCACCACGTCGTCGACCCGCATGTTGCGCGCATATTCGGCCACGTCCTTGAGCGCACCCAATACCGGAATACCCTGCACCAGCCGGCCATGCTTCTCCCGATTGTCGTCGAGCAGGCCCACGACATGGAATCCGGCGGGATTGCGGGCTAGTTCGCGCAACAGGAAATCGGCTGCCGATCCCGCCCCGGCAACCAGCACCGGCTTGCTGTCCGGGTGCAGCACGCTGACCAGCCGATGCTCCTTCCAGGCCCGATAGGCCAGGCGGCTGCCGCCCATGATGATCAGCAGCAGCAAGGGATCAAGAATCAGCACCGAACGCGGCACCACGGCAGTGACCTGGAACAGGATCAGTACCAGCGGGGTCAGCAGTGCCGCGATGCCGACAGCCAGCATGATGCGCTTGAGGTCAGGCAGGCTGGCAAAACGCCATATTCCGCGATACAGGCCGAAGCGCCAGAACACGATGGCTTGCAGCGGGACTACCCAGGTCATCGTCGACAGGGAAGCCGCCAGATACTCCGCCGGAATCGTGAGATTGAAACGAAGCCAGTAGGCCCCGATCCAGGCCAGAGCCGCCGCCAGAATGTCGTGCAGGATGACGGTAACGATGCGGGAATTAATGTTCATTGCGGGTAAGTTGCCAGCGACGATCGATGGCGACGAAAATCGTCAAGTGCAGGGCTGCCCATGCAGCGAGCAGCCACGGGGTCAGCTGTGGCGCGAGCAACAGCAGGAAAGCCAGCGCGGCCTCGACAAGCATCAGTCCATAGGCAGCCAGCGCGAGCTGGCGGTGCGACGCGCCCATCAGCACCACGCGCTGATAATAATGCGAACGGTGCGCTTGCCATATCTTTTCGCCGCGCAAGCCGCGCCGCAGCAGCGTCACGCTGGCGTCGGCGATGAAGGGCGAGAACACCAGCACGGGGAACAGCCATGGCCACACGCCCCACATCGCGCCCAGGATCCCGAGCGAAGCCGCCAAGAAGCCCAGAGGAATCGACCCGACATCGCCCATGAACACCCGCGCCGGCGGAAAGTTGAAGGACAGGAATCCGAGCGCTGCAGCGGCAATGACCGCACACAGCACGGCCAATCCGGTCGCGCCACCGAGCCACGCTGCCAGCGCCAGCGCGCCGAAGCCCAGTGCGGCCATGCCACCTGCGAGTCCGTCCGCGCCATCCATGAAATTGAAGAGATTGGTCATCCATACCACAGCCAGCATGCCGAGCATCAAGCCCCAGCCAGTCAGTCCGAGCGCCAGAAGACATGCGGCCGCCACGACACAATGCGCCAGCAGGCGCCACGCTACGGGCAGGCCGCGAACATCATCCACGGCGGAGATCAAGGCCAGCGAACCGGCTCCCAGCAACGCCGGCATCGTGGGTTCCAGTCCGCCGAGGGCAGCCAGGTACACTGAGGCCGCGAACACCCCTGCCATGACACCCAGCCCGCCGATTCGCGGCGTCGGAATGGCATGCAGCGAACGTGCGTTCGGGTGGTCCACGGGCAGGCGACGGCCGCTTCCAAGCAGCCCCGCCAGAACCAGCCAGCAAACCCCGAACGCAAGCGCGACAGCGAGTCCGTTCACCTTGAAGACGCCACTGCAGCCGTCAATTCCGTTTCCACAACCGGCCGTATCCATAGCAAAGAGGGGAATTGTCGCACCTTTCCAAAACGCCAGGCCAGCCATTCGTCACGCCGGCCATTTTACCGGACGGCTCAAGCCGGCCCCGGCGCGCACCGCCTGCGATCGCGCATCTCCCCATGAACTCCGGCCGCGCGAGCACCTCTCGGCGCCCCGCAGCCGGGGCTACCGGCGGAAGCGCTCGATCGCTTCATCCAGCCGATGCACGGCATGGATCTCCATTCCGGAAATTTTCTGCTTGGGCTGGTTGGCGGCCGGCACGATGGCCTGGGTAAAGCCGAGTTTGGCGGCTTCCTTGAGCCGCTCCTGCCCGCGCTGCACCGGACGGATTTCGCCGGCCAGACCGACTTCTCCGAACATCACGAGCTTGTCGGGAAGCGGCTGGCTTCTGAGCGACGACACGGTGGCGGCCAGGACCGCAAGGTCGGCAGCGGGCTCGCTGATCTTCACCCCGCCGACGGCATTGACGAACACGTCCTGATCGAAGCAGGCGATGCCGGCATGACGGTGCAGCACCGCCAGCAGCATCGCCAGCCGGTTCTGTTCGAGTCCCACGGACAGACGGCGCGGGCTGGGCGCATGGCTGGCGTCGACCAGCGCCTGGATTTCCACCAGCAACGGGCGGGTGCCTTCCTGCGTGACCAGCACGCAGGACCCGGGAACGGGTTCACCGTGGCGCGACAGAAAAATCGCGGAAGGGTTGGAAACGCCCTTGAGCCCCTTTTCTGTCATCGCGAACACGCCGATCTCGTTGACCGCGCCAAAGCGGTTCTTGAACGCGCGCACCAGGCGGAAACTCGAGCCCGTGTCGCCTTCGAAATACAGCACGGTGTCGACAATGTGCTCGAGCACGCGCGGGCCGGCAATGGCGCCTTCCTTGGTGACGTGGCCGACCAGGATGATCGCGGTGCCGCGCTGCTTGGCGTGGCGCGTGAGCTGCGCCGCGCATTCGCGTACCTGGGCCACCGATCCGGGTGCCGAGGTCAGGGTCTCGGAATACACGGTCTGGATCGAGTCGATCACCGCGACATCGGGCTCGAGATCGGCAAGCTGCGCCAGGATCGCCTCGAGCCGGATCTCCGGCAGCACCGGCAGGCTGGTCTGGGGCAGGGCCAGGCGACGTGCACGCAGCGCCACCTGGCGCGCCGATTCCTCGCCGCTGACGTAGAGCGTCTTGAGCTCGCCGGACAGGCCGGCCAGCGCCTGCAGCAGCAGCGTCGACTTGCCGATGCCGGGGTCGCCGCCGATCAGCACCACCCCGCCGGCAACCAGCCCGCCGCCGAGCACGCGGTCGAGTTCGCCGATGCCGGTGGCGATGCGGCTCTCCTCGCTGGCCTCGACATCGTGCAGCAACTGAACCTGGCTTGTCGCCGCCAGTGCCGCGAAACGCGGCTTCGCCGTCTCTGCCAGGGTTTCGACCAGCGTGTTCCAGGCTTGGCAGGCAGGACATTGGCCTTGCCACTTGGGCGACTGCCCGCCGCATTCGGTACAGGTATAGATCGTCCTGGTTTTGGCCACTACGTCGAGCCTGGAAAGTCAGGCCGGGAACACGCCGGTGGACAGGTAGCGGTCACCACGGTCGCAGACGATGGAGACGATGACCGCGTTCTCGACCTCCCTTGACACCTGCAGCGCCGCCCACAGCGCACCCCCGGACGAGATGCCGGCGAAGATGCCTTCCTCGCGCGCCAGCCGCCGCGTCGTTTCCTCGGCATCCTGCTGGCTGACGTAGATCATGCGATCGACGCGATCGTAGTCGCAGATGGCCGGCACATATTCGTCCGGCCACTTGCGGATGCCCGGGATCTGCGATCCCTCGGTCGGCTGCACGCCGATGATCTGGATCGCCGGATTCCGCTCCTTGAGGTAGCGCGAGCAGCCCATGATCGTGCCGGTGGTGCCCATGCTGGAAACGAAGTGGGTAATCCTGCCGTCCGTATCGCGCCAGATCTCGGGGCCGGTCGTGCGGTAGTGCGCATCCGGGTTGTCGGGATTGGAGAACTGGTCGAGGATCTTGCCGACGCCCTGCTTTTCCATCGAGATCGCCAGGTCGCGCGCGCCTTCCATGCCGGCTTCCTTGCTGACCAGCTGCAGTTCGGCGCCGAAGGCGCGCATGGTCTGCCGCCGCTCGATCGACAGATGCTCGGGCATGATCAGGATCAGCTTGTAGCCTCGCATCGCCGCGGCCATCGCCAGCGCGATGCCGGTGTTGCCGCTGGTGGCCTCGATCAGCGTGTCGCCCGGCTTGATGTCGCCGCGCGCCTGGGCGGCGTCGATCATCGCCAGGGCAGGACGGTCCTTGACCGAACCCGCCGGATTGTTGCCCTCGAGCTTGACCAGAATCGTGTTGCTGGTGTCGCCCGGCATGCGTTTGAGTCTCACCAAGGGAGTATTCCCGACGCAATCTTCGATCGTTTTGTAGTGATTCATTTAAGCAGATGCCCGATGTAGCGCGAGGTGCCCGCCTCCACGCCGTAGAACGGCGCATCATACCCCGCGCGGCGCAGCGCCGAAATATCGGCCTCGGTGTAGCTCTGGTACTTGCCCTTGAGCGCTTCGGGGAAGGCGATGTAACTGACGATGCCCTGCGCCTGCATCTCGGCCAGCGTAAGCACCGCCTGGCCTTCAGCGGTCCGGCAGGCATTGATCACCGCCACCGCGACATCGTTGAAGCTCTGGCAGCGGCCAGTGCCGACATTGAAGATGCCCGACACGTCGGGGTGATCGAGAAACCACATGTTGACCCTTACGACGTCCTCAACCGAGACGAAATCGCGCCGCTGCTCGCCATCGGCGAAGCCATCGCTGCCTTCGAACAGCTTCACCCGGCCGTCGTTGCGATACTGGTTGAAGAAATGGAATGCCACCGAGGCCATGCGCCCCTTGTGCTGCTCGCGCGGTCCGTAGACATTGAAATAGCGGAAGCCGACGATCTGCGCGGTGCGCTCACGCCACATGCGACGCACGCTCTGGTCGAACAGGAATTTCGAATAGCCGTAGACGTTGAGCGGCGACTCGAACTCGCGTGATTCGGCAAACACGCGTCCGGCACCATAGACGCTGGCCGAGGAGGCATACAGATACTGGGCGCCTTCGTCCTGGCAAAATTTCAGCAAGGCGCTCGAGTACCGGTAGTTGTTCTCCATCATGTAGCGGCCGTCGGTTTCCATGGTGTCCGAGCAAGCGCCCTCATGGAAAATTGCCGCCACACTGCCGTCGAGCACGCCCTGTTCGACCAGGTCGAGAAACTCGGCCTTGTCGAAATAGTCGGCAATCTCGCAGTCGGTCAGATTCAGAAACTTGTCGGCCTGGCTCAGGTTGTCGACCGCGATGATGTTGGTCTCGCCGCGCTCGTTGAGCGCCTTGACAATGTTCGCGCCGATGAATCCGGCAGCGCCGGTGACGACGGTGTACTGACTCATTCTGTTCCTCCAAAAACCTCGTCTGCGGTGGCGACGGCGGTACCGAACTTGCCGACGACAATGCCCGCTGCCCGGTTGGCCAGCCGCACCGCCTCGACACCGCCCGACCCGGCTGCCAGCGCGACGGCAAACGCTGCGATCACCGTGTCGCCGGCACCGGACACGTCGTAGACTTCCCGTGCGCGGGTGGCCTCGTGATGGGCGCCCGTGGCGTCGAACAGCGTCATGCCCTCTTCGCTGCGGGTCACCAGCAGGGCATCCAGCTG
The DNA here is from genome assembly GCA_041912015.1 of Thiobacillus sp. Taxonomy (GTDB): domain Bacteria; phylum Pseudomonadota; class Gammaproteobacteria; order Burkholderiales; family Thiobacillaceae; genus Thiobacillus. The sequence continues at coordinate 5,566 of JAYRNU010000013.1, read as the reverse complement.
GAAGCTCGCGCGCACGGCCGCAGCCTTGTCGGCAAGTTCCGCTTCGCTTTTCCAGCTTCCGGCCACATCGCGAAACTCGCTGCGGTTGGGGGTGATCACGCTGGCGCCGGCATAGCGCGACCAGTCGTCGCCCTTGGGATCGATCAGGATAAGCTTGTTGGATGCGCGTGCCAGTTCGATCATGCGCGCGACATGGGTCAGCCCGCCCTTGCCGTAGTCCGACAGGATCACCACGTCGCAATCCGCCAGCAGCTGACGATAGGCCTCCAGTTTGGCGGCCAGCACCTCGTGCCCCGGCTGGGTCTCGAAATCGACACGCAGCAGCTGCTGCTGGCGACCGATGACGCGCAGCTTGGTGATCGTGGAGAACGCCGGATCCTCGTGCAGGTGCACCTTGAACGATTCCGCTTCGAGCAGTCGGCGCAACGCCTGTCCGGCTTCGTCGCGGCCCGTGACCGAAAGCAGCGTGACCTGCGCACCGAGCGCTGCGGCATTGCGCGCCACGTTGCCAGCGCCGCCGATGCGGTCCTCGTTGCGGGTGACGTGCACCACCGGAACCGGTGCCTCGGGCGAGATGCGCGAGACGTCGCCGAACCAGTAGCGGTCGAGCATCACGTCGCCCACCACCAGGACGCGTGCGCGGCGGATGGCGTCACGCAGGGACATCGCGCATTTCCCTCATGGCCGGCCGATCGGCAGGTAGTCGAAGCCCATCTCGCGCATCGTTCGGGGATCGTAGAGATTGCGGCCATCGAAAATCAGCGGCGACCTGAGCAGGGCCTTCATGGTGTCGAAATTGGGGCTGCGGAACACCTTCCATTCGGTCACGATCAGCAGCGCGTCGGCGCCCTTGAGTGCATCCATCGGGCCATCGACCAATTGCAGGTCGGCGCGTTCGCCATAGATGCGGCGGGTTTCCTCCATCGCCGCCGGATCGTAGGCCGACACGCTCGCCCCCATCGTCCACAGGGCTTCGAGCATGCTGCGGCTGGGCGCCTCGCGCATGTCATCGGTATTCGGCTTGAACGCCAGGCCCCACATGGCGAGACGCTTGCCCTTGAGGTCCGTGCCCAGGCGCGTGGCCAGCTTGTTGACCAGGATATGCTTCTGCACCTCGTTGGCCGCTTCGACCGCGTCGAGCACGCGCAATGGAATGCCGTTCTCCTGGGCGGTGCGACGCAGCGCCTGCACGTCCTTGGGGAAACACGAGCCACCGTAACCGCAGCCTGCGTACAGGAAGTGGTAGCCGATTCGGGGGTCGGATCCGATGCCGGAGCGCACCTGTTCGATGTCGGCACCGAGCTTCTCGGCCAGCACGGCCAGTTCGTTCATGAACGAGATGCGCGTCGCCAGCATGGCGTTGGCAGCGTATTTGGTGAGCTCGGCACTGCGCACATCCATGACCATCAGCCGGTCATGGTTGCGCTGGAAAGGGGCGTACAACTGGCGCAGCAGTGCCGTGGCACGTTCGCTGTCGGTGCCGATCACGATGCGGTCGGGCTTCATGAAATCGTCGACTGCTGCCCCCTCCTTGAGGAACTCGGGATTGGACGCGACGTTGAAATCGATCGCCGCCCCGCGTTTCTTCAGTTCTTCGGCGAGCGCGGCACGCACCTTGTCGGCGGTGCCCACCGGCACGGTCGACTTGTCGACCACCAGCTTGTAGTCCTGCATGTGGCGACCGATATTGCGCGCCGCCGCGACCACGTATTGCAGATCGGCTGATCCATCCTCGTCCGGCGGCGTGCCGACGGCAATGAACTGGATCTGGCCATAGGCCACCGAAGCCTCGATATCGGTAGTGAAGGACAGCCGACCGGCCTCGACGTTGCGCTTCACCATGTCTTCGAGGCCCGGTTCGAATATGGGGATGCCACCGGCCCTGAGCGTATCGATTTTTTTCGGGTCGACGTCGAGGCACAGCACCTCGTTGCCGACCTCCGCCAGGCAGGTTCCGGTCACCAGTCCAACATAGCCCGTTCCGATCACGGTGATTTTCACTGCAGTCTCCTAGAGGGTTCGAAGTTCGGAATTGATCTGTTTCAGGGCTGCGAGCGGGTCGGCCGCGGCGGTGATCGGCCGCCCGATCACCAGGTCGGTCGCGCCTGCACGCAGGGCCTCGCGCGGCGTCATGACCCGGCGCTGGTCACCCGCTTCCGCGCCTGCCGGCCGGATGCCCGGCGTGACCAGCCGAAAATCCGCGCCGAGGTCGGCACGCAGCATGGTTGCCTCCTGTGCCGAGCAGACGACGCCGTCGAGCCCGCAGGACTGGCTCAGGCGGGCCAGCCGCCGCACCTGGTCGGCGGGCGAATCGGCCACGCCGACCTCGGCCAGGTCTTCGGCGCTCATGCTGGTCAGCACGGTCACGGCGATCAGATAGGGGCGCTGCGCCAGGTCGGCCAGTGCCTCGCGCGCCGCCGTCATCATGCGGCGGCCGCCCGCCGCATGCACGTTCAGCATCCACACCCCGAGTCCCGCCGCCGCACGACAGGCCGCCGCCACGGTATTGGGAATGTCGTGGAATTTCAGGTCGAGAAACACTTCGAAACCACGTGCCACCAGCATTCGCACCAGATCCGGCCCGGCCACGGTGAACAGCTCCTTGCCCACCTTCAGGCGGCACAGGTCCGGGTCGAGCCGCTCTACGAGTCCCAGCGCCGAGGCCGCATCCGGGAAATCGAGCGCGACGATGATCCTGGCCGGGCTCATGCGACTTTTCTTCTGCACAAGGCTGGCCTCACGCTTCCCCCTCGCGCCGCTCCGGATCGAAACTGTCCCAACGCCCGCATGCCGGGCAGCGCCAGAAGAACTGCTTGGCCTTGAAGCCGCAACTGCTGCACTGGTAGCGCATCATGCGCTGGCTGTGCGATGCCACCAGGCTCTTCTCGACCTGCAGCAGTTCGCGCATTTCCGGTTCTGCGTTCACCAGTTCGGCCTCGAGCAGGCGGTCGAGGGTGCGCAGGCTGGGGTTACGGCGCAGTTCCTCGCACGCGAGCTGGCGCACCGCCGCCGCCCCCTCGCGCTCGGCCACCACCAGGTACAGGGCGCTGAACACGTCCTGCGAAGGTTGCCGCGTGTAGAGCGCGCGCAGCCATTGCACCCCTTCGTCGAGGCGGCCCAGCTGTCGATAGCTTCCCAGCACCCGATCGACGACCAGCGCCATATGCGCCACGCTCTGGGTTTCGACCATGCGCCAGTCGGCGATGGCGGCGTCATGGCGGCCGGCCGCTGCGTCGAGGTCGCCAGCCATCATATTGGCCCGCACCGACAGGCGGTTGGTGGCGAGCGCCTCCTGCAGGCGGGCCGTGGCGGCGTCGGGATTGCCCTTGGCCGCATCGAGCAAAGCCAGTTCGCAATAGAAATGGGCGATATCCGCATTGAGCGGCTTGCTGGTGTCCTTTTCAAGCGCACGCGCCGCATCGATGGCCTTCTGCCAATCCTTTTCCTGCACATAGATTTCCAGCAGGTAGGTGCGAGCCTGCCCATGCTGCGGGGTTTCGAGCAGTTTGGCGAACACCTGCTCGGCCCGGTCGAGCAGGCCTGCCTTGAGATAGTCCTGCCCCAGCTCGCTCATCGCACGCAGGCGCTGGTCTTCGGCCATGCCCTCGCGCTCGAGCAGATTCTCGTGCATGCGGATGGCGCGGTCGAGTTCGCCACGGCGTCGGAACAGCCCCCCCAGCGCAAAGTGCAGATCGATGGTTTCGGGCTCGAGCTTGACGACCTCGAGGAAGGCCTCGATGGCCTTGTCCGGCTGCTCGTTGAGTAGGAAATTCAGGCCGCGGAAATACGAATTGGGCAGGGCGCGCGACTCGGTCACCACCTGGCGGATGTCGACCCGAGCGGCGAGCCAGCCCAGGGCAAAGAACAGCGGGACCAGCAACCACCAAAGCTCGAATTCCATGCTGGCTCAGACGGCCGGAATGTCGGTTTGTGGTGCCGTGTCGACTTCGACAGTCCTGTTTGCCCGGGTGGCGTCGCGCCGCAACCGGATCAGGGTCGGCAACAACGCCAGCACGCCGGCCAAGGCGCCCAGCACGAAAGCCAGTCCGAGCATGACGATCAGCGGCGCCTGCCATACATAGCCCAGATAGGAATGGAAAACGACGCTATGGCTGTTTTTCAGGGCGAAGCCCAGTACCAGCAGGAAGACGAGCAGCTTCGCCGCCAGCCCGAGATAACGTGTGAAATTTTTCATGGCGAGTCGCGTGATTTGGCGCTCATTCTACCTTTGCAGGGGCAATTGAAAAAGAAAACGGCGCATTGAGCGCCGTTTTCAACATCGCGCCTGCGCGAGGCAGGTTGCCCGCAAGAATCAAAGCGGGAAATCGACCCGGTCGCGCAATTCCTTGCCAGCCTTGAAGTGCGGAACATATTTGGCCGGCACCTGCACGCGTTCGCCCGATTTTGGATTGCGCCCGAGGCGGGCCGGGCGGAAGCTCAGGCTGAAGCTGCCAAAGCCACGGATTTCGATGCGCTCGCCGCGCGACAGATTCTTTGCCAGCGCGTCGAGGATCGTCTTCACCGCCATTTCGATATCCGCAACCGAAAATTGCGAATGCCGTGCCGCCAGTTGAGCAATCAACTCGGACTTGGTCATCGATTACTCGGCGTTCTTGTTGTCGAGCTTGGCCTTCAGCAAAGCGCCGAGGTTGGTCGACCCGCTGGCTGCCGCCGCGGATTCGGCGGCGAATTTCTTCATTGCGGAATCCTGCTCGGTCATGTCCTTGGCCTTGATCGACAGGTTGATCACACGGTTCTTGCGATCGACGTTGATGATCATGGCCTCGACCTCGTCACCCTCCTTGAAGTGGCTGCGCATGTCTTCGACACGGTCGCGAGACACCTCGGAAGCGCGCAGGTAACCTTCCATGTCGCTGTCCAGCTGAACGGTCGCACCCTTGGCTTCCACCGACTTGATGGTGCCCTTGACGACGCTCCCCTTCTCGTGGCCCGACGCATAGCTCGTCAGCGGGTCGCCCTCGAGCTGCTTGATGCCGAGCGAGATGCGCTCGCGCTCGAGATCGATGCCCAGCACCACGGCCTCGACTTCCTGGCCCTTGCGGAAATTGCGCACGGCTTCTTCACCCGGCACGCTCCAGGACAGGTCGGACAGGTGGACCAGACCGTCGATGCCGCCAGGCAGGCCGATGAACACGCCGAAGTCGGTGATCGACTTGATCGCGCCGCTGACCTTGTCGCCCTTCTTGTGGTTCATCGAGAAGTCTTCCCACGGGTTGGACTTGCACTGCTTCATGCCGAGCGAGATGCGGCGCTTGTCCTCGTCGATGTCGAGCACCATGACTTCGACTTCGTCGCCCAGCTGAACGATCTTGGAGGGGCTGACGTTCTTGTTGGTCCAGTCCATTTCGGAAACGTGCACCAGACCTTCGATGCCTTCCTCGATCTCGACGAACGCGCCGTAGTCGGTCAGGTTGGCGACCTTGCCGAACATGCGCGTGCCCTGCGGATAGCGGCGTGCGATGCCGACCCACGGATCGTCGCCCAACTGCTTGATGCCGAGCGAGACGCGGTTCTTCTCGGTGTCGTAGCGCAGGATCTTGGCTTC
>JAYRNU010000012.1:0-3932 GCA_041912015.1 Thiobacillus sp. | reverse complement strand
GGCAGGCAAGCTCGCCAGCCTTTGCCAAACCCCGGCCAAACAGTGAGAATGCAGGCCTCCATGAAAGTCCCTGCCGACCTCATTCTGCTGCCGCAATGGGTAATCCCTGTCGAGACAGCGGGCGCCCACGACTCCGCACGAACCGGGTCGATTGCTCGTAGCGGATCGGAGCACCCTTGTGGGGTCCTGGCCGAGCACGCCGTGGTCGTCCGCGACGGCCTGATTCTGGACGTGCTGCCTGCCGACATGGCACTGGCCCGGCATGACGCTGCCCGGCAGCTTGCCCTGCCCGGACATGCCCTGATCCCGGGCCTGGTCAACCTGCACGGCCACGCCGCCATGTCGCTTTTCCGGGGATTTGCCGACGATCTGCCACTGATGACCTGGCTCAACGAGCACATCTGGCCGGCCGAGAAGAAGCACGTGTCCGACGCCTTCATCCGCGACGGCACGCTGCTTGCTGCGGCCGAAATGCTTATGGGCGGCGTCACCTGCTGCAACGACATGTACTTCTTTCCGCAAGCCGCAGGCGAGGCCTTCCTGCAGGCCGGCATGCGCGCGACCCTGGGCATGATCGTGCTGGAATTTCCCAGTGCCTACGCGATGGATGCCGACGACTATCTAGCCAAGGGGCTCGCCACGCGCGATGAGCTCAAGGAAGAATCCCTGCTCAGTTTCGCCTTCGCGCCGCACGCACCGTACACGATTTCGGACGCCACCTTCGGACGCATCGGCACGCTGGCCGATCAGCTCGGCCTGCCGATTCACACCCACATTCACGAAACCCTCGACGAAACCCGCGACAGCCTCAAGCAATTCGGCGTCCGGCCGCTGGAGCGGCTGGCCAGACTGGGATTGCTCGGGCCGAATTTCATCGGTGTCCACGCAGTACACGTGAACGAGTCGGAAATCGAAACGCTGGCCGAACATGGCTGCCACGTCGCGCACTGCCCGGGATCCAACCTGAAGCTCGCTTCCGGCATCGCGCCGATCAGCCAGCTGATCAAGGCCGGCGTCAATATCGGCTTCGGTACCGACAGTGCCGCCAGCAACAACCGCCTCGACCTGTTCGCCGAGATGCGTCTGGCCGCGCTGCTGGCCAAGGGTGCCAGCGGCGATGCGGCGACCCTGCCCGCGGCGGCAGCGCTCAGGGCGGCCACGCTGGATGCCGCCCGCGCGCTCAACCTCGACAGCCGGATCGGCAGCATCGTCGCCGGCAAGCGTGCCGACCTGGTTGCAGTCGACTTGCAGGCGCTGTCCTGCCAGCCGCTGTTTGACCCCGTCTCACACCTGGTTTACGTTGCAGGACGCGAGAACGTCACGCATGTCTGGGTCGACGGCAGATTGAAACTTGAAGCCCGCCGCCTGGTCGGACTCGATACCGACGACCTGGCCGCCCGCGCCGCCTACTGGCGCAGCAAACTCAACGCAAAAGGACAATCATGAGCAACGTCGACGCTGCCGAAATCGCCAAGTTTTCCGAGCTTGCCCACCGCTGGTGGGATCCCAATTCGGAGTTCAAGCCGCTGCACGAGATCAATCCGCTGCGCCTGAAGTGGATCGACAGGCAAGTGGCGCTCAGCGGCAAGAAAGTCATCGACGTCGGCTGCGGCGGCGGCATCCTGGCGGAAGCCATGGCTGGGGCCGGGGCGACGGTCAGCGGCATCGATCTGTCCGACAAGGCGCTCAAGGTCGCCAGAATGCACCTGTATGAATCCGGCCGGAGCGTCGACTACGAGCTGGTGTCCGCCGAGGCGTATGCCGCGCAGCATGAGGGCGAGTTCGACGTGGTCACCTGCATGGAAATGCTCGAGCACGTGCCCGACCCGGCCTCGGTCGTCGCAGCGTGTGCGCGTCTGGTCAAGCCGGGCGGCTGGGTCTTCTTCTCGTCGCTCAACCGCAACCCCAAGAGCTATCTGTTCGCCGTCATCGGTGCCGAATACGTACTCAAGCTGCTGCCGCGCGGCACCCACGATTACGCCAAGTTCATCCGGCCCGCCGAACTCGCCCGCATGGCGCGCGAGGCCGGGCTGGACACGCAGGAACTGACCGGCCTGACCTACAACCCGCTGACCAAGATCTACAGGCTGGAAGCCGACACCGACGTCAACTACCTGATGTCGACCCGCCGTGGCGACTGAACCCACGCGACGCGACGGCATCCAGGCCGTGCTGTTCGATCTCGACGGCACGCTGATCGACACCGCGCCAGATCTGGGTCACGCGCTCAACCTGCAGCGCGAACGCCATGGCCTGCCGCCCCTGGCCGACGACATCATCCGTCCGCAGGCCTCGCACGGCGCGCGCGGCCTGCTCGAAGTCGGTTTCGGCCTGCAACCCGAGGCGCCCGGTTTCGCCCGCATGCGCGAGGAATTCCTGCAACTGTACGCCGACAACATCTGCCACCGCTCGCGCCCCTTCCCCGGCATCCTGGAGCTTCTGGACGCGCTCGAGGCACGCGAGATCAAATGGGGCGTCGTCACCAACAAGCCGGCGTGCTTCACCGAGCCGCTGATGTCCATCCTCGACCTTGCCGAACGCGCCACCTGCATCGTCTCCGGAGACACCTGCCCACAGCCCAAGCCGCACCCGGCCCCGATGTTCGCCGCCGCCGAACTGTGCGGCGCCGCGCCCGGGCGTTGCCTGTACCTGGGGGACGCCGAACGCGACATCCAGGCTGCTCGCGCCGCCGCCATGCCTGCGCTGGTCGCCTGCTGGGGCTACCTCGATGCCAGCGACGAGCCCCTCGCCTGGGGCGCGCATGCATTGATCCGCCAACCTGCCGAAACCCTCGACTACCTGTAGGGATTGCATGTGCGGTACCGTGGCAACGCGCGCCCTCCCAGGCTGGCAGACTCTGGGCACGCTCGAATCGAAGGGCCGCTGGATTGCCACTACCACCGAGCCCGCCCCGACCTCGGTTCGGCCGGGCGCCGCGACGCCTTTCTTTACCCACCACAAGGACCGTCCGATGGATTACACCACGCTCAAATCGCTGCACCTCACCACCGTCGCCATCTCGCTGGCGCTGTTCGCCCTGCGCGGCATCTGGATGATCGCCGACTCCCCCCGGCTGCGCGCGCCCTGGGCACGCGTAGTCCCGCATGTCAACGACACCGTTCTGCTTGTAAGCGGCATCGCGCTCGCCTACACCCTCGACCTGTCTCCCCTCGAACATGGCTGGCTCGCCGCCAAGATAGTGGCCTTGCTCGCCTATATCGCGCTCGGCACGATAGCGCTCAAGCGCGGCAGAACTCGATCCCTGCGCATCGCCGCCTGGCTCGCCGCCCTGCTGGTTTTCGGCTACATCGTTTCGGTCGCCGTGGCGCACGATCCTGTCCCATTCTTGCAATGAGCCGCAGCGAAGAAACTTTCAACCTTTTGGAACTTTCCTTCCCGACGCCTCTCTATGCGGTACACTTGTTGCTGCAACACATGGGGGCCGACTTGGCTTCGACGTGGGTCGCAAAGCAGCGTAGGGCATACCGAGGGTCAGAGCACCTCGTAAATCCAACTGAAAAACTTTAGTCGCAAACGACGAAAACTACGCCCTGGCCGCTTAAGGTCCAGGACTCACACTAGCCTGTTCATGGGCTAGGCCGGGTCAAACCGGCAGTGAGTTAATTCACATGAAATCGTGCTCATCCGGGTCGCTTGGGTGGGTGCCAAATCCAAGGCGACTCGGCGAAATCCAGCCTGTTCGGCGGGCGTGATCAAGCTTAAAGCATAAAAACACCGGACTAAGTATGTAGAACTGCCTGTAGAGGGCTTGCGGACGCGGGTTCGATTCCCGCCGGCTCCACCACCGACACCCCAATCGTATCTGACGCCGTCCTCGTGACGGCGTTTTCTTTGTGCAATCATACGTTTTCATAACGTCCGAACGCGCGGCTGAATCCAACCGGCAAGCATGGTAGTAACTCTGATGGAAG
>JAYRNU010000011.1:0-72283 GCA_041912015.1 Thiobacillus sp. | reverse complement strand
TGATGAACTCGAGCCGCGCGAGGCCGACGCCGTGATTCGGAATCTGCGCGAACTCGAACGCCCGCTCGGGATTGCCGACGTTCATCATGAGCTTGACCGGCGGCGCAGCCAGGGCCGTCTGCGTTAGCGCTTCCACCGTGAACGCCAGCCTGCCTGCGTAGACATTGCCGGTATCGCCCTCGGCGCACGACACCGTGACCGCCTCGCCTTCCTGCAGCACCGAGGTGGCGTCGCCCGTGCCGACCACTGCAGGAATCCCCAGTTCGCGCGCCACGATCGCCGCATGGCAGGTGCGCCCGCCGCGGTTGGTGACGATCGCCGCGGCACGTTTCATGACCGGCTCCCAGTCCGGATCGGTCATGTCGGTCACCAGCACGTCGCCGGGCTGCACCCGGTTCATTTCGGCCGGGCTGGCGATCACCCGCACTTCGCCGGCGCCGATTTTCTGGCCGATGGCCCGGCCGCTGATGCGCACCTGGCCGGTCGCTTCCAGCACGAAGCGCTCGCCGAGACCCCCCCCCCGCGCCTTCACCGTTTCCGGACGTGCCTGCACGATGAACAGTTCGCCGGTCTCGCCATCCTTGGCCCACTCGATGTCCATCGGGCGGCCATAGTGCTGTTCGATCGTGACCGCCTGGCGCGCCAGTTCCAGCACCTCGTCACCGGACAGTGAAAAGCGCCGGCGCAGGTCCGGCGGGGTGTCCTCGATCACGGTCGCGCCGTCGCGCCACACCATGCGGGTCAGCTTGCTGCCGATCTCGCGCCGCACCACGGCAGGATGATTCAACGCCAGCATCGGCTTGTGCACGTAGAACTCGTCCGGGTTCACCGATCCCTGCACCACGGTCTCGCCGAGCCCGTAGGCCGACGTGATGAACACCGCGTCGCGAAACCCCGACTCGGTATCGAGCGTGAACATCACCCCGGCGCTGGCGAGGTCCGAACGCACCATGCGCTGCACCCCGGCAGACAGCGCCACCGCCGCGTGGACAAAGCCATGGTGCACGCGGTAGGCGATGGCGCGGTCGTTGTAGAGCGAGGCGAAGACCTTCTTCACGTACCGCAGCACATCGTCTTCGCCCCGCACGTGCAGATAGGTTTCCTGCTGTCCGGCAAACGAGGCGTCGGGCAGGTCTTCGGCGGTCGCCGAGGAACGGACCGCGACCGATACCCTGTCGCCGAGGGCGCGATACGCGGCGCACAAGCCCGACGTCAGCGCTGCCGGCAAGTCGGCCGCCTCGACCCAGGCCCGAATCTCGGCGCCTGCCTGCGCCAGCGCCGTCACGTCCGACACATCGAGCGCCGCCAGCCGGGTGTTGATGCGCGCCCGCAGATCGTTGTGATCGAGAAAATCCCAGAACGCCTGGGCGGTGGTGGCAAACCCGCCCGGTACCTTGACCCCAGCACCGGACAGCTTGCCGATCATCTCCCCGAGCGAGGCGTTCTTGCCGCCCACGCGCGGCACGTCGGCCATCGACAGTTCGTCCAGGGAAACGATATAGTCAGTCGGGTCCGTCATCCTGCTCTCCATGAATCCACGCATCGTATTCTGCGTATCCGATCACACCGGCGTCACTGTCGAGGCAGTGGCCACGAGCGTGCTGTCGCAGTTTCCTGCTTCCGAGTTTAGCCTGATTGCACTGCCTTTCGTCGACAGCAGGGAGAAGGCGCAGGCTGCTGCGGCACGGATCGCCGGCTCGGCCGGTGCGCTGGTGTTTTCGACGCTGACCGATCCTGCGCTGCGTGCCGTGCTACACGAATCCGGCGCGCCATGCTTCGATCTCTTCGATCTCGTGGCGCCCGCCGTGGAAGACGCGCTGGGACAGGCGGCCACGCCCGGCAGCGGACGCATCCACAGCATGGCCAGCAACTACGAATCGCGCATGGATGCGGTGAACTTCAGCCTGGCCCTGGACGACGGCCTGCAGCCGCAGCAGCTGGATCAGGCCGACCTGATCCTGGTCGGCGTCTCGCGCGTGGGCAAGACGCCGACCGCGCTCTACCTCGCCCTGCAGTATGGCCTGCGCGCAGCCAACTATCCGCTGACCCCGGACGACCTCGACCACCCTGCCCTGCCCGACGTCCTGCTGTCCCATTTGCCCCGCTTGCGTGCCCTGACGCTGTCCGCAGAACGCCTGTCCGCCATCCGCCAGGCGCGCTATCCCGATAGCCGCTATGCCAGCCTCGCGCAATGCCGCGCCGAACTGGCGGCCGCCGAGCGGCTGTTCCGGCATCACGGCCTGCCGGTCATCGACACGACGCGCATGTCGGTGGAGGAAATCGCCGCGCGGCTGCGCCATTCGCTTCACGTGCCTGCCGGCGGATGAAATGACCCTGCGGCGCATTGCCGGGCCATCCGGGTGGAGAACTTCGCCACAGCGTCGGCCGGTTGGCCGGCGACCGCGGGGCGTCACGGCGCCTTTTTCTTGTGCCCGCCGCGGCGCTGCCGCGCCGCCTCGAATACCGCCACCGCAAGCGCGGCAGCGGCATTGAGCGACTCGACCCGACCCGCCATCGGAATCTGCGCGCGCAGCGTGGCTGCATCGCACGCTGCATCCGACAGGCCGGCGCCTTCGTTGCCGGCGACCAGCGCCAGCGGACCGCTGAGGTCGACGCCATAGAAATCGCTGTCGTCTGCCAGCGTGAGCGCGATGCTGAGACCGTCGAAGGCCTGCAGCCACGCAGCCGGATCGGCCCCTGTGATCATCGGCAACACGAACTGGGCGCCCTGGCCGCCGCGCAAGGCCTTGGGCGACCAGGGGTCGTGACAGCCCCTGGACAGCACCGCCAGGGTCGCGCCTGCCGCCGCGCCGGTCCGCAGCATGGCGCCGAGATTGCCCGGATCCTGAATTTCCTCGAGCACGATGACGAGCGGGACGCTCTCGATCGCTGGCGGCGCGAGCCAGGCCGCCTCGGCCAGCAGGCCGGTGGGCGTATTGACAGGTGCGAGCTCGGCAAACAGCGCGTCCGGCAGCGTGATGCCGCGGACGCCTGGACAACGGGCCGCCCAATGCTCGAATCGTCCGGCATCGAATGAAGCCGCCCGCACCAGCGTGTGGGGCTGCCCCCCCGCGTCCAGATACGCGGCCAGCAGGTGTTCGCCATCGAGCAGCGTCATGCGCGCCTCGCGTCGCGCCCGGGCCGAATCGGCGAGCTTCTTCAGACGCTTGAACAGGGCGTTGTCGCGCGAGGTGAAGGCGGTTCCGGTCATCCGCCGATTATCGCCGAATCATCAATGCGGGCTACACTCGCTCCATGCGCATCGTGCTCATCACGCCCTACGGACGCAAACACCGCAATGGCAACTGGCATACCTCTGCCCGCTGGGCACGCTTTCTGCGCGAGACGGGGCACTCGGTCCGGGTGCAGCTGAAATGGGATGGCCGTGCGACCGACCTGATGCTGGCGCTGCATGCGCGGCGCAGCTTCGCCTCGGTCCGAGCCTTCGCCGAGCGCCATCCGACCCGCCCCCTGTTGCTGGCGCTGACCGGCACCGACCTCTATCGCGACATCCGACAGGACGACGATGCCCGGCAGGCGCTCGAATGGGCGCATCGGCTCATCGTGCTGCAGGATCGTGGCATCGACGAATTGCCGCCGCATCTCGCCTCGAAGACGCGGGTGATCTACCAGTCCGCTCCCGACATTGCCCGCACGAAGGAAAAGCCGAACCTGTTTGAGGTGCTGGTGATCGGCCACCTGCGTGAGGAAAAGGATCCCTTCCGCGCCGCCCTGGCCACGGTCCATCTGCCCGCCCGCTCGAGGATCCAGGTGACGCATCTGGGCAAGGCGCTGAGCGAGGAGATGGCAAGCACCGCCGAGATGGCGCAAGGCAGACTGCCGCGCTGGATCTGGGCCGGCGACGTGCCCCACCGGACGGTGCTGAAGCGGCTGTCGCGCGCGCGCCTGATGGTCATCAGTTCGCAGATGGAAGGCGGCGCCAACGTGATCTGCGAAGCGCTGGCGGCCGATGTGCCGGTGCTGGCCTCGGCGGTGCCCGGCAATGTCGGCATGCTCGGCGAAGACTATCCGGGCTATTTTCCGGTCGGCGACGAAAAGCGGCTGGCTGCGCTGATGTCGATGGCCGAGGACGACCCCGCCTTCTATGCGAACCTGCAGCACCATGCCCGCCTGCGGCGCAGTCTGATGCGTCCGGAACTGGAAGCCAGCCGGCTGCGGCAGGTGGTGGCGGAATTCGAACCGGCCGCGAGCTGAAGGCCCGCGCGTCGCAGCCTGGATCGCCGATTCAGCTTTCTGCGAACAGGATGCCGAACATCCGCTCGCGTTCCGCCGCGCTCATGCCGCGCAGCACCCGCACCGCATCGCGCGCTACCCGCTTGTCGCGCGTGATCGAATAGTCGACGGCCAGCTTGCGCCAGACATCGGCGAGCGCCGGGTCGGTGGCCTGCAGCTTTTGCAGCGCCTGGATCACCCCGGCTTCCCCCTTGGTCAGGTAGAACGTCAGCCCCAGGTTCTGCCAGGCCTGAATGTAGTCGGGGTCGGTCTCGACCGCTGCGCGATACGCCAGCATCGCATCGCGCGGCCGTCCGCTGTCACGGTAGGCGTTGCCCAGATTGTTGCGCGCCAGCACGTCGTCGGGTGCGATGCGCAGGTTCTGCTGATACGCCTCGATTGCCTCGGGCAGTCGCCCCAGCTGGTGCAGGGCCCGCCCCTGAACGAACCAGGCCAGCGGATTGCCTGCGTCGGCCTGCGCCCAGGCCTGTCCCCATTGCAGCAAGCCGGCCCAGTCCCGGCTTCTTTCGAGCAGCTGCGCCTGCTGCACCCATTCGGCCTGGCTAAGCGACGCTTGCGCTGCCGTCCCTTCGGCCAGTCCGAACGTCTGCGCACCCGATTCGGCCGGTCCGGACAGGACCAGGCAGGACAGGAACAGCAGCGCGGGGACGCGGATCAGCATGGCGAGGCGGCCGCTGGGGAGCGGCAAGGTTTGCGGGCAGATGATGCGCATTTTACGCCGTGCCTGGCGCATCGCCCATGCTGTCGGGCCTTGCTTCCGGTGCACGTCCATGCCGCCTGCCAGCGCCCCTGACCTGGCAACAGCGCCAGGTTGCATGCAATCAGGCCAGCCAGATCCTGAGGACGAAGGGCAACGCGATCAGCACCGCGCCGATCAAGACGAGCAGCAACGTGCTGGAAACGAAATACGGGTAAACCATGAGCCCCAGGCCGCAGATCAGCGGGACGGCAGACCGCTGCCGCTTGCCGTAGACGAAGAAACCGAGTCCGACCGAACTGAACAGCAGGCTCCACCACAGCATCGAGGTATTCATTGCGCGCCGCGCTGCCGCACCGTCTCGTACAGGCACAGCGCAGCCGATACCGAGACGTTGAGACTCTCGACCGTGCCGCCGATGGGGATGCGCGCGACCTGGTCGCAGCGCTGCTTGACCAGACGCCGGATGCCGCTACCCTCGGCGCCGAGCACCCAGGCGATGCCGGGTCGCGCGTCGATTGCGGACAGCGGCTGTTCGCCATCCATGTCGGCGGCGATGACCCAGACGTTGTGTTCCTTCAAATCTTCGATCGTGCGCGCGAGATTGGTGACCATGATGTAGGGCACGGTTTCGGCGGCGCCCGAGGCGACCTTTTCCACCGTCGCATTGATGCCGACGGCGTTGTCCTTGGGTGCGATGACGGCGTGCACGCCGAAGGCATCGGCCGAGCGCAGGATCGCACCCAGATTGTGCGGGTCGGTGACGCCGTCGAGGATGACCAGCAACGGCGGGCCTTCGATATGCTCCAGCACGTCGTCGAGCGAATGGGTCAGCGCAACCGGCCTGACGCGAGCCACCACGCCCTGGTGCTTGGCCGACTTGCCGACCAGCCGCGCCAGCCGGTCGGCTTCGACCTGCGCGAGTTTGACCCCGCTGTCCCTGGCCTGGTTGACGAGATCACGTGCGCGCGCGTCGCGTCGGGTCAGGTCGAGGTAGATATCCAGCACGCCCTGGGGATCGTGGCGCAACCGCGCCAGCACGGCGTGAAAACCGTAGATCAGCTTCTCGGCCGGCTTCTCGCTCATGCTTTCTTGCTGCCCGCCCTGGACTTGGCGGATTTCGGCTTGCCGGATTTCCTTTCGGCCGCCGACTTCGCGAAGGCGCGTTGCATGTCGAGGGCAGGGTTTTCCTGCTCGACCAGGCTGAAATCGATCTTGCTGGTCTCGATATCGGCGCGCATCACCTTGATGCGCACCCGGTCGCCCAGGCGATAGCTTTTTCCGGTCCGCTCGCCGAGCATCATGTGCTTGGCCTGGTCATAGTGGAAGTAGTCCTGGCCGAGTTCGGAGACATGGACCAGGCCCTCGATGAAGATGTCGTCGATCGCGACGAACATGCCGAAACTGGTGACCGCGCTCACGGTGCCGTTGTATTCGTTGCCGATGTGGTCCTGCATGAAATAGGTCTTGAGCCAGGCATCGACATCACGTGTGGCATCGTCGGCACGGCGCTCGGTCATCGAACAGTGGGTGCCGATTTCGGCCAGTCCCTTGGCTGGCAGCTTTTCGCCCCTGAGCACGGCCTTGATGCCGCGGTGCACCAGCAGGTCCGGATAGCGGCGGATCGGCGAGGTGAAATGGGTGTAGGCCTCGTAGGCCAGGCCGAAGTGGCCCTTGTTGTCCGGGCTGTAGATCGCCTGCCGCAGCGATCGCAGCATCACGGTCTGCAGCAGGCCGTGGTCGGGACGGTCCTTGATCTTGTCGAGCAGCGCGGCGTAATCCTTGGCGTGCGGCTTGTCGCCGCCGCCGAGGTCGAGGCCGAATTCCGCGAGGAAGCCACGTAGCGCAGCGAGCTTTTCCGCAGTGGGGCCTTCGTGCACGCGGAACAGCGCGGGCTGCTTGTTCTCGTGCAGGTAATCCGACGCGCAGACGTTGGCCGCCAGCATGCATTCCTCGATGATGCGATGGGCGTCGTTGCGGATCACCGGCACGATCTCCTTGATCTTGCCGTTGTCATCGAAAATGATCTGCGTCTCGGTCGAGCCGAAGTCGATCGCGCCGCGCTTGGCGCGCGCCTTCAGCAGGGTGCGGAACAGCTTGTCGAGCGCTTCCAGGTGCGGCATCAGCGCGGACTGTTTCTTGTCCGGCTTGGCCGCGCCCGAGAGCCAGTCCCAGACCTGGTTGTAGGTGAGGCGCGCATGCGAAAAGATGACCGCGGGGTAGAAACGGTATTCCTTGATGCTGCCTGCGGTGGTGATGCGCATATCGCACACCATGGACAGACGGTCGACCTCGGGATTGAGCGAACAAAGTCCGTTGGAGAGCGCTTCGGGCAGCATCGGGATGACGCGGCGCGGAAAATACACCGAGTTGCCGCGGTTGTAGCCCTCTGTGTCGAGCGCATCCCTGGGCTGCACGTAATGGCTGACGTCGGCGATCGCCACCACCAGGCGGTAGCCGCTGCGGCCGAGCGGCTCGCAGTACACGGCGTCGTCGAAGTCGCGCGCGGTTTCGCCGTCGATGGTGACGAGCGGCAGATGGCGGATGTCCTCGCGCCCGGCCATGTCCTTCTTCAGCACCTTGTTCGGCAGCTTCTCCGCCTGCGCCTCGACGTCGGGCGGGAACACGTAGGGCAGGTCGTGCTTGCGCAGCGCGATCTCGATTTCCATGCCGGGGCCGGTGAAGCTGCCGAGAATCTCGCTGACGCGACCGACCGCCTCGTTGTGCGCACCGGGCTGGGTGACAATCTCGACCGTGACCACCTGGCCGGATTTCGCGGCGCCCGCATTCTCGGCGGGGACGAGAATGTCCTGGTTGATGCGGCGGTTCTCGGCAATCAGGAAGCCGACGCCGCCCTCGAGGTAGTAGCGGCCGACGACGAACTTGTTGACGTGCTCCAGCACCTCGACGATCTTGGCCTCGCGGCGGCCGCGCCGGTCGAAGCCGGCGACACGCACCAGCACCTTGTCGCCGTGCAGCACGCGGTGCATTTCCTTGGGTGAAAGGTACAGGTCATCGCCGCCCTCTTCCGGCACGACGAATCCGAAGCCGTCCGGGTGCCCCTCGACCCGGCCCTTGATGAGGTCGAGCTTGTCCGGCAGGCAGAGCTGGCGCTTGCGGTTGAGCATCAACTGGCCATCGCGCTGCATCGCGCCGAGCCGACGCTGGAAGAGCTCGTATTCGGCTTCGGTGATGTGCAGGTGCTGGGCGAAGGACTCGATGTCTACCGGACAGCCGGCTTCGTTCAGCAGTTGCAGGATGTATTCGCGGCTCGGCAGCGGCGAGGCGTAGCGTTCGACTTCCCGCGCATAGTAGGGGTCGGCCAGCCGGATGGCGGGGATTTCGTGCTTGCTGCCGCGTCCGCGGCCTTTCTTCGTTGACAAGTCAGTCTCGCCTCTCTAAAATGCGCGCCTTCATTGCCCAGATGGCGGAATTGGTAGACGCACTAGGTTCAGGTCCTAGCGGTGGCAACACTGTGGAGGTTCGAGTCCTCTTCTGGGCACCAGACGCTGCAAGCAAAAAGCCGACCTCGAGTCGGCTTTTTGCTTTCGTGATCGCCCCGGGCATCACGCCTCGTAGGGGTGACGACGCACGATGGTCTCCACCCGGTCCGGACCGGTCGACACCACGTCGATCGGCACTTCGCACAGTTCTTCCATCCGCTTGAGATAGCTCTGCGCCTTCTGCGGCAGCCCGTCGAATTCCTGCACGCCAACGGTGGTGTCGCTCCAGCCCGGCAGGTCTTCGTAGATCGGCTCCACGTTGGTGATCGACTCGGCACCCACCGGCAGGATGTCGCAGGCCTCGCCGTCGATCCTGTAGCCCACGCAGACACGCACGGTTTCCAGGCCGTCGAGCACGTCGAGCTTGGTGACGCACAGGCCGGAAACGCCGTTGATCTGGATCGAACGCTTGAGCGCTGCGGCGTCGAACCAGCCGCAGCGACGCTGACGGCCGGTGGTAGCACCGAATTCGTGGCCCTTCTCGCCCAGGTACTTGCCCACGTCGTCGAAAAGTTCGGTCGGGAACGGCCCCGAGCCGACACGCGTCGTGTAGGCCTTGGTGATGCCAAGCACGTAATGCATCGCCGCGGGGCCGACGCCGGAGCCCGTGGCAGCGCCGCCGGCGGTGCAGTTCGACGAAGTGACGAAGGGATAGGTGCCGTGGTCGATGTCGAGCAACGTGCCCTGGGCACCTTCGAACAACAGGTTCTGGCCGGCCTTGTTGGCTTCGTAGAGGCTGCGCGGCACGTCTGCGACCAGCGGCTTGATGCGTTCGGCCATGCGCATGGCCTCGTCCAGCGTCTGGTTGAAATCGACCGGATCGGCCTTGAAGTAATTTTTCAACATGAAGTTGTGATGGTCGAGCACCTCGCCCAGCTTGGCGGCGAAACGCTCACGATGGAACAGGTCCTGCACGCGAATGGCGCGGCGCGCGACCTTGTCCTCGTAGGCAGGGCCGATGCCGCGGCCGGTGGTCCCGATCTTGCCGGCACCCTTGGCGATTTCGCGCGCGCGGTCGAGCGCGACGTGATGCGGCAGGATCAGCGGCGCGGCTTCGGAAATCTTCAGCCGCCCGGCCACGTCGATGCCGGCCGCCGCCAGCATGTCCATTTCCTCGAGCAGCGCATCGGGCGCCAGCACGACGCCGTTGCCGATGTAGCAGGTGACGTTGTCGCGCAGGATGCCCGACGGAATCAGGTGCAGCACGGTTTTCTTGCCGCCGACGACCAGGGTGTGGCCGGCGTTGTGGCCGCCCTGGAACCGCACCACGCCCTGTGCGCGGTCGGTCAGCCAGTCGACGATTTTGCCCTTGCCTTCATCCCCCCACTGGGTGCCGATGACGACGACGTTCTTTGCTGCCATGGTAATGCTCCCTGTTATTTTGCATTCGAGCCGACGTGCGCCAGCTCGCGTAAATCCAGACTGAAACCGGTCGCCGGGCGCGCCCGTCCGAATACCCTGCCCACCTCGTCGTAGCGACCGCCCTGCGCGATCGCATGGCTGCGCCCGCCGGTGTAGGCTGCGAACACGACGCCGCTGTGATAGCCGTAGCCACGCAGCTCCGCCAGATCGTACGCCGCCTCGACGGCGGTGAGTCCCTGGTCGATCGCCTCCAGGGTGTCCAGCGCGGCCTGCACCGAGGCGAGCTGCGGCAGGCGCGCCCGCGCCTCGGACAGCACGCTGCGGTCTCCGTAAAGCTGCGGCAAGGCAGCAAAGGCTTCGCGCAAGGCCGCGGACAGGCCGCCGGTCAATACCGCCACGGCGCTGCTGTCCTTCGCCTGCAGTGCGCCGAACAGCTGATGTTCGAGCTCGTCGCCCAATCCCGCTTCACGCGCCAGCGCGCGGTAGACCCCGACGTGGCCGATGTCGAGCTGCACCGACTTCACGCCGCACGCATCCAGGCCTTGCAGCATCAGGGTCAGGATCTCGAGATCCGCCCCGGCGCCGGCTTCGCCGTACAACTCGGCCCCGATCTGGATCGGTTCGCGCGAGCGGTGAAAGCCATCGGACTTGGCATGCAGCACGCTGCCAGCGTAGCAGAGCCGGTTCACCGCATTTGCCGCCAGCAGGTGGGCATCGATTCGCGCCACCTGGGGCGTGATGTCGGCCCGCACCCCCATCAGCCGGCCGGACAGCTGGTCGACCAGCTTGAAGGTCTTGAGATCGAGGTCCGCCCCCACCCCGGTGAGCAGCGACTCGACGTATTCCATCAGTGGCGGTATCACCAGCTGGTAGCCGCGGCTGCGGAACAGGTCGAGCAGCGCACGGCGCATGTCTTCCATGCGCCAGGCGAGTGGCGGCAGGACGTCTTCCACATTTTCGGGGAGCAACCAGGCGGTCATCTCGGTTCGATCATTCAACTCAACATCATCAACAAAAAAACGCCGCCCAACATCGAGGCAGCGCCTATGAAACGCAGCTGGCCGTCGCTGAACTCCAGCAACCGGCGGAAACCGTCACGCCAGACCGCAGGGGCGGCAAAAGGCAGCAAGCCTTCAATCACCAGCAACAGGCCGATTGCTGCAAGCCAGTTCGAACCGGTCATTTGCCGCCAGCGGCTCGCGGATTCTTCATGTACTTGAAGAAGTCGGCGCTGGGGTCGAGCACCATGACGTCGCTCTTGTTCTTGAAGCTCTCGCGATACGCCTGCATGCTGCGGTAGAACGAATAGAACTCGGGGTTCCTGCCGTAGGCAGCCGCATAGACCGCGGCGGCCTTGGCATCGCCTTCACCCTTGACGCGCTGGGCATCACGGTAGGCCTCGGCGACGATCACTTCCTTCTGCTTGTCGGCATCGGCCTTGATCTTCTCGGCTTCGGCCGCGCCGGTCGAGCGCAATTCGTTGGCTACCTGCTTGCGCTCGGCTTCCATCCGGCGGTAGACGTTTTCAGAGACGCTTTCAGGCAGGTCGACGCGCTTGATCCGCACGTCGACGACCTGTACACCGATCTTGCGCGCGTCCTGGTCGGCCTTTTCGCGAATCAGGTTCATGACCTCGTCGCGCTGACCCGACACCACGTCATTGATGGTGCGCTTGCCGAACTCGGCACGCAGGCCGTCGTTGACCGCCTGGCTCAGGCGTATCTCGGCGCGCGTCTGGTCGCCGCCCACCGAAACGTAGAACTGCTGGGCATCGACCACGCGCCACTTGATGAAGGAGTCGACCAGCACATTCTTCTTTTCCGAGGTGATGAAACGCTCGGGATCGATCGAATCCAGCGTCTGGATTCGCGTATCGAATTTGCGAACGTTCTGTATCACCGGCAGCTTGAAATACAAGCCCGGCTTCGTCTTCACCGACACCACCTCACCGAGCTGGAAAACCAGGGCATTCTCCCGCTGATCGACGGTAAACATGCTGGCGCTCAGCAGCACCAGGACGACAAGCAGGCCGATGATCAGCGGTCCGATATTTCTTTTCATGGCCGCTCCTCCCGGTCACGGCTGCGGAAGGCATCGCGCGAGCGCGAATCCGCATTACCCGGCGTGATGGTGACGGGGGGCTGCACCAGGGGCTCCGGCGCACCGCCGTACGGCTGGTTGACGACCTGCTGCAATTTATCGAGCGGCAGATAGAGCAGGCTATTGCCGCCCTTCTGGTCCACCAGGATCTTGCTGGTATTGTTCATGACGTTCTGCATGGTGTCGAGATACATGCGCTCGCGCGTGACCTGCGGCGCCTTCTGATATTCGCCGACAATCTGGGCGAAACGGCTTGCCTCGCCCTCGGCGTTGGCAATCACCGCCTGCTTGTACCCGTCGGCCTCGGCCTTGAGGCGCGACGCCAGGCCGCGGGCACGTGGTACCACGTCGTTGGAATAGGCTTCCGCCTCGTTCTTCAGGCGTTCGCGGTCCTGCCCGGCCTTGACCGCGTCGTCAAACGCAGCCTGGACCTGCTCGGGCGGCTGGATGTTCTGCAGTGTCACCTGGCTGATGCTGATGCCGGTGTTGTAGCGATCGAGTATCTGCTGCATCAACACCTTGGCGCGTGCGGCGATATCGGCACGTCCTTCGTACAGCACGAAATCCATCTTGCTCTTGCCGACGATTTCGCGCATCGCGGTTTCGGCCACCTGCAGCACCGACTCATCGGGCTTGCTGTTGACGAACAGGTAGTCCTTGGGGTCCTTGAGGATGTACTGCACGGCGAATTGCAGGTCGATGATGTTTTCGTCGTCGGTCAGCATCAGCGATTCCTTCAACATCTTGTTCTTGACCGAGGTGCGATAGCCGATTTCAACGGTACGAACCTGATCGACGTTGACGATCTCCCGCGATTCGATGGGCCAGGGCAGATGCCAGCGCGGACCCGGTTCGGTGGTCTCGGAATACTGCCCGAAACGCAGCACAACGCCGCGCTGGCCGGTGTCGACAATGTAGAACCCGCTCGCCACCCAGACCAGCACCAGCAGGATGGCAAGCAGGCCCAGCAGGCTGCCGCCGCCCGGCAAGCCCGGTGAAGCGCCGCCGTCGCCCCCGCTGCCGCCGCGCCCCTTGCCGCCAAACAGGCCATTGAGGCGCTCGTTGAGCCGCCTCCAGATTTCATCGAGGTCCGGCGGCCCACTGTTCCTGCGATTGTCTTTATTGCCCCATTGCGGGTCGTTCCAGGCCATATCGTTTGCTATTCAGAAAGAGTTTGGGGAGGGGTTTCTTCAGGCGCCACCATCGCATCCTGAACACGGCTGGCGAGCAGGATTTCCGACAGCGCAGCACGCAGAATCTCAAGTCCCGCGCCAGTTTGCGCAGAAACATACACGCTTCGAAGTTTACCATACTCGTCGCGTGCGACTCCCGGCGCAACCCCCGTCAAATCGAGCTTGTTGTACACCCTGAGCTGCGGCACGCTGTCCGCGCCGATCTCGGCCAGCACCTTGTCGACCGCCTCGACCTGCCGCTCGCGGGCGGGGCTGGCCGAATCGATCACGTGCAGCAGCAAATCGGCCTCGGCGGTCGCCTCGAGCGTCGCACGAAAGGCGGCCACAAGATCATGCGGCAGGCGGGTGATGAAGCCGACGGTGTCGGACAGCACCACCTCGCCGACCTGCGGCAGGAAAAGCCTGCGGGTGGTCGTGTCCAGCGTGGCGAACAACTGGTCCGCCGCGTAGGCGCCGGAACGCGTCAGGGCGTTGAACAGGGTGGACTTGCCCGCGTTGGTATATCCCACCAGCGCCACCGACAGGACGTGCTGGCGCGTCCGCGAACGCCGCTGGGTACGGCGTTGCCTGCCGAGCTTGGCAAGCCGCTCGCGCAAGGCCTTGACCCGCACCCCGATCAGCCGCCGATCGGTCTCCAGCTGTTTCTCGCCCGGCCCGCGCAGGCCGACACCGCCGCGCTGCCGCTCGAGGTGGGTCCAGCCACGCACCAGACGGGTCGAAAGATGTTCCAGCTGGGCCAGTTCGACCTGCAACTTGCCTTCGGCGCTCTGCGCGCGACGAGCGAAGATATCCAGAATCAGACTGGTCCGATCGATCACCCGGCAATGGACGCGGCGCTCCAGGTTGCGTTCCTGGGCAGGCGACAACTCGTGATTGAAAATGACGACCTCGGCCTCGGTCGCCGCAACCAGCGCCGCAAGCTCGTCGGCCTTGCCGCTGCCCACGAACAGCGCGGCATCCGGGCGGCTGCGCTTGCCCTGCACCTCGCCCCGGATGTCCAGACCCGCGCCCATGGCCAGCAGGCGAAGCTCGGCCACGCTCTCGGCAAAATCAGGCGTGCCGAAGTTCAGTGCAACCAGGATGGCGCGCTCGCCGCCCGCGTGCCGCTCAAACACCGTTCAATCTCCAGGCGCCTGCCAGCCGGTCAGTGTTCAATGCTTGCATCCGGGTGCCTGCCACGTCGGATCAGGGACGGACCAGCTGCGGCTGCCCGAAATACCAGCCCTGGCCGTAGTTGACGCCCATGTCAGCCAGGATGCGGGCGGTCTCCGCGTCCTCAACATGCTCGGCCACCGTCAGGACGCCTTCCTTGCGGGCGAAATTCGCCAGGCTTTCGACAATGCCTGCCACCTTGCGATCCTGACGCATGTGCGAAACCAGCCAGCCCTCGATCTTCAGGAAACTGACCGGCAAATGCGCCAGATACAGGTAGGACGAATAGCCGCTGCCGAAATCATCCAGTGCCAGCCGGAATCCGTAATCGATGAAGGGCTGCAGGTCGGCGCGCAGCTGGTCGAGGCTTACGACACGCTGCCGCTCCGTCAGCTCCAGCACCACGGGCTTGACCGGACCGAGTTTCACGCCGCAGTTCTGGCAAAACAGCATCGCGCTCTGGAGCATTTCCTCGACCAGATCGTGCCGCGCCAGAAACTGCGGAGAAACGTTCACGAAATGCGCAAAATCGGGAGAGCCCCCGTGCGCCATGCGCGTCGCGCATTGCTGCATCACATTGCGGATCACCTGGCGGTCGAGCTCTGCCATCAACCCCAGCCCCTCCGCCACATCGACAAACTCCCGCGCCTCGACGATCTCGCCATCGGCGGCTTCGATGCGCGCAAGCGCCTCGTCGGCGACGATCTGCCCGCTCTGCAAATCGACGATGACCTGCGAAGCCTGACGGATCCGGTTCTCGGCCAGCGCCTGGCGCAGCAGCGAACTGTTCCAGGGCAGCGGGGTGTGCGTTGCCACCTTGACCTGGTCGCGTCCCTGCGCCTTGGCCTGATACAGGGCGTGGTCGATACGCTCGAGCATCGACACGGTTCCGGCGTCCTGTGAACCAAAGGCCGCCACTCCGGCCGAAAAGCTCAACGAGATGTCGCCAATGCTGGTCTGGATCGGCGCCGCCCGGAACTGGTCGGCGAGACGTTCCATGATACGGGTGGCTTCATCCTCGGAACTGCCGTGCAGCACGAACAGGAACTCTTCGCCGCCCCAGCGCGCCACCCAGTCGCCTTCGCGCAATCCTGACTCGAACCGGCTCGCCACGGCCCTGAGAATCTCGTCGCCCACTGCGTGGCCGTAGCGGTCGTTGACCGTCTTGAAATGATCCAGATCGACCAGTGCCAGCGAAAACCCCTGCCCGCCGCGCGCGATGCGTGCCCGCTCCTTCTGCAGCCGCTCTTCGGCCGCACGCCGATTCGGCAACTCGGTCAGCAGGTCGGTCAAGGCGATGCGCTGCAACAGGGACTTTTGTGCAGCCTGATGCAGCATGTTGCCAAGCCAGTCGGCAATCAGTTCCATATAGGCAATATCGACCGCCTGGGGCAGCGACCCGCCGCGCTGCCGCAGAAAAGCCACTACCCAGCGCTTGTCCTCGCCGACCGGCACCGGCAGGCCGGAGTAGCTCCGCAAGCCCAGCTTGTTGACCAGTGCATGGCCGGCATACTGCGGATCCTCGCGCAGGTCCGCGACATGGGTGACCTGGCGGGAACGATGCACGGGATGGCACAACACCGATTCCACCAGCAGTTCCGTCCCTTCCGGGAATATCCCCAGCCGGTCGCTGACGTAGCGCGCGGTGTAGCGTTCGCCGAATTCCCCCAGTATCACCAGATCCATGTCGAGCATTTCTGCCGCCATGTCGAGCATGGCCCGGATACGTTCGGGATCCGAGAGTCCATGCCGTACGGACAGTTTCCACAGCGCGTTCAGGCGGCCGACATGGGCATCGCTGGACAGGACGGGCGGCGTGTTCGGAGAGGGAGAGTTGACTGGCTGCATGGGGCCGTATGACGCGCGGACAGTCGCTCATTGTACCGTCAAGCTGCGTCTACAACTCCACCATGCGCAACCGCTCGGCCGCCTGCTCCGGGTTGATCGTGTTGACGAACAGGCCGGATCCGAGTTCGAACCCGGTGGGGATGGAAGTGCGCGGGCAGATTTCCAGATGCCAATGGTAGCTGGGCGCGTGCGCCTCCCGCCTGGCATCGTGCGGAACCGAATGCAGGAAGAAGTTGTACTGCGCGCCGCCGATGACCGCATCGAGACGCGCCATGGTGCGTTTCATCACGCGCGCCAGATCGTCCAGATCCTCGGCGCGCACGTCGAGAAAATCGGCCTGGTGGGCGAGCGGGAGGATATGCACTTCCCATTCATAGCGGCTGGCGAAGGGCTTGATGGCGATGAACTTTTCCCCGCGTTCGACCACGTACTGGCCGACATTGATCTTGCGCCGGATCGCGCCCGACGTGCGATCGTAGAGCGTGGCCTCGAAGGTCAGCGCTTCATCGATCAGCGCGCAGAAAATGCAGTGATGGTGCTTGGCGTAATGTGCGGCGCTGTTCTTCACCTCGGCATCGACGTTTTCGGGCACCACCGGCATCGCGATCATCTGGCTGTGCGTATGCGGAATCGACGCGCCGGCGGCCGGGCCGAAGTTCTTGAAGACCAGCACGTATTTGAGACGGTCATCGGATTTGAACAGCTGGCGCATGCGCGCCTGGTAGACCCCGAACAGCGCAGCCAGGTGGCTCTCGGCCATGTCGTGCACGGCGATGCCGTGCTCGTGATGGTCGATGATGACCTCATGCCGGCCGTAGCCGTCGATGGTCTGCTGCAAACCGAACGTGAAACCCGCCTGTGCGCGGTCGTCGCCCAGCACCGGGTAGAGGTTCTCGACCATGCGGATCTGCCAGTCGCCTTCCTGTGGCCAGGTCAGAATGGCGGGCGGCGTCTTGTGCTCGTTGCCGCGGCAGAAGGGACAGGTTTCGACATGCTTGCGGGTATCCCGTGGCGCCAGCTCCTCGGCCTTTTTCGGACGCATGCTGCGCGCGGTGGCCACCAGCACCGATTCGCTCGGCACGATGGGATTGATGCGGATCTCGCGGACTTCACTGTTGTCTGGGGTATTCGGATCGGACATGCGGTTTCTCCTCGGCCAGCTAGCTTAAATCAGCGAGGGTGCGCTGTCGGTTCATTATTCTTATATGCCCAGTTGCGCTTTTTATCCATGCTGCGACCAAGGCCTTGGTTTGACGAAGGCTCGCCCGAAAACGACAATAGTCAATCTATGCCGACCCTTCGGAGCAGCATCTCATGGACAACGAAAAAGCCCTGCATGACGAACAGCGTCTGATGCGCATGATGCGCAAGACCCTGACTTCAATCGTGCGCGACACCGCGCCGCGCGACGGCAACCCCAGTCCCCTGACTGAAGCCACGGTGCTCGGCATCAAGGATTGCCTGATGGTGATCTCCAGCCGCGAGGCCGAACTGGCGCAGCTCACCGGACGCAGGCTGGAAGAACGCCCCCGCTTCGCCGACGAAACCCCCACCACCCACGCCGTCAAGATCAGCAACATTCCGAAGAAGACGCATTGATGCATTGCGTCGGCAATGCCTGATCGATACCCGCATGCCGCAAGTCACCAGCCTTTTCACCGACGTCGAATCGAAAGTCGTGGGCACGTCTGCCGTGGTGATCTATTCGCCCTCGGGGAAAAACCGCAAGCGCTTTCCCGAAGGGGTGGTCGAGGTCTACGCCAGCGAAGCCGAAGCGCTGGCCCATGCCGACCCCGGCAAGAACCGCCATGCGGCCATCGCCAG
Source organism: Thiobacillus sp. (assembly GCA_041912015.1). GTDB lineage: Bacteria > Pseudomonadota > Gammaproteobacteria > Burkholderiales > Thiobacillaceae > Thiobacillus. The sequence goes on along the minus strand of JAYRNU010000011.1, from coordinate 54,350 downwards.
CGGACCCTCGCGCTCGTCAGAGGGGTTCAGGCTGTTCTATCTGGTGCGCTGGCTCGACTGAAACGCGCACGTCCGCTCAATCGGCACCGTAGACCTTGCGCCTGACCCGCTTCTGCCGGCGCATCCGGGTCGCTTCGCTCTCTGTCAGCGGCGCCCGTTTCTTTCCTTCGTAGGGATTTCTGCCACTGTCTTCCTTGATCTGGATGCGCAGCGGCGTGCCCTGGAGCTTGAACGCCTTGCGGAAACTGCTTTCCAGGTAGCGCTTGTAGTCATCACGCAGCCCCTCGAGCGCGTTGCCGTGCAACACGATGACCGGCGGATTCTTGCCGCCCTGGTGGGCATAGCGCGGCTTCGGACGGAACAGCCCCGACTTGGGAGGGGCATGCTGTTCCACCGCCATTTCGAGCACACGCGTCAGCTTCGGCGTCGACATCTTGAGGAACGCTGCCGTGTGGGCGGCCTCGATATCCTTGAGCAGATTTTCCAGGCCCTTGCCCTTGAGCGCGGAGATGTAGTTGAAGCGCGCGAAGTCGAGGAAGGCCAGCTTGCGCCCGATATCGCGCTTGATGTCGTCACGCTGCTCGAGCGACAGTCCGTCCCACTTGTTGATCGCGACCACCAGGGCGCGCCCTGTTTCGAGCACGAACCCGGCCAGATGCGCATCCTGTTCGGAGATGTTCTCGCGCGCGTCGAGCACCAGCACCACCACGTTGGCATCCTCGATCGCCTGCAACGTCTTGATGACGGAAAATTTCTCAACCGTCTCGAACACCTTGCCGCGGCGGCGCACGCCGGCGGTGTCGATCAGGACATACGGCTTGCCCTCGCGCTCGAATTCGACATAGATCGAATCGCGCGTCGTGCCGGGCTGGTCGAACGCGATGACGCGCTCCTCGCCAACCAGCGCGTTGACCAGCGTCGACTTGCCGACATTGGGACGGCCCACCAGTGCAATCTTGGGCACGCCGAAATCCTCGGCTGGCGCCGCTTCTTCGGGGAACGGCGCCAGCGCCTCGGCCACGAGATCGGCAATGCCGTCGCCGTGCGCACCGGAAATCGCCAGCGGCGTACCCAGCGCCAGTTCGTGGAATTCGGCTGCCACGACGTCCCGGTTCATGCCTTCGGCCTTGTTGACCGCCAGGAAAACCGGACAGTGCGCGCGGCGCAGCCGGTCGGCGATGACCTTGTCCTGCGGCGTCAGGCCCGCCCTGCCATCGACCATGAATATCACGGCGTCCGCCTCGTCGATCGCCTGCAGCGTCTGGCGGGCCATTTCGGCGAGGATGCCATCCTTGGCGACCGGCTCCAGACCGCCCGTGTCCACCACCAGATAGGGCTTGCCGCCGATATGGCCGCGTCCGTAATGGCGATCGCGCGTCATCCCCGGCATGTCGTGCACCAGGGCATCACGCGTGCCGGTGAGGCGGTTGAACAGGGTGGACTTGCCGACGTTGGGTCGTCCGACAAGAACCAGGGTGGGAAGCATGCTTATCCTTGCAATGTGCCGGGCGTTCCGGCGCGATGGTTATGCGCGTCCGTGCTTAGTTGAGCCTGAAGGCGACCACGCTGCCCTTGGCGGTCTCCACAACGAAGCCCGGACCGATGTCAGCCGGCGCCGTGCGCACGCTGCTGTCGACCTGGGCACGTGCGACAAAGCCGCCATCGTCGGCTGACAGCACATGCACATAGCCTTCGCCATCACCCACGACCACCCAGGCACCGAGCGCCAGCGGCGCGGTGACCTGCCGGCGTGCCAGCTTGTCCTGGCGCCATCCTGCGCGCCCGCTTCGCTTGTCGTAGGCGGTGACGGCATCCTTGTCGTCGGTAACATAAAGATTGCTCTCATCCATCGCCAAGCCGCTGTTGCTCGATGTGTCGCGCGACCACAGCAGCGATCCATTGCTCCGGTCGAAACAGGCGACGCGTCCCTGGTAGGCCACTGCACACACCTGCTGCGCATCGACCACCGGATTGCCCATGATGTCGGCCACGCGTTCGAGCTCGGTCGACCCATGCGGCAGTGCGACGGTGGCCTCCCAGAGTTGCGCGCCATTGACGGGATTCAATGCGACCAGCTTGCCGCCTGGGAAACCGGCATAGAGCACCCCGTCGCGTGCCGCCATGCCGCCCGATCCGCGCAGGCTCAACGCTGGAAGGTTGCGGGTATAGAGCCACTTGCGGCTGCCGTCCGCAAGGGCGATGCCATGCAACCGGCCATCGATGGTGCGCGCGATCACCATGTCGCCGACCGCCAGCGGCTGCCCGGTCACTTCGCTCGACAGGGCCGCCTTCCAGCGCAACTGGCCGCTGGCCATGTCCAGCGCCAGCAATTCGCCTTCGCTGCCGCCTGCCAGCACCAGGCCACTGCCGACGCCCACCCCGGCGGACAACTTCACCCCGGTGTCGACGCGCCAGACCAGGCTGCCAGTCGGCACCGCAATGCGCGCCACCCAGTTGCCGCCTGCCGCCACGACGGCATCGCCTTCGGCCTGCGGACTGAACAGATAGCCGCCGTTGTCGCCGGTTTCGGCTTTCCAGGCTTCGGCCAGCGTCGCGGTCGGTTTGAATTCGACCAGCTCGGCGGGTTTTGCCTTGGTCTGGCCGGAACCGAACCATCCCCCGACCGTGCTGGTCACCGAATCGACCGTGCTGCATCCCGACAGGGCCAGCAACAAGCCGATCAGGAGCATGCGCATGTTCACTTGGCCGGACCTCCCATTGCGTCGAGCTTCAGCTCAACCAGGGTACGGTAGGGATTGTCTTCCTCCATCGCACTGTAGGCCGCCTGGTACGCGGCCCGGGCATCGGCCTGCTTGCCCTGTGCCAGCAGCACGTCCCCCTTCAGGTCGAGGAAGCGGAAGGCGAAGGCATCGCTGTGGGTGTCGGACAGGGTTTTCAGCGCGGCATCGTACTGCTGCTGATCGAGTTGCACACCGGCCAGACGCAGGCGCGCCAGATCCTTGACGGCGGGCTCCTTGCTGTTGGCCAAAGCCCACTCCAGCTGGGTCTGCGCGCTTTTCAGGTCCTTGCCCGCCACGTTGAGCTTGGCCAGCAGCAATGCGGCGCGCGGCGCGTAGGCCGTGCCCTTGTACTGCCCCGTCAGCATCGCGCCGGCTTCGCGTGCAGCCTTGGGATCGTTGGCGGCCAGCGATGCGGTGAGCTTTTCGTAGACCGCAGCCGCTTCCAGGCTTTGCGTCATGATGTGGTTCTGCCAGTAGCGCCAGCCCGCAGCCGCCGCGATGGCAGCGGCCGCTCCGATCATCACCACGTTGCCCCAGCGTTTCCACCAGGCCTTCAGTTCGTCCAGCCGTTCCTGCTCGTCAAGATCATAGGTTGCCATCGTGTTGTGCCTTTTTCAAAAGTTCGATTGCCCGCGTCACTTCGACACGAGCCTGTTCAGCGGTGTTGCGGAGTGGCTTGATCGTCACCTGCTGCGCCGCGGCCTCGTCGTCGCCGATGATGACCGCGAAGCGCGCGCGGCTGGCATCGGCCTTCTTCATCTGCGATTTGAAGCTGCCGCCGCCGCAGTGCATCACCGCATCGAGTCCGGCGCTGCGCAACGACCCGGCCACGCGCCAAGCAAATCCCTGTGCAGCGTCGCCCGCATGCACGATATACGCGTCCGGCTCAGGTGACGCAAGCGTCGTCCCGGATACGTCCATCAGCGCCAGCAGCCGTTCAATCCCCATGGCGAAGCCTGCGGCAGGCGCCGGCTTGCCGCCCAGTTGCTCGATCAGTCCGTCGTAACGTCCGCCTGCGCACACGGTGCCCTGGGCACCGAGCTGGTCCGTCACCCATTCGAACACGGTCCGATTGTAATAATCGAGACCGCGCACCAGACGCGAATTGAGTTCGTACGCGATCCCGTTCGCGCTCAGCAAGCCCTGCAGGGCGTCGAAATGCGCCAATGCCGGCTCGTCGAGTTCGTCCATCAGTCGGGGGGCCGCATCGTTCAATGCCTGCATTGCGGGATTCTTGCTGTCGAGGATGCGCAGGGGATTGGTATGCAGCCGCCGCTTCGAATCCTCGTCAAGCGCATCCTGGTTCGTCTCGAAATAGGCGATCAGTTTGGCACGATGCCGCTGCCGCGATTCGATGTCGCCCAGCGTATTGAGCTGCAGTGTGGGCGCGATGCCAAGGGAACGCCACAGGTCGGCGCACATCACGATGAGCTCGGCATCGATGTCCGGGCCCGCGAAGCCGAGCGCCTCGACACCGACCTGGTGAAACTGCCGATAACGCCCTTTCTGCGGGCGCTCGTGGCGGAACATCGGACCGCTGTACCAGAGGCGCTTGCCGCCGTCGTACAGCAGGTTGTGCTGGATCACGGCGCGCACCGCCGATGCCGTTCCCTCCGGGCGCAAGGTCAGCGATTCGCCGTTGAGTTCGTCGACGAAGGTGTACATCTCCTTCTCGACGATGTCGGTCACCTCGCCAATGGCGCGCTTGAACAGGCCGGTCTGCTCGAGAATCGGCGTACGCATTTCGCGATAGCCGTAGCGCCGCAGCCAGTCGCGCACGATGGCTTCGAATGCCTGCCAGGTGTCTGCGACTTCTGGCAGGCAGTCATTCATGCCGCGCACGGATTGAATCGGATTACTCATGGTTGGATCAACAGGGGTCGGATCACGCAGCCCCATACCGGGTGCGCACATAATTTTCAACGATTGCCTGGAAATCCGCGGCAATCCTGTCGCCCTTCAATGTCACGGTCTTTTCGCCATCGACATAGACCGGCGCCACCGGCACTTCGCCCGTTCCGGGCAGCGAGATGCCGATATTGGCATGCTTGGACTCGCCTGGGCCGTTGACCACGCATCCCATCACCGCGACCTGCATGGATTCGACACCGGGATACTGGCCCCGCCAGGCCGGCATCTGGTCGCGCAGAAAGGTTTCGATATCCTGCGCCAGTTCCTGAAACACGGTCGAGGTCGTGCGGCCGCAGCCTGGACAGGCGGTCACCTGCGGCGTGAAGGCACGCAGACCCAGCGACTGCAGGATCTCCTGGGCGACCCGAACCTCCTGGGTGCGCTCGCCGCCCGGTTCAGGCGTCAGCGATACGCGGATCGTGTCGCCGATGCCTTCCTGCAGCAGCACCGCGAGGGCGGCAGTCGAAGCGACGATGCCCTTGCTGCCCATGCCTGCTTCGGTCAGTCCCAGGTGCAGGGGATAGTCACACTGTGACGCCAGGTCGCGATACACCGAGATCAGGTCCTGCACGCGACTCATCTTGCACGACAGGATGATGCGGTCGCCCGCCAGCCCCAGTTCCTCGGCCTTTTTCGCCGACTCCAGCGCAGACGCCACCATCGCGCGTCGCATCACCACCTCGGCATCTTCCGGCCGGGCGAGGCGCGCATTGTCGTCCATCATGCGGGCCGCCAGTGCCTGATCGAGGCTGCCCCAGTTGACGCCGATCCGTACCGGCTTGTCATGGCGGCATGCCACCTCGATCAAGGTGGCGAATTGTTCGTCGCGCTTGGTGCCGCGCCCGATGTTGCCCGGATTGATGCGCAGCTTGGCCAGCGCCGCGGCGCATTCGGGAACCTGAGTCAGCAGCTTGTGGCCGTTGAAGTGGAAGTCGCCGATCAGCGGCACGCTGCAACCCAGCACATCGAGACGCTCGCGGATGCGCGGCACCGCAGCGGCAGCCTCCAGCGAGTTGACCGTGAGGCGCACCAGTTCCGATCCGGCCCCGGCAAGCGCCTGAACCTGGCGCACGGTGGCGGTGACATCGACGGTGTCGGTGTTGGTCATCGACTGCACCACGACGGGGGCTTCGCTGCCGACCAGTACGTGGCCGATCCGCACCTGTCGGGTGGGACGACGAATAATCTCAGGCATCGCTAATTCCGGACTGGCTATTCTTCGAGCGTGAACCGCGCAACGGTCACGTCGATAAAAGGGTTGAGGTCGATCGGGCGACCGTTGTAGCTCATGCGCACCTGGGCGGCATTGCCGATCACCAGATCGTAAGGCGGATGACCGCGGACATCCAGCGTGCTGCCAGCAGGGCTGAGTTGGCGAACAAGCATGCGTCCGCTTGCATCCTTGATTTCGGTCCAGGATTCGGCGCCGAACTCGAGATGCAACACGCTGTTGCTGACAGGGGCCGCCACCGGTTCTGCGGCGGCCGCGGGTTCGACGGGCGCTGCCGGTTGAACGTCCGCTGTCGGGGTGGCCGGCTCGGACTGAGCAGGCATCGCAGGAGCCGCGGCTGCCGCCACGGAGGATGCCGGTATGGGCGTTGATTGCACGACCGGCGCGTTCGCGGTGCTCTCCTCCGCGCCGCTATTGAGCCAGAGGTACAGGACCACCGGCATCGCCAGCAACAGCAGAATTCCCAGCAGCAGCAGGATCAGCCAGGGTGATGACAACCAGGCATGCTGCGGCGGCGACTCGGCATGGCTGACCACGGCCTTCTGCTCGGGCGCCCCTTCCATGCTCGCCAGCAAATCCTCGGGCGGGATTCCCAACAGGCGCGCATAGTTGCGGACAAACCCCCGGGCGAACACCGGCTGTCCCAGGCACGCGAAGTCATCGGCCTCCATTGCCTCGACCTGGCGAATCATCAGGCGCAGGCGCTGGGCGACCTCCTCGAGCGCAATGCCCTGCGCCTCGCGGCTTTCGCGCAACAGCGCACCGACCGATGAAGTCGCGCTTTCAGTCATTCGTACTGTCCTGCAAGCAGCAGCCGTGCTTCGTTAGAGTCCGGAAAGTTCTTGCGCAGCTGCAGCCCGTAGGCCGCTTCCTGTGTACGGTTGCCCAGCTTGCGCTCGAGTCTCACACCCAGCCACAGGCTCTCCGCCGTCGGTTGCGACAGCTCGCTGAAATGCTCCAGCAGTCTCTGCGCATCCTGCAGCCGGTCCAGGCGGAAATTCAGCGCAGCCAGCTTCAGAATCGTCGTGGGATTGTCGGGTTGCAACTTGAGTGACTTCAACAGATTGGTCTCTGCAAGCATCAGGTCGCCGCTTTTCTCGGCGCACAGACCGGCATTGGTCATGGCCTGATCCGGTCTGGTGTAGAGGGGGTTGCGCAGCGCGGCGCTGAATTGCTCGAGACCTTCCTTGTATCGACCGCGCGTACATAGAAACCAGCCGTAATTGTTGCGCGCCTCGGAATCACTGCTGTCCAGTTCGATGGCGCGTCGGAAATTCTCCTCGGCCAGCTTGTCCTCTTCCAGATCCATGTAGATCAGGCCATAGACGTCATACGCCGGTCCGTAGCGACTATCGGCGGTGATCGCCTTGCGCAACTCGTCGAGCGCGACCTTGTACTGCGCACGCGTGTAATAGGCGCCTGCGAGGTTCGTGAAGGCGCGAGCGCGCTGCACGCTGTCGGAATCCGCCTGCGGGGCGTCGGGTTTGCCCTCCTTAATGGCGGGTTGGCTGGCACATCCGGCAAGCAGAATCGCGCCGATCACGATCCATTTGTTCACGCTGCCTCCTTGTCTAGTCGTTTCATCACGCGGCCGCTCTTGTCGGCCACTTTCCCGGCGAGCTGGCCACAGGCCGCGTCGATGTCGTCACCCCGGGTCTTGCGCGTCGTGACGACATGGCCCGCATCCTGCAGGATCTGCCGAAAAACCCCCATCGCGTCCGCGCTCGGTTTTTCATAGCCTGAATCCGGGAACGGATTGAACGGGATCAGATTGAATTTGCACGGCACATCGCGGGTCAGTTCGATCAGTTGTCTTGCATGCACCGGCTGGTCATTCACGCCTGCAAGCATCACGTATTCGAACGTGATGAAATCACGCGGTGCATGAACCAGATAGCGCCGGCAGGCCGCCATCAGCTCGCGCAACGGATATTTCCTGTTGATCGGCACGATCTGGTCGCGCAAGGCGTCGTTTGGGGCATGCAGGCTCACTGCCAGCGCCACCGGACACCGTTCGGCCAGTCGATCCATCGCCGGCACCAGGCCCGAGGTCGACACCGTGACCCGTCGGCGCGACAGACCGTACGCGTGGTCGTCGAGCATGATGCCGAGCGCGGTCACCACGTTCTCGAAGTTGGCCAGGGGCTCGCCCATGCCCATCATCACGACATTGCTTACCGGCCGGTCGGATATTTCGCCGCTGGTGCGATTCGGCTCGGTCTTGAGCCCGTGATGGGCCACCCACAGCTGGCCGATGATTTCTGCCACCGTCAGGTTGCGATTGAATCCCTGTCGTCCGGTCGAGCAGAACGTGCATTCCAGTGCGCAGCCGACCTGCGACGAGACGCACAGGGTTCCGCGATCATCTTCCGGAATGAAGACGGTTTCGATGCCGTTGCCAACCCCTGCATCAAACAACCATTTGCGCGTACCGTCCGCCGACGCATGCGCGTAGTTGATCGCGGGTGCCTGCACGCAAGCCTGTTGCTGCAGCTTCTCGCGCAGGCTCTTGGCGATGTCGGTCATCTGCGCGAAATCGGCCACCCCCGACTGGTGGATCCAGTGGAACACCTGGCGGGCACGAAACGGCTTTTCGCCAAGCTCGGTGAACCAGGCGGTCAGTCGTTCAAGATCGAAATCGAGCAGATTCTGAGGCATGCGCAGGGTTTAGCGACCGGCGTAGACTTCGCTGGCAGGGAAGAAATAGGCGATCTCGATCGCTGCGGTTTCGGGCGCGTCGGAACCATGAACGGCATTGGCATCGATGCTTTCGGCAAAATCGGCGCGGATGGTGCCAGGCTCGGCCTTTTTCGGATCGGTTGCGCCCATCAGCGCGCGGTTCTTGGCAATCGCGTCCTCGCCTTCCAGAACCTGCAGCACCACCGGACCCGAGACCATGAAATCGACCAGATCCTTGAAGAACGGGCGTTCCTTGTGCACGGCATAGAAGCCTTCGGCTTCCTGGCGTGACAGGTGCTTCATCTTCGATGCCACGACCTTGAGCCCGTTGCTTTCGAAACGGCTGACGATCTTGCCAATGACGTTCTTGGCGACGGCATCGGGTTTGATGATGGAAAAAGTGCGCTGAACAGCCATGACCATGCTCCAGAAAATTGAGAAACAGTTGGAAAAAAAGAAAAAATTCATGATGAAAATCAGCCGTATAGAATAGCATGTCGCAGCACGGTCTGTCTTCCATCGCTGGCTGACGTGCACGTCAGCCAGCGATGGAAACGCGCTTGCCGCCGTGTATTTCCCAACCGCCTGGCCAGACCTACGTCACCACCGTTGGCAGCAATCCCGCAACGCCTGGCGCGGCGAGCGCATCGGCATTCAGGCCGATTCCCGCAGCCCATACGAGTTCGCCATCGCACCACATCAGCGGCAGTCGCTGGCGCTGCCACGGCGGGATCGCACGTTCCTGCATCAGGTTCTTCAGGCTTCGGTGCGGCCCCCCCGGCTGCAGACGCAGGCGCTCGCCCCCCTGCCGCACGCCGAGGGTGACGACCGCGTCGTCCAGCATGGTTCGCCGCAGGCCAGCTCCCACGACCGTATCGAATTGCACGACCACGCCCGACCCCGGCACCTCCAGGCGTGATTCGCCGTGCCAGCGCACTGGCACTGAGCGGACCGGTGCGCAGGGCACCAGATAGACCCCCCCTCGATAGCGAACCAGATCGACGGTTCCGAGCGTCAGGCGAACGGCGGCATCGTGCCGCGCCTCGATGATCTGACGCAGCGCCTCGTTGAGGCGTCGTTCACTGGGCATCGGCTGGCCTTGCAACGCGATGAAATGCCGCAGCAGATTTCGCGCACGCGACCGCGACATGGCGGCCAGCGCAGCGCCGTCGAGCCGATCGCCAGCGACGGCCCCGACCGCATCGAGGCATGCCAGATCATCGAGCAATTCAGCAGCGTCGGCCTGCAGCGCCGCAGCACGCGCCAGTGTCGTGACGGCACCCGGGAAGTATGCCTGCAGCAGGGGAAACACCTGCTGGCGCAAGGCATTACGCCTGAATCGAACGTCCTCGTTGCTGCGATCCTCGACCCAGTTGCAGCCATGCGCCATGGCGTAGTCCTGAATGGCAGCGCGCGAAACCCCCAGCAGGGGTCGCAACTGAGCAGCCCGCCAGCCCGGATGGCGCTGCGCTTCGGCCATGGCCGCCAGTCCTTTCGGGCCCGAGCCACGCAGCAGCTGCAGCATGAGTGTTTCTGCCTGGTCGTCGAGCTGGTGGGCCGTCAGAATGAAATCAGCCTCCAGTGCGGAAAAAACCTGCACGCGTTCCCGCCGTGCCGCCGCCTCGACCCCGGCCGGATCGGCATCGGCAATGCGCACGCGATGAATGCTCAGCTCGACGGCATGCGCTTCACAAAGCCGCGCGCAGAATTGCGACCAGTCATCTGCCAGTGGGGACAAGCCGTGGTGTACGTGCACCGCGCGCAGATCGAAGAGGTGTTGTTTCCGCAGCGCATTCAGGACATGCAGCAGGACGACCGAGTCGATTCCGCCCGACAAGGCGAGAACGAGTCGCGCACGGGCGGGGGCGTGGCGGGCAAGGATCTCCGCCACAAGCTCGATGATCGGCTTATTTGACAGGCGTTTCCTTGAAGCTGCCATACGCGCGCAGGCGTTGGTACCGCGCATCAAGAAGCGCGGTCTGCGGCTGCTTGCGCAATTCGGCGAGTGTCTCGGCCAGGCTGCGGCGCATCGACTGGAACATGGCGTCCCAGTCACGCTGCGCCCCGCCGAGCGGTTCTTCGACGACACGATCGACCAGCCCGTTTGCCTTCAGACGGTCGGCGGTAATGGCCAGTGTCTCCGCAGCAACCGAGGCCTTGTCGGCGCTCTTCCACAGGATCGACGCGCAGCCTTCGGGAGAAATCACCGAATAGGTCGAATACTGCAGGATCAGGGTCCGGTCACCGACACCGATGGCCAGCGCGCCCCCGGAGCCTCCCTCGCCTACGATGCTGCAAATGATCGGCGTCTCCAGTTCGGCCATGACGTAAAGATTGCGTGCGATGGCCTCGGACTGGCCACGCTCCTCGGCACCGATGCCCGGGTAGGCGCCCGGCGTGTCGATAAAAGTGAAGATCGGCATCCTGAATTTTTCTGCCAGCCGCATCAGGCGCAATGCCTTGCGATAGCCCTCCGGACGGGGCATGCCGAAATTCCGGTAGATCTTCTCCTTGGTATCGCGGCCTTTCTGATGGCCAATGACCATCACCGGTTCGCCGTTGAATCGTGCCATGCCGCCGACGATTGCAGCATCGTCGGCATAGGCGCGATCGCCATGCAACTCGGAAAAATCGGTGAACAGCCCCTGAACGTAATCGAGGGTGTAGGGCCGCTGCGGATGCCGCGCCACCTGGGACACCTGCCAGGCGTTGAGCTTGGCGTAGATATCCTTGGTCAGTGTCTGGCTCTTCTTCTGCAGACGTCGGATTTCCTCCGAAATATCCAGCGCGGAGTCGTCCTGCACGAAGCGGAGCTCTTCGATCTTGGCTTCGAGCTCGGCGATCGGCTGCTCGAAGTCGAGGAAGGTGATTTTCATCAGGCAGTCACGGAAACAGGTTGGCTCGGGATTCTAACAGCCGTATGCCATGTACCGTCCACTCCCACCCCCATTGGATCAGTGATGGTGGTGCCCGTGAGCGCCATGCGCATGGCGGTGGGCAACCTCGTCCGGTGTGGCCGCCCGCACCTCTGCAACCGCGCACTGGAAATGCACCGCCTGACCGGCATAGGGATGGTTGCCGTCCACGACCACCTTTTCCTCGGCGATGTCGGTCACGGTGTAGAGCATCTCTTCGCCGCCGTCGAGGGGCGAACCAACGAACTGCATGCCGATCTCGATGTCTGGGGGAAAGCTCTCGCGCGGCTCCAGACGCACCAAGTCTTCGTCGAATTCGCCGAAGGCATCGGCCGGCTGCAGCTTGAGGTCGATGGTGTCACCCACGACCTTGCCTTCCAGCGCCTGTTCCACCAACGGGAAGATGTTGTCGTATCCGCCATGCAGATAGCTGACCGCTTCGTCGCTTTCCTCGAGCAGTTTGCCGTCCAGGTCGCGGACGATATAGGTGATGGTGACGACGGTGTCCTTGCCAATATTCAATTGAGTTCCTTTACCAGTTGAAGCACTTCCGCAGCATGTCCTCGGCTGGATACGCCATACAGTGCATGCCGGATGATGCCTTTCTTGTCGATCACGAAGGTTGAACGCACGACGCCCTTGCGCATGACGCCATCCACCTCCTTGTCCTGCAGCACCTGATAGGCAGTACAGGTCGTTTGCTCCTTGTCAGCCAGCAGCGGCACGCTGATGCCGTGCTTGTCGCGAAATTCGCCGTGCTTGATACAGTCGTCGCGCGACACGCCGACGACCGCTGCGCCCAGCTTGGCGAACTGGGGTTCAAGTTCGGAAAACTCGATCGCTTCGGTCGTGCACCCGGGCGTATCGTCGCGGACATAAAAATACAGCACGAGGATCTTGTCCCGAAACTGGGATAGCTCCACGAAATTCATGTCTGCGTCAGGATTGGAAAAATCCGGTGCGCGATCTCCGGCTTTCAGCATGATTGACTCCGCAACGTGTATTTTTCGGCGACATTCTAACAGGGCATTTCGGGCCGCATCGTTATAATTATTTCATGATGAATCCCCTACTCGGCGGCTTGAGCCCCTCCCGCTTCCTGCGCGACGTCTGGCACAAGCGACCCCTGCTGATTCGCAATGCAGTGCCCGGCTTCACCGGTCTGTTGTCGCCTGGTGAAATGCTGCAACTGGCGGGACGCGACGATGTCGAGTCGCGCCTGGTTCAGGGCAGCGGCAGGGACTGGCAGCTTGACCACGGCCCGTTCACGAAAAGCGGCCTCAGGCGCCTGCCGAAATCGGACTGGACGTTGCTGGTCCAGTCGCTCAATCATGTCCTGCCTGAAGCCGATGCCCTGCTGGCGCGCTTCAACTTCATCCCGCACGCCCGTCTCGACGACCTGATGGTCAGCTACGCCGTGCCTGGCGGCAGCGTCGGACCGCATTTCGATTCCTACGATGTCTTCCTGCTGCAGGGACAGGGACATCGCCGCTGGCAGATCAGCACCCAATCCGATCTTGCGCTGCTGGACGACGCCCCGCTCAGAATCCTGAGGCATTTCAAGACTGAGGACGAGTGGGTGCTCGGCCCCGGCGACATGCTCTACCTGCCGCCGCATGTCGCGCATTACGGCGTGGCAGAAGACACCTGCATGACCTATTCGATCGGCTTTCGCGCTCCCACGGTGGAGGAACTGGCATACGGCTTTCTGACGCATCTGCAGGACACCCTGGCGCTCGACGGCCGCTATGCCGATCCCGACCTGCGCCTGCAAGCGCACCCGGGTGAAATAAGCCGGGCGATGCTGAACCGGATCGAAGGCATGATCGCACGGATCAAATGGAACAGAGGCGACATCGCCGAGTTTGCAGGCCGCTATCTGTCCGATCCGAAGCCGAACGTGTTTTTCCATCCTCCCGATGCGCCGCTGAACCGTGCCACCTTCATCAAGGCCGGCAGAAGCGGCGTGGCGCTCGACCCTAGATCGCGTCTGCTGTTTGCCGGCAGGCGCTTCTTCGTCAATGGCGAGGCGTTCACGCCCGCAACGGAAGAAGTCGCTGCCCTGCGTCGTCTGGCCGATGAGCGCCGCCTCGCAGGGCCGTTGCCCGCAGGATTGCGCAAGCGCCTTTATGACTGGTACCTCGCCGGATGGCTGGAGGTCGATACCCCATGACTGCATTCGAAACCCCCGCTGAATTTCGCGCAGCTTTCGACGCACTTCTGTCCGGCACACATCGTCAATTGCGTCTTTACGACCATGATCTCGGCCTGCTCGACCTCGACCACCTTGACCGCCATGCAAGCCTGCGCGCGCTATGCGTGGCCGGTGCCGGTCGCCGCGTCGAGTTGCTGCTCGACGATATCAGTCGTGTCGCACGCGACCTGCCGCGGCTGATGCAGCTGGTGCGCGACTTCGGCCATGTCCTCGAGATCCGTCAGGCCGACCCCATCGCCCCGCGTCCCGACCAGGCGTTCGTGCTGGCTGACCGTCACGGGGTATTGCTGCGCGCGGACAAGGCGGCGGTACACGGCACGCTCCAGCTGGATGCCCCGCACGACGCCATCCCCCTGCACCAGAGCTTTGAACTGATGTGGCAGCGTTCTCCGGCCAGCGTGACCGCGACGACGCTGGGCTTGTGAACATTAAAGCTGCTTCAGCCAGGCGAGCTCGGGTTCGCTGAATCCAGCCGCGCGCCGTGCCGCCAGATTGAACGGCGGCTTCAGCGGCGGCGCGTCATATTCGACCAGCAGCTGGCGAAACGTCGAGTCCGGTTCGACACCGCGCGCCGCACACAGCCAGGCAAACCAGCGACTGCCAATGGCGACATGTCCGATTTCATCCCGCTCGATGACGGCCAGAATCTCGACCAGATGCTGGTCCTGTGCGCCCCTGAGCTTGTCGACGATGCGCGGCGTGGCATCGAGCCCGCGTGCTTCGAGAACCCGCGGCACCAGTGCCATGCGCACCAGCGGATCGTGTGCCGTTTTCAGTGCCATGTCCCACAGGCCGTCATGCGCCGGAAGGTCGCCATAGACATGGCCGAGCGTCACCAGGTGCGCATTCAGCATATCGAAATGCAGGGCCTCTTCGTCGGCCACCTGCAGCCAGTCGGCGTAGTACCGGGTCGGCATGGCGTCAAAACGGTGCGCGGCATCGAGCGCCAGGTTGATGGCATTGAATTCGATGTGCGCCAGCGCGTGCACGAGCGCTGCGCGGCCTGACAGGGTGTCGACACGACGCCGCGGCACTTTGTGCGGGTCGACCAGGAGTGGTTTTTCCGGCCGTCCTGGCTTGTCAATGGCGGCGCGTGGCAGTGCGGCACCAGGATCCACACGCCCGGCCTGCCAGTCCGCCCACAAGGCGCGCACGCAGGAAACCTTGTCTGCCGGCAAGGCGGCCTGGAGGCAGGTCGCCAGCCGCGTGGGCAGCAAGTCTAGCGCCTCTCCATCCATCGTATGCCTGCCAGCGCGATGGCGAGGAAGATCAGCAGGGGCAGCAGCGACACGACCATCACCGGCCAGTCGTTGAGCAATCCAAGATGACCGAACAGCCTGCTGAGCAGATGGAATCCGAGTCCGGCCAGAATGCCCAAGAAAATCTTGCTGCTGGTGCCGGCGGCACGCGGCCCCTGGATCGCAAATGGCATGGCGATGAGCATCATGATCGGGATGACGAACGGACTGATGAACTTCGACCACATGGCGAGCTCGTAACGCGTCGCCTTCTGCCGGTTTTCCTTGAGGTGCGCCACATACCGCCACAGCGTCCGCGCCGACATCTGCTCGGGCGCGACCAGCAGCACGCCCAAGATGTCGGGAGTCAGAACAGACCGCCAGTCTTGGCGTTCGCTATGCGTGGCGCGGATGCCATCGGGGCTGAAATAGGTCTCCATCACCTGATGCAGATCCCAGGCCTTGTCGCGGCGCCAGTTGGCCGACTCAGCGGATCGAATCCAGCCCAGGCTGCCATCCGCCTCGAATCCGTATATCTCGATTCCGCGCAGCGTGCTGTCAGGCATCACCTCGCGCACGTTGATGAAGGTGCTGCCGTCCTTGACCCACAGACCGGAGCGAAACTGCTGCGCCACCACCGAATGCGTCACCGACAGCTTGTAACGCTGCGCCGCCTGCTCGGTCCAGGGCGCGATATATTCCCCCAGCAGCAGAACGAGAAAAGATATCAGCACACCGATCACGCTGAGGTATCCAGCGACACGCCAACTGGATAGTCCAGACACCCGCATCACGGCATACTCGGAATTGACCACCAGTCGGGAAAGTGCGAACAGCGTGCCGATCAGTGCTGCGACCGGCAGAATTTCGTACAGATGGCCGGGAATGTTCAGCACCACCACGACGGCCGCCTGGCTCAGGCCGTAGTTGTTGCGCCAAACCCCGCCGAGCTCCTGAATGATGTCGAAGAAGGCGAACAACACCGCCAGCGCCAGCAACACGAACCCCGACGCCGCCAGCACCTGCCCCGACAGATAACGGGCAAGCAGCCTCATGCGCGTTTCCAGCGCGGGACATGGAGCCGCGTGCGCAGGTAAAACAGGGCGTACACGGCAAGCAGCATGATCACGTGCGAGGCCAGCATGCCGATCCATGGGTTGAGCTTGGCCTGTGCGACCCACGCCTGCGACAGCGACAACAGGTTGTTGTAGACGAAATACAGCAACAGGGCGATCAGCAGGCCATAGGAACGGCGGGCCCGCGTGTTGACGAAGCTGAGCGGAATGGCCATGACGGCAAGCACTAGCGCCGAGAATGGCACGCCGAATCGCCAAACCAGCTCGGCACGTGCCTGACTTGACGTGTCGTCGATCAAATCGGAGAGCGGCGCCTGCTTGATGCCGGTTTCCTTGCCACGCACTGCAACAGGGTCGAGTCGCATCCAGTAGCGATCGAAGTGGACGATGCGGTAATCGAGCTGGCCGGGAATGCCTTCATAGCGCCGACCCTCCTTGAACACGAGGTAACGCGAGCCGTCGGGAAGCTCGGAGTAATTGCCCTCGCGGGCGACCACCAGTCCGAGCCGGCCGTCGATACGGGACTGCATGAAGATATTTCGCACGATGCCGGTCAGCGGATTGATCGACTCGACATAGTAGACGCGCTGACCTGCATGGGACTCGATGAACAGCCCCGGCGCAACCATGGAACTCTCGCTGCGGCTGCGCAATTCCTGTCGATACTCGTATTTCTTGGTTTGCGCCCAGGGATTGAGCACCAGCGTCAACAACAGGATGACCATGGAATAGGGGATCGCAAACGTCAGAACCGGGCGCATCCACTGCGTGAGACTCAGACCGGCATTGAACCAGATCACCATTTCGCTATCTCGCCACATGCGTGACAAAGGCAGCAACACGCCCGCAAACAGCGCAATCGTCATCAATACGGGCAGGAAAAACAGCAGCGAGAAGCCAAGGAACGTGAATACCGCCTCATTGGGCAATTCGCCGCGCGCCACATCGCCCAGCAGCCTGATGAATAGCACGACCAGGGCGATCGCAATCAGAACGGTCAGCATGGCGCCGGCCGTAAGCGCCATTTCTCGAGTCAGCGCACGACGATAGAGCATCGGAAAATCCTGCCGGCGTCCGGCTTGCGGGTGGACTTTTGACATTCCTTCGCGCCCGCGCCAATAATCCCCCCATTGGCGACACCGATCATTGCCGTATCGACAAATTGTATTTTTTTGAGCACAGACATGGAAAACAAGGAAATCGAACTCGAATTTAGCATAAAAAGCGGCGCGCCCGAAAAGCAGCGCTCGGCCTGCGTTGTCGTCGGCGTCTTTGAAAACCGCAAGCTGTCCGGCCCCGCCATCGACATCGATCGTGCCAGCGACGGCTACCTGTCAGAGATCCTGCGTGGCGGGGACATGGAAGGCAAGGCTGGCAGCACGCTGTTGCTGCACAAGGTGCCCAACATCCTGGCGGACCGGATCCTGCTGATCGGTCTCGGCAAGGAGCGCGACTTCCATGAAAAAGCCTACCGCGACGCCATCGCCTGTGCGGTCAAAACCCTGCGCGACACCGGCTCCATGGAAGCCGTCATCACGCTCTCCGAGATTGCCGTCAAGAAACGCGACGTCAGCTGGAACGTCGAGCAGGCAGTGATCATCGCTCAGGATGCGCTGTATCGCTTTGATCGGCTGAAGAGCAAGCCGAGCGAGGCGCGCCGACCGCTAAAGCGTGTGGTGTTTGCGGTGTCGCGCCGCGGCGAGCTGAAATACGGCGAATCCGGTCTCGCGCGCGGCCTGGCGATCGCACACGGCATCCATCTCGCCAAGGACCTAGGCAACACGCCATCCAACATCTGCACGCCGGAATACCTCGCTGGCGAGGCGAAAAAGCTCGCCAAGACGCATGGGTTCGGCTGTGAAATCCTGGACTACGCAGCCTGCGAAAAACTTGGCATGGGGTCCTTTCTCTCGGTCGGCAAGGGCAGTGACAAGCCGCCGCGCTTCATCATCCTGAAGCACGAGGGCGGCCCCAAGAGCGCCAAGCCCGTCGTGCTGGTCGGCAAGGCGATCACTTTCGATGCCGGCGGCATCTCGCTCAAGCCGCCTGCCGAAATGGACGAGATGAACTACGACATGAGCGGTGGCGGTGCCGTCATCGGCACCTTCCGCGCCATCGGCGAAATGAAGCTGCCGCTCAACGTCATCGGCCTGATCCCGGCATGCGAAAACATGCCCGATGCCAGCGCCAACAAGCCAGGCGACATCGTCACCTCGATGTCCGGCCAGACCATCGAAATACTCAACACCGACGCCGAAGGCCGTCTGATACTCTGCGACGCCCTGACCTACGCCGAGCGCTTCGAACCCGATGCCGTGATCGACCTGGCGACCCTGACCGGTGCCTGCGTGATCGCGCTCGGTGCGCATCCCAGCGCGCTCTACAGCAACCACGACCCGCTTGCGCGTGAAATCGAACATGCCGCCGATCATGCCTGGGACCGCGTCTGGCGCATGCCATTGTGGGAGGACTACCAGGACCAGCTCAAGAGCAGCCTTGCAGACATGGCCAATATCGGCGGCCGGCCGGCCGGCTCGATCACCGCAGCCTGCTTCCTCTGGCGTTTCGCCAAGAAATACCACTGGGCACACCTTGACATCGCCGGCACCGCCTGGAAGGGCGGCCGCGAGAAGGGCTCGACCGGCCGCCCGGTCTCCCTGCTGGTGAACTTCCTGCTGAACCGTGCGGAAAAGTGACCGAGATCCTTTTTTACACCTTCGCCGACAATCCGCTCGACGTCGCCCGGCGCGTCGCCGCCAAGGCATATGGCCAGGGACAACAGGTGATGATTTACGCACCTGATCCCGCAACGGCCGACGCCATCGACCGCCTGCTGTGGACGACGCCTGCGCTGGGTTTCGTGCCGCACTGCCGCGATACCGATGCGCTGGCTGACGCCACGCCGATACTGATCGGTGCCAACGTCGATGCTCTGCGCAATGCCGACGTCATGATCAATTTGCACCACGGGCAGCCTCCAGCCTTCGCCCGCTTCGAGCGCCTGGTCGAAATCGTCGGACAGGATCAGGCTGGACGCGAGCATGGCCGCGAACGCTATCGCTTCTACCAGGCTCGGGGCTACGCTTTGAAAACGCACGACCTGCGTGAAAACGCCGGATAGGAGGCCCCGATGAGCGACCGCTCCCCATCAGAAGAAATGGACACCCTGAGCAAGATGGATGCGCTGCTGCGAAAACATCGCGGCGGCGAAGCCCGCCACGATGCGCCAGCCAGGCCCGCAGACAGCGCCATGACCGGTGCACCGGCCGATGCCTGGCTGCCGGTGCTGACAAAGGTGCTCGAGCGCGGCACGCCTCCGGCCATCGCGCAGCCCGATACGGCGGCCCTGCCCCCAGCCGAGCCCGCTGTCCCGCCGCCCCCTGTCGAGCCGGCGTCCATTGCGCCCGAACCCGCTGAAACCGCGATCCCTGCGCCTGTTGCAACCGAACCCGTCGTCAGCGACACCCTGGCCGAACAATTGATGAGTGAACTGGCGCCACGCTTGTCCGAAGTAATGGAAAAGCAGGTCGCTGCCGAGTTGCGCAGGAATCTCGACCAGACCGTATCCAGCCTGCTCAGCCAGCTCGACGTCAACGTGCGAGAAATCGTGCGCGAAGCCGTCGCCGAAAAGCTCAGGCAGCGTCGCGATCCCTCGGCGTAAGGACGCGCGCCGGGTCATTGATCTCCGACATTCGGGACCTGCCACCTCGGTTTTTGTGAATTGCCCCGTGTTTTTGGGATAATTCCCCCTTTGCCTGCACGTCATGGAACTCGCCAAATCGTTCGAACCGGCTGAAATCGAGAAGCGCTGGTATTCCCAATGGGAAAGCGCCGGCTACTTCAGGGCGGGCGACAAGCCCGGCGCCCCCGCCTACTGCATCATGCTGCCGCCGCCCAACGTCACCGGCACGCTGCACATGGGACACGCCTTCCAGCACACCCTGATGGACGCGCTAACGCGCTATCGCCGCATGACGGGTGACAACACGCTGTGGCAGCCGGGCACCGACCATGCCGGCATCGCGACGCAAATCGTCGTCGAGCGCCAACTCGACCAGCAGGGCGTGTCGCGCCACGACCTTGGCCGCGAGAAATTTCTCGAGAAGGTCTGGGACTGGAAAGAGCACTCCGGCTCCACCATCACCCGCCAGATGCGCCGCCTCGGCACCAGTCCGGACTGGAGCCGCGAGCGATTCACCATGGACGCCGGCCTGTCGAAGGCAGTTACCGAAGTCTTCGTGCGACTCTACCGCGAAGGCTTGATCTACCGCGGCAAGCGCCTGGTTAACTGGGACCCCGTGCTGCAGACTGCGGTGTCCGATCTTGAAGTCGTGAGTCAGGAGGAAGACGGCTTCATCTGGGAAATCAACTACCCGCTCGAAGATGGCAGCGGCCACCTGACCGTCGCCACCACCCGCCCGGAAACCCTGCTCGGAGACACCGCCGTGGCGGTGCACCCCGAGGACGAACGTTACCGTCATTTGATTGGCCAGCAGGTCCGCCTGCCGATCGCCGAGCGCAGCATCCCCATCATCGCTGACGACTATGTCGATCGCGAGTTCGGCACCGGTGTGGTCAAGATCACCCCGGCGCATGACTTCAACGACTGGCAGGTCGGGCAGCGCCACAAGCTGGTGGCGATCAGCGTGCTGACCCTCGACGCCAGGATGAACGACCTCTGTCCAGCCGAATACCAGGGGCTTGATCGCTACGAGGCACGGCAGAAGCTGCTCGATGCGCTACAGGATAGCGGCCTGCTGGTTTCCGCCAAGCCGCACAAACTGATGATCCCGCGCGGCGACCGCACCCATGCCGTGATCGAACCCATGCTCACCGACCAGTGGTTCATGAGCATGGACGGCTTGGCCAGGCAGGGACTGGCGGCGGTCGACTCGGGCGAACTCAAATTCGTCCCTGAAAACTGGACCACCACCTACCGCCAGTGGCTGGGAAACATCCAGGACTGGTGCGTGTCACGCCAGCTGTGGTGGGGTCACCGCATTCCCGCGTGGTACGACGCGGACGGAAATTTCTACGTCGCGCACACTGAAGAGGACGCCCGGAAACAGGCGGGGGGTCGCGAACTGACCCAGGACAACGACGTGCTAGACACCTGGTTCTCGAGCGCACTGTGGCCCTTCTCAACGTTGGGCTGGCCAGACGATACGCCCGAACTCGCGCGCTACCTGCCGACCTCGGTGCTGGTCACCGGCTTCGACATCATCTTCTTCTGGGTCGCCCGCATGGTCATGATGTCGCTGCACTTCACCGGCAAGGTCCCGTTCCGCGAGGTTTACGTGACGGGCCTGGTGCGCGACTCCGAGGGGCAGAAGATGAGCAAGTCGAAGGGCAACGTGCTCGACCCGATCGATCTCATCGACGGCATCGCGGTGGACGACCTGGTTGCAAAGCGCACCCAGGGCTTGATGAATCCCAAGCAGGCTGCCGGCATCGAGAAGCGCACACGCAAGGAATTTCCCGAGGGCATTGCCGCCTATGGCACCGATGCCCTGCGGTTCACCTTTGCCAGCCTTGCCACGCATGGCCGCGACATCAAGTTCGACCTGCAGCGCGCCGAGGGCTACCGCAATTTCTGCAACAAGCTGTGGAATGCCACCCGCTTCGTGCTGATGAACCTGGAAGGTCACGACTGCGGTCTCGATGCCGCTGCCGGGTTCGATTATTCAGATGCCGACCGCTGGATTGCGGACCGGCTGCAGCAGGCCATTGCCGAGGTGCATGATGCCTTTGCCGCCTACCGCTTCGATCAGGCCGCACGCGCGGTCTACGAGTTCGTCTGGGATGAGTACTGCGACTGGTACCTGGAGCTCGCCAAGGTGCAGTTGAACAGCGGCACGCCGACCCAGCAGCGGGCCACCCGCCATACCCTCGCCACGGTGCTCGAATCCACGCTGCGTCTCGCCCACCCCATCATCCCCTTCATCACCGAGGAGCTATGGCAGAAGGTGGCGCCGCTTGCTGGCGTCAGTGGTGACAGCATCATGCTCGCCGCCTATCCGCAGGCCGACGCAGCACACCGCCAACCGGACAGCGTCGCGCATATCCAGTTGCTGAAGGAGCTGGTCAACGCCTGCCGTACGCTGCGGGGCGAGATGAATCTGTCGCCTGCGCAGCGTGTGCCTCTGGTGATCGAGGGGGATGCCGCCATGATTGGCGCACTGATCCCCTACATCAGTGCACTCGGCAGGTTGAGTGAAGTGAGCGCGGTGCCCGAGTTCGTCGATGCCGACGCCCCGGTCGCCCTGGTCGGCGAAATGCGGCTGATGCTGGTGGTGGAAATCGACAAGGATGCGGAACGCGCGCGACTGACCAGGGAAATCACCCGCATTCAGGGAGAGATCAGAAAAGCCGAGGGCAAGCTTGCCAACCCCAGTTTTGTCGACAAGGCGCCTGCGGCGGTGGTGCAGCAGGAACAGGCTCGCATGGCCGACTTCGCGGCCATGCTGGCGAAACTGCAAGCCCAGCATGCACGTCTCGGCTGATACCCCGTCACCGTGCGACAACGAGGCGCGGGAACTCCGTGCTTTGTTGCGCAGCCTGCTCTACTTGCCGCCCGCGACGGCCTTCAGCATCCTGTGTATGTCCTCAGGCGCATAGACGATGCGAATGAAACTGCCCATGCTCAGATCCGGGAACGCCAGCGCCAGACGATAGCGCCCGTACAGCGCATAGACCCTGTTGTCGACCACGAACATCTCGTAAGGGAAGCCGGCAATCCGCTCCTGCACGCCGATCTTGCCGATGATCAGGGTATCGCTGATGTCCCGGCTGTTCATTGCCACGCCGAACACAGCCAGCTTGCTCTCCGGCAGCACCAGTTCATAAGCCTTGCTTACGCCGGAAATCCCCTTGGCCAGGTTATCCTGCACGATGCGGACGGCGGACTCGAAACTGGCATGGGTCGCCAGCAGGTTCTTGTCGTCGTCGAAACCCTCCATCCCCATCATGTAGCGGTATTCAGGCAGATCCGTGGCTGACTCGTCCCCACCAAATCCGGGCCCCGCGCCAAGTGCCTTTGCCAGCCGGGACTGCACCGACTGCACTGCCGGCTCGGCCTGCGCAAAGCGTTCACCCAGAAAAGCACGATCCCAGTAATCGGGATTCGCATAAGCCACCGTACCATCGGTCGTGATACCCACGCGAATCGGCGCGGCCACGATCGTTGATCCGCCAAAAGATCGGATCTTGCTCAGCATCCCGGCATCCGTGGCGACCACCACGCCGTGCGTCGGCAAGGATTTCGGTGTGTAAAGCCCGAGTACCTGGAAACCCTCTGCCGCAAGCTTCTTTTCTACCGCAGCCGCCACGGTGGCAAGCTTTCCGGCCTGTACCCGATCTCCCGGAATATAGGGAGAAATCGCCCAGGCAGACAAAGTGGTCAAGCCCAGCAGGCACGCCAGCACAAAACGTTGCAACATCATTGAATTCCTATCCACGTAAAAAAAAGCCGGGGTCACGAGACCCCGGCTGGATGGATTCAGCCTGAAACAGCTGAAACCTGCTATTTCATCTTCCAGCTGTACTGGATGCCCAGCGAATTCTGGTACATCTGGATCGTGTCGGTGCCACCGAAGAAATACGACGGCCCCGAAGTGTCGTTCTTGAACGCGTGCATGTAGGCGACAGTGACTTCGTTGCCGGACTCGACGGTGTAGGTGAAGCCAAGCGTCAAATGGTCGGTAATGACGGCGGGAGCAATCGTGTTGAATTCGACATCGCGTGAAGAAATGGGGTTGTCGCCGTGGTTCCAGCCAGCGCGCAAAAGCCACTGTTCGTTGACTTTGTATTCGGCGCCCAGTTTCCAGACGTTGACATCGGACCATCCGAAGCCGGCCCCGCCAGGCATCCCTAGGCAGCCAGGGCCTGTGGCGTTAGGCACCGTCATGTAATTGCACGTCATGAAATTGGTGCTTGGGTTGCCTACCGAATTGACGCCGCTGTAATTGATGCGCTGGTAATCGAGCGCCAGCTTGATCTGGGGGGTCGCCTGCCAGGCCACGCCCAGATTGTAGTTCTCGGGAATGTCGAAACCACCCTGCTCGGCAAACAGGCCAGAGTACTTGTTGAAACTATCGAAGTCCATCTTCGACGCATAGGCAGCGCCAACAGTCCAACCCGGGGCAATCTGGCCCATGTAGCCGACCCGGACGCCCCAGCCCCAGGAATCGTCATAGCCGTTATTGGTCACATTTTGACGATCGGAAGAAATCGCTGCAAAGGACTGCAGGCCTTCAGCCTTGAAACGCTGATAGCCGATCAGAGGAGAAATGCCGATCGAGTGGTTGGGGGTGATCTTGTAGGCGGCGGTCGGCGCGATGATCAACTGCATCAGATCCACGCCCAAGCTGCCTTGTCCGCACAGCAAGTTGGTGCCCGGACCGCAATTGGTGGTGGTCGAAGGATAGTCGGTGTTCATGCCGCCATTGCCATACGCTGCCACGCCCAATGCCACATCGGAATTGAACATCGTGTTGTAGCCGAATTCGGGAATGAAAAAGTTATCCGAGTCGCTGTTTGACGATCCGTTCATGGGAGGGGTCGCGAAACCGGGGCCCAAATTAGCGCCGGTACTACCCGATCGGCTCATCTCGCGCTTGGGGCTGAACCAGTCCAGGCCCAGATCGATGCGCTCGCCCGCGAACGCTGCAGCGGCCGGGTTGTTGGCACCGGCAAAGGCATCGTCATAGGTTGCGGTGGATGCGCCGGCACGGCCCTTGGCTTTCATGCCATAGCCATGCGAAAAATAGCCGTTCGTGGCGAAAGCGCTGCCGGCCAGTCCGGCCAGTGCCATGAAAGCGAATACGCGCGTGAATTTCATTGTGTTCTCCCGATGGAATTGGTTGTTTCAGATAAGCTTGTTTAATAGCCTGCCCCGAAGGCTACGTGAGCGCCCCGATCATGACAAGTTGCCTGAAAGAATTGAATCGCCCGCCTTGGGCGAGTGTGGTACAAAAGACACAAAATAAAAAAGAGCCGAACTGACTCGGCTCTTTTTTCAACGAACTGCAATCCGGTTCGCTGATGAATTCCTAGATAAACAGACAGATATCCGTTTCGCCAGCAAACTCGAAAAAGGTCGCGGCGCCACCATACTCCAAGCCGTCGATGAAGTCGGAATGTTCGAAGCCGAACAGTTCAACTGTCATCTGACAGGCGATGAACTTGACTTCTGCTTCCTGGCACAGTTCGCGAAGGTCCGGAATGGTGGCAACACCGTTGTTGGCAATGGTCTGCTTCATCAAGGCAGTCGCCACATTTTCATAGCCGGGGATAAGCGACTGGATGGCGTTAGGCATGTTCCAGTTGATGCTCTTGAACCACTTGGGCCCGAACGGCATCTTCATCGGCATGCCGGGGTTGCCCAGCGGGCTCACTTTGAGGACCGACAGATCTTTACGGACAAGTTGCAGGCCATAGAAGGTGAAGAAAATCTGGGTTTCATAGCCCAGTGCAGCAGCCGTCGACGCGAGGATGAAAGGGGGATAAGCCCAATCCAGCGTGCCTTTGGTGGCAATAATGGCCATTTTTTTTGTATCCATTGTCGGTCTCTCCTGTTCCAGTTGAACAAAAGCGCCGTGTGTTCGTGAGAACAGACGGCGCCTGGCTTTATTTCAGGTTTACTTCTTCTTCATGAAGAAGGTGAACTCGCCGCCAGCTTCAGCGGTGGACAGCAATTCGTTGCCGGTCTGCTTGGCAAAAGCGGCGAAATCCTTGACCGAACCCGGGTCGGTGGACAGGATTTTCAGCACTTGGCCGCTGGCGACTTCTGCCAGAGCCTTCTTGGCACGCAGGATGGGCAGGGGGCAGTTCAGTCCACGTGCATCGAGTTCTTTATCGAAGTTCATTGGGTTCTCCTTACAATTAAATCGGCATGTACTAAAAAATGCTGCGGTACCTTAAACCAGAAGTTCCCCTATTGCAATCAAAATTGCTGCAAGGTCAGGAAAACCCCTGTGACAACGTGACGGAGCATGATCGCCCGTCAGCGGGGCAGGTTGAGGGGATTTCCTGAACGTGCCCAAGCCATGATGCCACCGGCCAAGTTGTGCATGTTGCCATAGCCCCTCGATGCCATGAACGCACATGCCTGGGCCGATCGCGCACCCGATCGGCAGTAGATCACCACCGGCTTGTCTTGGGGAATATCGGCTGCCCGAAGGGGTAGCAAATGCAGCGGGATATGGATGGCGCCATCGATTACGCCCTGTGCCACTTCGGCCTCGGTGCGCACGTCGATCAGGTGTGCGCCCTTTGCTGCAAGTTCGGCTACGTAAGCCGGGTCAACTTCCTTGAAACCAGACATACCAAACATAGGCGTATCACCCCAGAAGCGGAGACAAATTAGAATTTGTTAATATACTTCAAATTCCCGCCGTGGCCAAGCTTGCCCCTCAAGGGACAGGGGTTATCGGTTCAGCAGCGCTGGGCGCCGTGATACAGGTTCACCACGTGGCGGGCTTCCGCGAAAAACAGCCAACGTTCGACGGCCGCACCGGCCAGGCCCGCAACGGCTGCAACGATCGCTGCAAGCGGTCCGCCCTGCTGCTTGTACACCCAAATCAGCATCAGTCCGGGCAGCGCGAAACCGATCACAAACACGATGACCCTGAGCAGGCCTGCTTTCTGGCGAGCGATCTGGAATCCGAATTCCTGGGTCAGGAAACTGCCATGCGTGTGGCCCGTATCCAGCAACCGGACCTTGGAACGGGTCAGTCCGGTTGCCGTATTGATGGTAGGGGTCAGTCCCGGGCTCCGAATCCAGAAGTAGTAGATGGCTTTCAGTACCGCTGCGATCGATACGATCAGCGCCGACATGGCCAGGTAAGGAGTGGTATCCAGATCCGCCACGACCGCACCAAGCAGCAGCAGCAGACTGCCGCTCGCATATCCCAACGCCAGGTAATTGGCGGGCACCAGCGGCGTGTTCCATTGGCGGATCGTCTTCAGACAGGCATAGATCATGCCGGTTGAAAAAACCGTGATCCAGGCCAGTACGGCGGTCAGGAAACCGCTCGTGACCCGCAGCCACTGAGGCGCATCGAACATGATGCTGCCGAGATAAGTCAGAGCGAGCGGCATGAATACCATTGCAAACACGCCTTCGCGAGACAGCCAGGAGGTGCGGAAGCGGCTGAAGGCACGCCAGGCATTTTTCGGATTGGCAAGGTGGAAAGTGGACGAAAGCAGACCGAACACCACCAGCGCCATTGCCATGAGGCCGCCTGCGACGAGCTGATCCTTGTTGAATCCCCCGCCAAGCTTGAACACGTCCGCCAGGAACAACAGCGAGAACAGGCCAAAGCCAGCGCCCGACGCAACGGTGAAGAAGATGACTGAGAATGCTGGATGCATGAATTTTCCTGCTTTAGATCAATTCGAATTCAAACCGATGCGCGTCCGGATCAGCGTCGCACCAGCTTGTTGGCAAACTTCTTGATGCTCTCCTTGAGACCCTGCCTGGGGTTTGTATCGACCGGGATCACCGGTGTGCGTCGCGAGGGCAAATACTGGTTGGTCGGGTTGTAGTTGAGCTCCGGCATCAGAGCGTATCCGCCGCGATCGCGCACGGTGCGCGATACCGCCGAATCGGGATCGTCGAAATCACCGAACATTCTGGCATGCGCCGGACAGGTCAACACACACGATGGCTGACGCTCCTCAACCGGCAAGTTCTGGTCATAGATGCGATCGACGCACAGCGTGCACTTCTTCATGGTGCCGCTCGAACGATCGAGTTCGCGCGCGCCATAGGGACAGGCCCACGAGCAGTAATTGCAGCCCATGCATTTGTCCTGATCGATCAGCACGATGCCGTCTTCTGCCCGCTTGTAGGAGGCGCCCGTCGGGCACACCGTGACGCAATCGGCGTCCTCGCAATGCATGCACGACATCGGGAAATTGACGGTCTTGTTGTTCGGGTATTCGTCTATCTCGAAATGGCGAATCCGGTTGAACCACACGCCCGACGGCTCGGCACCGTAGGGCTGATAGTCGGACAAGGGGCCGATGGTGCCGGAGGCGTTCCATTCCTTGCAAGCGATGGCGCAGGCATGACAGCCCACGCACACATCGAGGTCAATGACCAGTCCTAGTCTCATAGATTGCTCGCTTAAATGGATCCGTGGGACTCAGTTATTCTCGTGACTGCGGGCGTCGTAGCGCAGCACGTCCGGGCGCTCGTAGCGCTCGTCACCCGGCAAGGGTTTCAGCGCATCGAATTGCGGCCAGGATCCCGATTCGCCCGGCGCCGCTTTGCGGATCTTCACGCGCAGATCGAACCAGGCTGCCTGGCCGGTCACCGGGTCGGAGTTGGTGAGTCGACGCTCGCCGGCCTTTTCAGGCAGCAATTCGGAAATCAGGTGATTGAGCAGGAAACCGCGGGTCGCCTCGGAAGCGTTTTCCTTCAGCCCCCAGGCGCCTTTTTGCTTGCCGATGGCATTCCAGGTCCAGACGGTGTCTTCCTGCGTGCCCTCCATGGTCTTGACCTGGCAACGAATCTTGCCGTTGTGCGACTCGACCCAGATCCAGTCGAGGTCCTTGATACCCATTTCCGCAGCCTTGCGTGCATTCATGTACATGAAGTTCTGCGCCATGAGCTGGCGCAGCCAAACGTTCTGCGAATCCCATGAGTGATACATGAACATAGGCCGCTGGGTCAGTGCGAAGAAGGGGTATTCGTCCATGTCGACCCGCTGCTGTTCCAGCGGTTCGTACCACATCGGCAACGGATCGAAGTATTTCGCCAGACGTTCGCGGTCGACCTGATTGTTGGGCTGAGGACCGTCATACAGGCCTTGCCCTGCCAGGCGGAACTTCTGCAGCGGTTCGGAATAGAACTGCATGATGATCGGCTCGGCTTTGCCCACGAAGCCGACGTCTGCCGCCACGTCAAGGTAATCCCTGTTGGCGTAGCGCATGTATTTCTGATTGTCGGGCCAGTGGTGAGCGTAGAAGCTCTGGTTCTCGATATATTTTTCCCACTGCCGCGGATTGGGTTCGCCCTTGAGCGACCGAGTGCCATCCTTGCCGCGCCAGCCGGCGAGAAAGCCGATGCCGGGCGACCGTTCGTAGTTGACGATGAAATCCTGGTAGCCGCTGAATTTTCGGGTGCCGTCGGGCCGGGTGAATGCCGGAAACTTCAGGCGCGATGCCAGCTC
The DNA here is from genome assembly GCA_041912015.1 of Thiobacillus sp. Classification (GTDB taxonomy): domain Bacteria; phylum Pseudomonadota; class Gammaproteobacteria; order Burkholderiales; family Thiobacillaceae; genus Thiobacillus. Next base: position 25,166 of record JAYRNU010000011.1, on the reverse strand, counting down.
GACCATGACCTCCTGCCACGGTCGCACGTCGCGGTCGGGCGTCACGAGCGGATATCGAATTGCGTCAGCCGCCGCGTCCGGCTCGGAAATCGGGCGGTCGAGCAGCGAAATCGTGTCGTGTCGCTCCAGATAGGTGGTGTCCGGCAGGATCAGGTCGGCGAACTGGGTCATTTCCGAATGGAAGGCATCGATCACCACCAGGAACGGAATCTTGTACTCGCCGAAATTGTCCGGATCCTTGGCGCGCAGCATGTCCTGGATGTTCGTCGTGTTCATGGAGGAATTCCAGGCCATGTTGGACATGAACAGGATCAGCGTGTCCAGCGCATACGGATCATGGTTGGCCGCGTTGGTGATGACCATGTGCATGAGGCCGTGCGAGGCGATCGGTACCTCCCACGAATACGCCTTGTCGATGCGCAGCGGATTGCCGAATTCGTCGATCACCAGATCTTCAGGACGCGTCGGAAAACCGAGCGGAGGTCGCGACAGCGGCGTGTTCGGCGCGTTGATGACGTCGATGTTGTTTTCCGGCAGCTGGTGCGGCGGGATCGGCTTCGGGTAGGGTGCACGTGCGCGGAAATTGCCCGGGGCGTCGAGCGCGCCCAGCAGCATCTGGATCATGTGGATCGCTCGGCAGGCGTGAAAGCCGTTGGAATGTGCTGCGATGCCCCGCATCGCGTACATCGCGACCGGCCGGCCGACGACCTTGTCGTGCCTGCGACCCCACACGTCGGTCCATTCGATCGGCAATTCGACGGTTTCCTTGAACGCGACGTGTGCCATTTCCAGGGCAATGCGCTCGATGGTTCGGGCCGGCAGGCCGCATTCGAGCGCGACGCTCTCTGGCGCATAGCGTTCGTCGAGATAACGCTCGACCATCAGCGACATCACCGTCTTGACGCGACGACCGTCAGGCGCCACGAAATCACCGAACAGTGCAGGTGCGATATCGCCGTCGATGCCGTTCCTGAAGACTTCCTTGTCGATGTCCCAGATCAGCGGATGGTCGTTTTCATCGCGCAGGAACAATCCGTCGCCCTGCCGACCCGGTGTCTGAACCACCAGCCATGAGGCATTGGTATAGCGCACGAGAAATTCGTAGTCGAATTGCTCATGCTTCAGCAGCACGTGCACCATCGACATCGCAAGCAGCCCATCCATGCCCGGCTTGATCGGCAGCCATTCATCGGCTATCGCCGAATAGCCGGTACGCACCGGATTGACGCTCACGAACTTGCCGCCACGACGCTTGAGCTTTTCCAGGCCGATCTTGATCGGGTTCGAGGAATGGTCTTCGGCCACCCCCCACATCAGGAAGTATCTCGCGTAATCCCAGTCGGGAGCGCCGAACTCCCAGAACGAAAAACCGATCGAATAGAGTCCGGCCGCTGCCATGTTGACCGAACAGAAGCCGCCATGCGCTGCCCAGTTCGGGGTGCCGAACTGCTGTGCCCACAAGCCGGTCAGCGCCTGCATCTGGTCGCGGCCGGTGAAATATGCCAGCTTGGACGGATCGGTCGCGCGGATTTCTTCGAGGCGAGAAGTCAGCACGTCGAGCGCCTGTTCCCAGGACACGGGCTCATAGATGCCCTCCCCGCGTTCGGTACCCGGCTTCCTCATCAAGGGTTGCGTCAGTTTGGCGGTGGAGTATTGCTTCATGATCCCTGCCGACCCCTTGGCGCACAAGACGCCCTGGTTGGTGGGATGATTGCGGTTTCCCTGGATGAAGCGGACCTTGCTGTTTTCCAGCGTCACCTTGATGCCACAGCGGCAGGCACACATGTAGCACGTCGTGTACTTGATTTCCTGCGCATCGTGGTTTTCCACTCTGATCTTGGCGTTCATGCGTCTCTTGGCTAAAAATTCCCCCTGCGCAACCATGCCGGCGTCGCATCGCTTCCTACCAGGAAAAACACTCGAGGTAACTGCTAAAACAAGGGTCAGCGCATTCCCGCTGCAAGCATCGGGAATGCCGATATATTAAACGTTTCGAATATGCTGTTATTGTGCACTTCTAGCGCCCGCCGTGGCAAGAGAAATGGCGACGGGCTATTTGTGGCCCGGCGCCACCTTTCCCTGATGCGCCCGGCGGCAAGAAAAGCTGAAACCGCCTATTTCTGCGGTGTGGGCATCTCCGCCAGCAGTGTCTCGATCACCTGCAGAGCCTCGCCTTCATCCCACTCCGTGGGACCCGTCAATACGTAGCGCACCCGTCCCTCGGCGTCGATCAGAAACGAAGTGGGCAGGGCGAAGACTTTCCAGCGCCGCGTATTGATGCCCTCCGGATCGAGCAGGATGCGGAAGCCCAGGTTCATCCTGGCCAGATAGGTGTTCACATCCTCCGCCGTTTCGGCGCTATCCAGCGCAAGGATTTCGAGTGGCCGCCCGGCCATGCTGACTCGCAGGCGCTCGAGTGAGGGCATTTCGCGCAAACAGGGCGGACACCACGACGCCCAGAAGTTGAGCAGAACCACTCTGCCCCGATAGTCAGCCACGGTGTGCGTTCCCCCGTTCAAGTCGCGAGCCTTCAGGGCGGGAGCCGGTGTACTGGGCCGCGCCTCGAATCCGCCGGCATGACCCATTGCACAAAACGCAAGACCCATCGCAAGCGCTGCCAACCACTTGTTCATTTGCACCCTCCGCTGTTCATCTCTTTGATCACCAAAGCATCCATTCGGCGACTCTCGGCCATCTCGAATTCGGTTGGAGTGTCCCGCGCCCAGTAGCTTTCCCGCAGGTTCTCCAGGATCTCCTGAGCGACCGTTGCGCCGAACTGTGTCAGGTGATCGATCAAACCGGGCAGCCAGGGCGTAGCGGCCGAACGCCGGGGCTGCAGCACTTTGATGTGCAATCCCGTCAATGAGCCCAGATCGAGATAATCCGGCTCCGCCAACGGCTCAGCGACCGTGTACAGGTTCGGGTACATCAGCAGCAGGCACAAGCGGCTGCGCAACGCGGGCTCGAGCCCTGCGGCCGCGCGCAGCACCGGAGCGGCGGCACGTGCCACGGCATAGATGGTCACCTGCTTGTCGGTGGCCAGCGCATGCCGCATCCATTCCGTCAGATCCTGTTGCGGCACGCGGTCCATGCTGCTGGAAAGCTGCGGCAGGAAATAGGCGTTGACGAGGTCGAGCGACCAGACCTCAACGCCCTGACCGGAGAGCTTCTCCGCAGCTTGCACCTCGGGATCGGTGCGCCCGCGCTCGGAAGTCACCCACAACAGCAGTCGATTGCCCTGGGCTGGAAAGGTCTGGTAGTCCGGCAGATCGGCACGTACTCCGAACGAACATGCCCAGAGGCTCAACAGCAGAACCCTGATCAATGACATCGATTGCCTCGTCGCCCAACCAAATATCTGTCACGCATCATATCGCCGCAGCGCCTTGGGCACGCAAGGTGCATTTTGACTATCCGACGTCTGTTTAAGTTAGCCGGCGCCAGTGGCCGGAACGCCCGCCCTGTTTCTCGAGAAGTTTGATATCGCCCATCTGCATGCCGCGGTCCACGGCCTTGCACATGTCGTAGATCGTCAGGAGCGCGACGCTGGCTCCGACCAGCGCTTCCATTTCCACCCCGGTCTTGCCGACGGTCTCTGTCGTCACGGTGCAGGTGATGGCCGATTCGGCCAAATCGCTCGCGAATTCAACGCTGACCCGTGTCAGCGCAATCGGATGGCATAACGGGATCAGTTCGGAAGTCCGCTTGGTCGCCTGAATCGCCGCAATCCGCGCGATGCCGAGAACGTCGCCCTTTGCCGCCTGCCCCGTCAGAATTTTCTGCAGCGTATCGGGTAACATGACAATGCGTCCGCACGCCACGGCGACACGCCGGGTATCGTCCTTGCCCGCCACGTCGACCATCACCGCACGGCCGTTTTCGTCAAAGTGAGTGAATTCGCTCATGTTCAGGAACCTTGCCGACAATTTCCGCATCGTAATCGAAATGCCGTCATTCTCCTCACCCATCCGCCGCTGATGTTGCGCACCCTGCTCGCATTTGTACTGGCGATTCAGCCCGCCTTTGCGGCCGATTTGCCCGATCTGGGGGAAGTGTCGCGCCAGTATTTTTCGGACCAGCAGGAAGCGGCGCTTGGGCGCGCCATCATGCGCGACGTCTATGCCGACCCACGTTATCTGGACGATCCCGAAATCGAAAACTACCTCAACCAGCTTGGCTACCGGCTGGTTTCGGTCAGTTCACGCAACCAGCGTGATTTCGTTTTCTTCGTTGTCGACGATCCCACCGTCAACGCATTCGCGATGCCCGGTGGCAACATCGGCGTCCACACGGGCCTGCTGCTTACGGCGCAGAATGAATCCGAACTCGCAAGCGTGATTGCGCACGAAATCTCCCACGTCACCCAGGATCACATCGCGCGCCAGATCGCCGCACAACAGCAGGCCTATTGGCCATCGATGGCTGCCCTGGCACTGGCGTTGCTGGCTTCGCGGTCCAATACCAACATTGCTGGCGCGGCCATCGCCTCCACCCAGGCCTACACGATGCAGAACCAGCTCAATTACAGTCGTGATTTCGAACGTGAGGCCGATCGCCTCGGGTACGAAATGCTGACCCGCTCGGATTTCGATCCGCGTGGCATGAGCACGTTCTTCACTCGCTTGCAACGCGCCAGCCGTTTCTACGACAGCAACGCGCCGGCCTATTTGCGAACCCACCCGCTCACCAGCGACCGAATTGCCGACATGGAATCGCGGAGCGAGTCGACGCCTTACCACCAGGTCCAGGACAGCATCGAATTCCAACTGGTGCGGGCTCGCCTGCGTGCGCAGGAAAACAGCCCGGCTGATGCAGTGCTGGCAGCGCGCGACATCCTAAAGGACAAACGCTACAGCAACGAGACCGCTGCACGGTACACGCTGGCCACCGCACTGTTGCGCGCCCGGCAATTCAAGGAAGCCGAAGCCGAAGTGCAGAAGCTCCTGTCCGGTCCGTACGGCAGCAATCCGATGATCCGGCAACTGGCGGCCTATTCCGCGCAGGCCGCGGGCAACCAGTCACTTGCCCTGCAGCGCTACCAGGCTGCCTGCATGGCCTATCCGGGCTACCGGCCTTTGCAGTATGGCTATATCGCTGCACTGCTGGCCGCCGGACACAACACCGATGCGCTGGCGACCGTCGACAAGCAGCTGGCCCTCTACCCGCTCGACCGGCGCCTGTGGCATCTGGCAGCCCAGACCCACGCCCAGCTTGGCCAGCGCCTGCTCAGTCACAGTGCCCAGGCGGAGGCAGAAGCATTGAGCGGCAATCTGCCCGCCGCAATCGAGCAGATCACCCTCGGCATCAAGGCTGGCGACGGAAATTTCCAGGAAATGTCAGCGGCCGAAGCGCGGCGGCGCGAATGGCAGGCGATGGAGAAAGCCCAGCGCAATGATTAGCCGGTCGGGCGCAAACCCAGCATTGGTGCGGCTGGTAGGAATTTACCCTGTATTTTGGATGGAAAAGTTTGCGCCTGGCCTTGCATCGAAAAAACTAATTCCACTATGCTTCGTGTCATCCATTAGTGGATAGCGCTCGTTGTGATGCCCGTCGGCACCAGGAGCGCTTTCATCAAGATGTCAAAAACAGGAGGATGACTATGCGAAAGTTGCACCACCTATTAACAGCCTGCGCACTGGGCGCAATCACATTGACGGGTAGTGCGCTCGCTGCCGACGCAGCCAAGGAGCCGACCGGCAAGCAGCTCGCCTTCGACCGCAGCAAAGGCAATTGCCTAGCCTGCCATGGCATGCCGACCCAGCCCGACGCCGAAGCCACCGGCACCTATGGTCCGCCCCTGATCGCGATGAGCGCACGCTATCCCGACAAGGCCAAGTTGCGCGCCCAGATCTGGAACGCAATGGACTTCAATCCTTCGACCACCATGCCTCCGTTCGGCAAGCATCAGGTCTTGACGGAACAGGAAATCGACAAGGTCGTTGATTTCATTTACGGCCTGTAATTGTTTTTTCGTGCAGCAAATTTTCTAAACCCAAGGAGACATGCCAATGAATGCACTTCGTAGAAACGTATTGAAAGGCGCCGCCGGTGCGGGCACCGTAGCGGTGGCCGTGGCCGCCGGTCTGTTGAAACCCAACCTGGCAATGGCCGTCGCTCCGCGCAGCGCCTTCGATGCCAAGGACATGGCGGGCGCCATGAGCGGCCTGGGCAGTTCCCCGACCGACTCGAAGGACATTACGGTCAAGGCACCGGACATTGCAGAAAACGGTGCAGTCGTTCCGGTGGAAGTGACCAGCAGCATCCCTAACACCACCTCGATCGCCATCCTGGCCGAAAAGAACACCACCCCGCTGGTAGCACAGTTCGATCTGTTGGGCGGTACCGAAGCCTATATCTCCACCCGCATCAAGATGGGTTCAACCGCGCTGGTTCGTGCCGTGGTCACGGCTGGCGGCAAGAACTTCACTGCGGCCAAAGAAGTCAAGGTAACCATCGGCGGCTGCGGCGGCTAATCGCCTTCTCGCCTGCCCAAGTGAATCTGTCGAACTGATCAATTTTTAGGAAAGGAAAGCCAAATGGCTGAACCCATGCGTATTCGTGCCACGATGTCTGGCGATGCTGCCGATGTCAAAGTGCTGATGAACCACCCGATGGAAACCGGTCTTCGTAAAGACGCCAAGACCGGTCAACTGGTGCCCGCCCTCTACATCACGACCGTGACCGCCACCATCAATGGCGCCAACGTGCTGAATGCCGGATTTGGCACCGGCATTTCCAAGAACCCCTATCTGGGATTCAGGGTCAAGGGCGCCAAGGCCGGTGACAAAGTCGTCGTCAACTGGGTTGACAACTCCGGCGACAAGAACACCGCCGAAGCCACCATCGGCTAAGCCAGGCAGCACAAGGGGCGGGGCGACAGGCCCCGCTCCCGTTTTATTCAAAGGTTTCTGGAGGACGGCATGAAACAAAAAACCATTACGAAACTGCTGACAGGGATGGTAGGCTTGGGCATCGCTTTTGGCGTCGCCACAGCGCACGCCACGCCCGAGGCAGACAGGCAGGAACTGACTAAGTATTTCACTGGCAAGTACCCCAACATCAAGATCGAAGATTACGTCTACGGCGCGCTGGCATTCGATCCGGACAGCATGGCGCAATACGAGGCGATCATGGAATTCCCGCCCTTCGAAGGTGATATCGACAAGGGTCGCAAGATGTGGGAAACGCCGTTCAAGAACGGCAAGACCTACGCCGACTGCCTGCCCAATGGCGGCAAGCAGATCGCTGGCAACTACCCGATGTTCGACAACGCTTCCGGCAAGGTCGTGACGCTGGAGGACGCGATCAACGCCTGCCGCACCGCAAATGGCGAGGAAGCTTTCAAGCCCAGCGACCCCAAGACCATCGGTCTGCTGACGGCCTACATGCGCACCCTGTCGGACGGCATGCTGATGAATATCAAGGTCGAGGGACCCAAGGCCATAGCGGCCTACGAGGACGGCAAGAGAACCTTCTTCAGCCGTGCCGGGCAGTTGAACTTCGCCTGCTCGAGCTGCCACGTGCAGAATGCCGGCAATCGCCTGCGCTCGGAACTCATCTCGCCTGCAATCGGTCAGGCCGTGCACTGGCCGGTGTTCCGCGGCGGCGACACCCTGGTCACGCTGCAGGGACGCTACGTCGGCTGCTTCAAGTCGGTTCGTGGCATTTCCGCGCCGGCAGGTTCCGAAAAGCTGAACAACCTGGAATATTTCCATTCGGCAATTTCCAACGGCCTGCCGCTGAAGGCATCGGTGTTCCGCAAGTAAGCCAGCAGTTGCAAGAGGAAGCCCGGTCATCCGGGCTTCTTTGCTTTTATGGTCCGTGTAGCCCCGCATCATGAGCCGGAGCTACTATTTACTCGAAGTGCCGCGAAAAACAACAATACGGCACCCATTCAAACGACATCACTCGAGGAGAGCACCCATGCATATGAACCGCCGTGAGTTTCTGCAATTGCTCGCCGTTGCCGCCGCATCCGGCATGGCCCTGGACAGCAAGTCCGCCCTGGCCGGCACCGCCCCCGCCAGTTTCTACGATGTCCCGCGCCACGGCAACGTGTCGTTCCTGCACATGACCGACTGCCATGCGCAGCTGCTTCCAGTCTGGTTTCGCGAACCCAACGTCAACCTCGGCGTCGGCGACGCCTACGGCAAGGTTCCGCACATTGTCGGAACCAAACTGCTGAAGGAATATGGCATCAAGCCCGGCACGGCCGAAGCACACGCGTTCACGTTTCTCGACTTCACCGAGGCCGCCAAGGTCTATGGCAAGGTCGGCGGCTTCGCCCACCTGAAGACCCTGGTCGACAAGATGCGGGCACAACGTCCCGGTGCATTGCTGCTCGACGGCGGCGACACCTGGCAAGGTTCGGCCACTGCGTTGTGGACCGATGCCCAGGACATGGTCGACGCCTGCATCGCGCTTGGCGTCAACATCATGACTCCGCACTGGGAAGCAACCTACGGTGCCGACCGCGTGATGGAAATCGTCAACAATGACTTCAAGAAGGCCGGCGTGGATTTCGTCGCACAGAACATCGTCACCAACGACTTCGGCGACCAGGTGTTCAAGCCCTACGTGATGAAGGAAATGAACGGCGTCAAGGTTGCCGTCATCGGTCAGGCTTTCCCCTACACGCCGATCGCCAACCCGCGCTGGATGGTGCCTGACTGGAGCTTCGGCATCCGCGACGACGGCATGCAGAAGTGGGTCGACGATGCGCGCGCCAAGGGCGCCAAGGTCGTCGTCGTGATCTCGCACAACGGCATGGACGTCGACCTCAAGATGGCCAGCCGCGTCACCGGCATCGACGCCATCTTCGGCGGCCACACCCATGACGGCGTGCCGCAGCCGGTCCAGGTCAAGAATGCAAAGGGCATCACGCTCGTCACCAACGCCGGATCCAACGGCAAGTTCCTCGGCGTGATGGATTTCGAGGTCAAGGGCAACCGTGTCGCCAGCTACAAATACCGCTTGCTGCCGGTATTCTCCAACCTGCTGCCGGCAGACCCGGGCATGACCGAACTGATCAAGAAGTATCGCGCCCCCTACGAGGACAAGCTCAACGAAAAGCTCGCCGTGTCCGACGACCTGCTGTATCGCCGCGGCAACTTCAATGGCACCTGGGATCAACTGATCTGCGACGCGCTGATGGCCGTCAAGGGTGCGGACGCGTCGTTCTCCCCCGGTTTCCGCTGGGGCACGACGCTGCTGCCGGGCGACACCATCACGATGGAACGGCTGATGGACCAGACTGCGATCACCTATCCGCAGACCTCGCTGACGGACATGACCGGCGAAACGATCAAGACCATCATGGAGGACGTCTGCGACAACCTGTTCAACGCCGACCCCTATTACCAGCAAGGTGGCGACATGGTGCGCGTGGGCGGCATCGAATACTCGGTCACCCCGAGCCAGACCATCGGCAAGCGTATCAATGACATGCGGATCAATGGCAAGCCGGTCGATCCAAACAAGAAGTACAAGGTCGCGGGCTGGGCGCCGGTTGGCGAAAACGCCGAAGGCGCGCCGATCTGGGAGATTGTCGCAAGCTACCTGCGCGACAAGAAGGTCATCAAGGACGTCAAGCTGAACTCGCCTACACTGATCGGCGTCAACAAGTCCAATCCGGGCATCGAGGACTATCGTGGCGTCATCAAATCCTGATTGACTCGCGCGCATGCACGCAGGAAAAAGGGGCTTGTGCCCCTTTTTCTTTGCGTGAAGTACGCTGCCGGTGCCTGCGGCAGACAAGCAGGCGCAGGGCACTGGCGCAGCACGGTTGGTAACCATAACGAACGGGCCGTCGCCGCAGCGACAACGGGCGCCCAGGCTCAGGATAGCCGCCCGCCGGACATCGCGCCGCAACATGCCGGTGGGCCGACGCCCCCTGTGATCGCCGGCAACCCGGAACGGCCTGGGATGAAAACCATTCGCCGCGGAATCCGGGCACTTTGCACCGCGTTTGCACGGCGCCGTGTTACCGTTGGCGAGCACGGCTTGTAGCCGGACAGGACGATGGAGCAAGCACACTGCAGCGGAGAAACCAATTGTCACCGGGGTTTTGTGAAAGACTGAGGCATCATGCGGCGCGCAGACCGGGGCATGCGGCCATCGCAACTGCCCGCGATAGCTTGAGTTATGCCCAACTGCTTCGGCGGGTCGAAGCAGGCCTAGGCTACCTGAGAAGGCACGGCATCGCTCAGGGAGCCGTCGTCGGGCTGGCACTGGACGACGAGGTCGAGCATCTGATCGCCTCGCTGTCGCTCATGGCCGCAGGCGCAACCCAAATCACGCTCGCCACCCATGACGCAGCGGCGCTGCGCGCCCGGCTCGCCGAACGGGTGCGCGTGTCGCACGTGCTGTCCGCAAGCGATGCGTACCGGATTCCCGGGACGACTTTCCTGAATTTTCCCGGCCAGGAACAGGCTTCAGCGGCCCTAGCCGACGATTTGCCTGCCGACGTCGCAACGCTCTTTCTTCGGACATCGGGCACGACCGGCGACATGAACATCGTCGCCTTCAGCGAACGGCAGATCGCCGATCAGGCGGCACGGCATGACGACTATGCAGGAGAACGGCTGCTCAGACTGGCCTCGATCGAGCACAACAATAGCAAGCGACATCGGCTCTATTGCGTCTGGGCCGGCGGCACCAACGTGTTCCGTCCCAGGAAACCGATCGACATCGTCGACTTCGCGCTCCGCCATGAGGTCACCTGCCTCGACATTTCGCGAATGCATGCGTCGGATCTCGCCGCCACGCATGACGCGCATCGGCTGGCGGGCATCAAGCTCAGGACCGGCGGCTCCGAAGTGCCGGTCGATGTTCGCCGCAGCATCGAGAAATCGGTCACCCGGAACCTGTACGTGCGCTACGCAGCGACCGAGTGCGGCGGCATCGCCATGGCCCGCCCCGGCGAGCACGATGCCGAGGCGAGCGCAGGCAGGCTGCTGGAGGGCGTCGAACTCGAGATCGTCGATGCCGACGGCAACGTGCTGCCATCCGGTGATGCTGGAGAAATTCGCCTGCGGGCGCCGGGCATGGCGACGGCATATGTCGACAGCCCGGTCGACAGCGCCGCGCGTTTCCGCGACGGCTGGTTCTATCCGGGCGGCGTCGGATACCTGCGGGCGGACGGTCACCTGGTCGTCCAGGGGCGCAAGGACGACATGATCATCCTCAATGGCCTGAATATTTTCCCTGCCGAAATCGAGCGCGTTCTCGAGGCCCATCCGGCGGTCAGCGTGGCGGCGGCGCTGTCTTTGCCGTCCCCGGTGCATGGCCAAATCCCGGTCGCGGCCGTCGAACTGCGCACCAACGCGGTCGTCACGGTCTCGGAACTGCGGCTCTATGCCCGCCAGCATCTGGCCTTGAGGTCGCCCCGTCGCATCCTGATCCTGCCGAGCCTGCCTCGCAACGCGCAGGGCAAGATCATGCGGCGAGTCATCCGGTCGTCCTTCCGTCAGGCAGGATCCGAACCATGACAGACGAAGAAATCCGCAGCCTCATCGCCCAGGAGCTCGAGTATGCCTGCATGACCGCCATGCGAACCAAAGACCTGACCCCCATTTTTCTCGAGGGCCGTCGCGACATCGCCCTGGCGGAGCTCGACATGGACAGCCTGGCAGAAATGGAGCTGTGCATCGCCATTGAAATCAATACCGGCGTTTCGATCGTGCCGAACGATTTGCAGACGATCGGTTCCCTGGATCGCCTGGTCGACGTCGTCCGTGCGGGGTTGCCATGATCGAACGCTACAACCGCCTGGCGCGCGGATGCAGGACGCACAACATGCTGAACAAGCTGCACATCGATCTCGAGAATCGCATGACGCCGCTCGAACTGGATGCCCTGCGCCGGGAAATGTCGCCTGCACGGCACAGCTGGGACACGGTCTTTCGTGCCGCCCAAGGGACCGACCCGTCGCCCGCCCAGCTTCATTGGATCGAGACGCTTCATCGCCTGTACGCAAAAAGTGGAAAACCTGGCCCGGAACCCTTCATGCGCCATCGCCTGCGGCAGCGGCTGACGCTGTTCACGACAGGCGGGAGCCGCTCGGACAAGACGCTCGCCATCTGTTTCTCTGGGCGTGCGCAGCGCATGATGATGCCGCTGCCGGTGTTTCTGCAGCACATCGATGCGGCGCAAGTCGATGTCGCATTCATGCGTGACCCGACGCGGAACAGCTATCGGCAAGGGATCGGCGGCGTGGCCGACAGCCTGGAGGCTTCGATCGACAGGCTTGGGGACATCCTCGGCGTCGACGACTACCGGAGCGCGGTCTCGATCGGCACGAGCGGCGGCGGGATCCCGGCGATCATGAGCGCCCTGCGCCTGAATCTCGATGCGGCACTGTCCGTTGGCGGCAATCACCCCGACGACCCAAGATGGCTGGCTGCCGATGGCACGGGGCTGCGGCAGCTGTTTCGGCGCCTTGTCGACGCGTCGGCCGGCAATCCGGAAATTTTCCTGGCGTTCGGTTCTGACTGCCTCAAGGACAGGCACGCCGCCGAGGCATTCTCCAGCGTGGTGCCGGCACGGCTGATCGCCCTCAGCATCCCGAACGGTTCGGTCGAGCACAATGCCCTGCATCCGCTCGCCCGAAGCGGTGGCCTGGCAGGGTTGCTGGCATCCACCGTATTCAGGAAACCACAGTCAACCCCGGGCCTGGCTTGATGTCTGCACGGCGAACCGTCGGGCATTTCCAGCCGTTCGCGCGGCACGACCACGCTCGCTATCTTTGCCTATAAACCGCCGTAGGTGCCTGTAAGGGCCGAACTTTAGCGGATACAATGCCTCATTGTTCGACGTTGAAGCTCGACTCCACCATTTCTTCATCATGAAAAGCAGCGCCATTCGCCAGAGTTTTCTCGAGTTCTTTGCCTCCAAGGGCCACACCATCGTCGCCAGCAGCCCGCTGGTCCCGGGCAACGACCCCACCCTGCTGTTTACCAACGCCGGCATGGTGCAGTTCAAGGACGTTTTCACCGGCCAGGACAAGCGCAGCTACACCCGCGCGGCATCGTCGCAGCGCTGCGTGCGTGCCGGCGGCAAGCACAACGACCTGGAAAACGTCGGCTACACGGCGCGACACCACACCTTCTTCGAAATGCTGGGCAACTTCAGCTTCGGCGACTATTTCAAGCAGGATGCGATCAAGTACGCCTGGGAATATCTGACCGAGGTGCTGAAGCTGCCGGCCGACAGACTCTGGGTCACGGTCTACGCCGAGGACGACGAGGCCTATGACATCTGGGCCAACGACATCGGCGTGCCCAGGGACCGCATCGTCCGCATCGGCGACAACAAGGGCGCGCGCTACGCTTCCGACAATTTCTGGGCAATGGGCGATACCGGGCCCTGCGGCCCCTGCACCGAAATCTTCTACGATCATGGCCCCGAGGTCGCCGGCGGCCCGCCCGGCTCGCCCGACGAGGACGGCGACCGCTACATCGAGATCTGGAACAACGTGTTCATGCAGTTCAACCGCGACGAGTCGGGCACCATGCATCCGCTGCCCAAGCCCTCGGTCGACACCGGAATGGGCCTGGAACGGATTTCGGCGGTAATGCAGCACGTGCATTCGAACTACGACATCGATCTGTTCCATGCGCTGATCGCTGCGGCAGCGCGCGAGACCAGGACGACCGATCTGGCCAGCAGCTCGCTCAAGGTCATTGCCGATCACATCCGCGCCTGCTCCTTCCTGATCGTCGACGGCGTCATCCCCGGCAATGAAGGGCGAGGTTACGTGCTGCGCCGCATCATCCGTCGCGCCATCCGCCATGGCTACAAGCTCGGCGCGCGCAGTGCCTTCTTCTGCCGCATCGTGCCCGATCTCGTCGCGGCGATGGGCGACGCCTATCCCGAGCTCGTCGCGGCGCAGGCCCGCGTCATGGAAATTCTGCGACAGGAGGAAGAACGCTTCTTCGAAACCATCGAACACGGCATGGGCATTCTCGAAGACGCGCTCAAGACGCTGCCCTCGGGTGGAACGTTCGATGGCGAACTGGCCTTCAAGCTGCACGACACCTATGGTTTTCCGCTCGATCTCACGGCCGACATCTGTCGCGAAGCGAACGTCGGTGTCGACACCGCCGCGTTCAATGCCGCCATGGCACGGCAGAAGGCGCAAGCGCGCGCCGCCGGCAAGTTCAAGCTTGGCGCCGGACTCGAGTACACGGGCGAAGCGACGACTTTCCACGGCTACGACACGCTGACCCACGACGCCACGGTCCTTGCACTGTACCGGGACGGCACTGCGGTGAGCGAGCTCAAGGAAGGCGAACTCGGTGTGGCGGTGCTGGACCACACCCCCTTTTATGCCGAGTCGGGCGGCCAGGTCGGTGACTGCGGTGCCCTGCAGAGCACGAACGGCGTATTCGAGGTCGAGGACACACAGAAGATCCAGGCTCAGGTATTCGGCCACCACGGCGTGGTCAAGACCGGCTCGCTGGCAGTCGGCGACGCCGTGCTCGCCCGTGTCGACGAGGTCGCGCGCCTGCGCACCATGCGCAACCACTCGGCGACCCACCTGATGCACAAGGCGCTGCGCGAGGTGCTCGGCGCACACGTGCAGCAGAAGGGCTCGCTCGTCGATGCCGAGAAGACCCGCTTCGACTTCGTCCAGCCGACGCCGATGACCGATGCGCAGATCCGCGAAGTCGAAACCCGCGTCAATGCCGAGATCCTCGCCAACAGCCCGACGCAGGCGCGCGTGATGGCCATCGAGGCGGCGCAAAAGACCGGGGCGATGATGCTGTTCGGCGAGAAGTACGGCGATGAGGTGCGCGTGCTGGACATCGGCAGTTCACGCGAACTGTGCGGTGGGACCCATGTCGCCAGCACCGGCGACATCGGCCTGTTCAAGATCGTCGGGGAATCCGGGGTGGCTGCCGGCATCCGCCGGGTCGAGGCCATCACCGGCGACAACGCCCTGTCGTGGGTGCAGGCTCGCGAGCAGGAAGTCCGCCAGGCCGCCGCAGCGCTCAAAGCCCAGCCCGCCGAACTGGGTGCCAAGCTGACCCAGATGCTCGACAATGTGCGTGCGCTTGAAAAGGAACTCGACCGCCTGAAGTCCAGATTGGCCGCCAGCGCGGGCGACGAACTCGTGCAGCAGGCCGTCAACCTGGGCGGCGTCCACGTGCTGGCGGCACAGCTCGACGGCATCGATGCCAAGGGGCTGCGTGAAACGGCAGACAAGCTGCGCGACAAGCTGAAGTCATGCGCGCTGGTGCTCGGCACCGTCGTCGACGGCAAGGTCAGCCTGATCGCTGCCGTGACCCCCGACGTCACGGGCAAGATGCGCGCAGGCGATCTGGTCAACTTTGTTGCCACGCAGGTCGGCGGCAAGGGCGGCGGCAAGCCGGACCTCGCCATGGCCGGCGGCAGCGAGCCCGCCCGGCTTCCTGCGGCCCTCGCGTCGGTCACCGACTGGGTGCGGGAGAAATTGGCGCCATAGTCGGGCACGGGAATTGCTGGAGCAAGGTCGACACGCACGAAACCCGGGCCGTCATCTCAGGATTGCTTGCAGAACATGAACGCACTGACAGACAAATTCGCATCGAAGCTCGCCCGCCTCAAGCCGTTCGGCAAGCGGGATGACGACCCGCTGACGAACATGAAGACGGCATTGCGCTGGATCGAGCGCCTGCCGATCGGCGATGCGTTCAAGTGCCAGCAGGCCGTTCTCGACGAGCTGAAGCGCTTCAATGAAAATTCGTCGGATTTCACGAAAGATCGTCTGGCGGTACTCATGCTGCTGGATGAAAAGTCGCGCGACCTGCAGGACACGCTGGTGCGTCAGTACCTGCGCAACCCCCGCATGTCCCGCCAGGTCGAGAGCCAGCTGTGGCATTCCGTGTACGGCCTGTACTGGGAAGTCGCGCGCGGCTATCACGCCTTCGTGCTGGACTTCGCCCGGCACGCGGGCAAAAGCCAGCACGAGGGCCAGATTCCGCTGATTACCCTGCGCGCCATCAGGACCTTCGGGCAGCTGCTCAAGTGGCGCGCGATCCGCTACCTGCCCGCCGGGGAGAAGCTCTGGCTGCGCCTGCACAATCTCTACCGTGTCGCCGAAACCGAGGGCTTCCATCGCAGACCCCAGCGCGCCTATCCTGAAGACAAGGCCGAGTGCAGTTGCGAAACGGCCTACCTGCATATCCTGATGCTCCATCTGGCCAATTCCGGCACGCTCTATCCGAAGCAGCTGGACCTGCTCGACAACTGGCTGGAGAGCTGGCACGAGCCGCTTCAGCTCGATCCACGCGTCGACACCAATGTGCACAACTTCGTCGTCGACCTGTCGTCGGATCATGGGCCGCGTCGTGTCCGCAAACCCGACGCCCAGAAGCCGCTGCGCTTCTGGGCCACGGCCGACCTGTTGCTCAAGCTGAACGAGATCCATGCCGCACTGCGCGAGGGCAAGACCCCGGCAGAACTGGGGTTGACCGAAAATGCCCGCACCGCCGAGTGTCTGGAGATGCTGGACCATCTGCAGCGCCACTGGTCGTCCCTGGCGGGCCGAGAACAGCGCCGCGCGCCCCGCGAAGCGATCAAGCGCCTGGCAGACGTCACGCACGGCCTCAGTGCCATCCTGTCCCTGCTCAAGGCGGCCGGGGCGCCCGTTCCGGTGTCACCGTACGGCACCGGGCTGAACTACAGCGAGGAAGACGACGTACAGGTCTATGGTTTCGTCACCACCCGTACCCGGGAACGCGTCTCGCAAATGAACATCTCGGCCAGCGTCAACCCCAGCGAGCACGAACGCTGGGTCATGAACGACGAAAGCGAATGCGGCTATGGCGCCGTCGTGGAGTCCCGCGACAAGGACTGGCTGCGTGTTGGCGCGCTGATCGCCGTCAAGCCGCACGATGCGACCACGTGGCAGCTGGGCATCGTTCGTCGCCTGTCGCGCCTCGACGACGACACCAGTTCGGTCGGCGTCGAGACCTTGCGCGAAGCCCCCGAACTGGTGACCCTGCTCGACACCGCAACGCCGGACTACACCGTGAACGGACGCGACAACAGCGGCCTCAGCCAGCCGCACGCGAGCATTTGGCTGGCCGGCAAGACCGGTCCCGACAGCGTGATCATCGATCCGGTCCACTTCATGCCCGGCAGGGCTTACCAGGTCAACGGGCTGGCCGAGCGCAAGCACATTGCCCTGGGCAACCCGATCGAGCGTTCCGAAGGATGGATTCGCGTGATCGCCGACCCCGTCAAGAACTGACACCCCCCGATTCGCTCCGTGGGCGCAGCCATCTCCGGCTGCGCCAGCATCCTCCGCCCTGCGAGCCAGTTCCGGTTTAACTTTCACCGGGTCTCTGGCACAATCGCCGAAAATCCGACAAGCGTGTAAACAAACAGCCTGCCCGCAGAGTGCAGACGCGCTTCCGGCATTGATGCCCCCGTGGGGGCCATTCGACCTGGAGGGTATGTGGTCCAATCCAACAAGCCAAGTCTGCTGATCGTCGATGACGATCCGCTGATTTCCGATACGCTGAGCTATGTCCTGAGCAAGGATTTCGAGATCTCGGCGGCCGAATCGCGCCCCCAGGTCAAGAGCCTGCTGATGCAACTGGACGAACCGCCACAACTCGCGCTGGTCGACCTGGGCCTGCCGCCGCAACCGCACAAGCCCGACGAGGGGTTCGCCCTGATCGCCGACCTGCTCGGCATTTCACCGAGCATCAAGATCCTGGTGCTTTCCGGCCAGAGCGACGAGGCCAATGCGCGCCATGCGCGCGCGCTGGGGGCGATCGATTTTGTCGCCAAGCCCTGCGAACCCGAGCGGCTCAAGTCGCTGCTGTTCAACGCACTGCTGGTCCAGGATGCGGAACGCAGCGCCGACAAGTCGGCCAAGCCGGCCAAGGATTCCGGCATCGTCGGCGACAGCCCGGCGATGGACAAATTGCGGGAACAGATCAAGCAATACGCTGCCGCCCCGTTCCCGGTCCTGATCGAGGGCGAATCCGGCAGCGGCAAGGAGCGGGTCGCTTCGAGCCTGCATCAATTGTCGCCGCGTTCGGCCAAGCCCTACCTGGCACTGAACTGCGCCGCCATTTCGCCCACGCTGGTCGAGCCGACCCTGTTCGGCTATGCAAAAGGGGCGTTCACCGGCGCCACCACCGCGCGTGCAGGCTATTTCGAAGAAGCCGAGAACGGTACCCTGTTCCTCGACGAGATCGGGGAACTGCCGCTGGAATTGCAGGCCAAGTTGCTGCGGGTGCTGGAAAACGGCGAATACCAGCGCGTTGGCGAAACCCAGCCACGCTTCTCCAATGCGCGCGTCGTCACCGCGACCAATCGAGACTTGCGTGCCGAAATCAAGGCCGGCCGCTTCCGCGCCGACCTCTATCACCGCCTCTCGGTGTTCTCGATCGCGGTGCCGCCGCTGCGCGAGATGGGCCAGGACAAGCTCACCCTGCTCAACCACTTCCGCGATTTTTATGCCCGCGAGGCGAAGAGCCAGCCCTTTACCCTCGATGCCCGGGCCCAGCAGATGTGGGAGGACTACCATTTTCCGGGCAACGTGCGCGAACTGCGCAACATCGCCATCCGCCTGACGACCAAATACCCCGGCCTGTCCGTCAATGCCCAGCAGCTCGAGGACGAGCTCGATACCGACCAGGCCTTTCCGCAGGAAATTCCGCTGGCCAGCGACGGCAAGGCGCTGATCGAGGTGGCCCGCAAGCAGTTGCAGACATTGGCCAACTTCAATCTCGACGTGACCCTGCGCCAGTGGGAAAAAGCCTATGTCGAGGCCGCGCTCACCATGACCCACGGCAACCTCTCGCAGGCTGCCAAGATGCTCGGCATCAACCGCACCACGCTTTACAGCCGGATGCAGACGTACGGCACCGAGTAGGGCACGCCAACCTGCCCGGAACCCTGTGTATCTAGACTATTTCGGTCTAAACGAAGCCCCGTTCCGCATCACGCCGAATACCGAGTACTGGTATGCCGGCGGGCAGCGTGGGGAAATACTCGCTGCCCTGCTCTACGCCATCGGCCAGGGCGAAGGCATCATCAAGGTCGTGGGCGAAGTCGGCAGCGGCAAGACCATGCTGTGCCGCAAGCTGGTCGCGCAGCTGCCCGAAAGCGTCGTCAGCGTTTACCTGGGCAATCCCACGCTGGATCCGGACGACATGCTGGCGGCGATCCTCTCCGATCTCGGGGAAATGCCCGCAAGCGGCCGGCAAGCGCGACTGTCCCAGCTCAATGCCGTCTTGCTGAGTCGCCATGAAGCGGGACGGCGCGTGGTGGTGTTCGTCGAGGAAGCACAAGGGTTCACGCTCGAGAACCTCGAGTTTCTGCGGCTGCTGACCAACCTGGAAACCGCCACCGACAAGCTGCTGCAGATTGTCCTGTTCGGCCAGCCGGAACTCGATACCCTGCTGGCCGACACGCGCATCCGGCAGCTCAAGGACCGCATCACGCTGAACCTGAACCTGTCGCCGCTGAATGCGGCCGAGGTCGCCGATTACCTGCGCGCGCGGCTGACCGTGGCCGGGTATCGCGGCCCCGACCTGTTTCCGCCCCCGCTCGTCACGCGCGTGGCGCAGCTTTCAGGCGGGCTGTCGCGCCGCATCAACGTGCTGGCAGACAAGACCCTGCTGGCTGCCTACGCCGGGCAGACCCGCACCCTGACCCCGGCGCATCTGGATGCCGCGGCAGCCGACGACGACGCCATGCCGCGGCGGCGTCTGACCGGACCGAGGCTGCGCCGCTGGGCGTGGTTGAGCGCGGCGCTGGCAGCTGCGCTGGGATTGCTGGCTTTTGTCGCCTGGATGGCGCTTTCGCCGTCCCCTTTCCTGCCGAAGCCCGCATCGCCGGAACCCTCCGTCCGGGCCGTTCCGCCGCCCCATGCGGTCCCGCTGACTGCGACCGACGTCACGAAGATGGCCCGTCAGACCGAACGCTGGCTCGCCACTGCCGCGCCGAACACCCGTGTGATCCAGCTCGCGTCGGTTAAAGAAGCGGCGCAGGCAGCCGTATTACTGGGGGAATTGGATGCGCCCCCCCTGCCGCAGCCGCTCCGGATTCTGCATGGAATGGATCGAGGGAATCCTGCCTGGATGATCCTGGCAGGGGAATTCACCGACCGGACCGAGGCCGGCGCAGCCCTGCATGCCCTGGCCAGGCAGACTGCAGGATCGCCGTTTTTGCGCACGGTCGGGACAATGCGCACGCTTGTATTGCCACCGGAATGACTATGAATATTGGGCAGTTTCGCCTCGCCTTGTTGTTCAGCCTCCTGCTCGCGGGCGGCTGCAGTATTGCGCCGAAGAATTTCGATGCCTCGTCGGCGCATATTCAGCGCGATGCCGATCAGGTCGCCGAGGCACCGCCCGCACCGGTCAAGGCAGCGCCCTACCTGCCGCCCCCGCGGCTGGCCCCGCCCGTCCCGACCTACACCGTGGTGGTCAATGACGTGCCCGTCCGGGATCTGCTGTTCTCGATCGCGCGCGACACCCAGTACAACATCGACATCTTTCCGGGCATTTCCGGCCGCGTGTCGCTCAATGCCGTCAACGAGCCCCTGCCCGTCATCCTCGACCGCATCGCGCGTCAGGCCGACCTGCGCTACAGCATGGACGGCCACAGCATTTCGATCCAGCCGGATACGCCCTACACGAAAACCTACCAGGTGAACTACGTCAACGTGGCGCGCCATGCCACTTCCGAAACCGGGGTGGCCGTGCAGATCGCCGCTACCGGCAACGCCACGGGCACGGCCGCCACCAGTGGCGGCGGGCAGCAGGGCAGCGTCGGCAACAACTCGAGCACCACCATCAGCAGCACGACCAACAATGATTTCTGGGACGTTCTGGCCGAGAACATCCGCGCCATTCTGATCAGCACCCGGCAGGCCAACGAGAACATCCAGCAACGCGAGGCACGGGCGGAGGCGGAAAAAGCCCAGCGTGCCGAGCGGATCGCGCAAACCGAGGCCGTGAGCAAGGCCGGCGCCGGCGCCGACAAGCTATTCGCGGCAGCATTCAAGGACGTTCACGCCGACAGCAAGTACGAGGTCAGCGTCAATCCGGTGGCCGGAACCGTCACCGTATCCGGCACCACGCGCCAGCACGAACTCGTCCAACAGTATCTCGACAAGACCGGGCAGTCGGTCAGGCGGCAGGTATTGATCGAGGCGACGATCGTGGAAGTCGGACTCAAGGACCAGTTCCATGCCGGCATCGACTGGACCAAGCTGGCCCAGGGAACCGGCTGGTCGATCGTCACCAGCGTGCTGCCCGGGGATCAACTGGCCGGCTCACTGACGCCTTTCTATACCATCTCATACAACAACACCAACCATGACTTCCGGGCCGCGATCAAGCTGCTGGAATCGTTCGGCAATACCCGGGTGCTGTCGAGTCCCAAGCTCATGGCGCTGAACAACCAGACCGCCCTGCTCAAGGTGGTGGACAACCTCGTCTACTTCACGCTCTCGAGCGACACCAACCAGACCCAGGGGGTGTCGGTCACCACCTTCACCAGCACCCCCTATACGGTCCCGGTGGGCGTGATGATGTCCGTCACGCCGCAGGTCGGCGACAACGGCAGCGTCACGCTGACCGTGCGCCCCACCATCTCGCGCAAGGTGGGCGAGGTGCTCGACCCCAATCCGGCGCTGGCGGAACAGAACATCAAGAGCGGCATCCCGGTGATCCAGGTCCGCGAGATGGAATCGTTCCTCGAGGTGCGCAGTGGCCAGACCGTCATCCTGGGGGGACTCATCCAGGACGAGAACAACAATGCGCGCGACGGCCTGCCCGTCCTGTCGCGACCCCAGGATTTCGGATGGGTATTCGGGCAGCAGGAACGCATCGCTTCCCAGAGCGAACTGGTGATATTCCTGCGGCCGACCATCGTCGCCGATGCGTCGATGAACAGCCCCGCCCTGAAGCCTTACGAGCGGCTCCTGCCCGCTGCCGCCGCCACTCCATGAGCCTGCTGCTCAAGGCGCTCAAGCAGGCCGAAACCACTGCCCAGTCCGGCAGGTCCTCGCCGGAGGTCCGGGCAGGCGATTTCGCCCCGAACGATCTTGAACTGGAACCGGTGTCGCCGCCCATCAGCGAAACGGCGCGCGACTGGGTGGAACCGCCCGGCCTGCTGTTCGGCAGCAGTGGACTCAAGCCGGCGCAGCAGCCATCCCGCAGCTGGCGCCTGCCCCATCTGACGCTGGTGCCGGCCACCGCGCTGTTGGCTGTCATCGTCGCATTGGGATACGGCGCCTATCTGTATTTCGCCCTGCAACCCGCGACGCTCCCGCCGCCGCCCGTTGCCGTCACGCCTGTTCAGTCCGCGCCCGTGCAAGCCGCGGCACCGATCCAGCCGAGTCGGCCGGCCCGGCCGGCCGCAGCTGCCGCACGGTCGAAGCCGCTCGAACCTCCCGCCGCCGCGACCGTCGCGGTCAAGCGCAGCGTTGCGTCCCCGGCGGCATCATCGCCGCCCCCTGCTGCTCCCGTCGCCAGACCACAAGCCTCGCTCCCGTCACCGTCCGCGATTCCGGTATTCCGCCCGGACGCAAATGCCATGCTTCTCGGCAACGCCCATGCCGCGTACGAGGCCGGCCAGCTGGAGGAGGCGCAACGGCTGTATGCCGAGGCCGCCGCCGCCACGCGCAGTACGGATGCCCTGCTGGGCCTCGCCGCGATTGCCACGGCACAGAATCGCGAACAGGACGCCGCGCAGCTCTACCGGGAAGTCCTCGAACGCGAACCGCGCAATGCAACGGCCCAGGGCGCCCTGCTCGACCTGGCAGGCGATGCCGACAGCCTGGCCAGCGAAAGCCGCCTGAAAACCCTGATCGAGCGCGATCCCAGCCCCCACCTGTATCAGACCCTGGCCAACCTGTTCGCGGCACAGCAGCGCTGGCCCGAAGCGCAGAATGCCTATTTCGAGGCCTTTCGCGGCGCCCCCGGCAATGCCGACTACGCCTTCAATCTTGCCGTCAGCCTGGACATGCTGCAGCAACGCGCGGCGGCGCTGAGCTACTACGAGAAGGCGCTGGCACTCGGCGGCATCCATCGCTTCGACCGTGCCCAGGCCGAAGCACGCATCAGGCAACTCAAGCAGGCGCGCTAGGCGGTCGAAACATGGAGCGCCGCAAAAAACTCCGCATGGGCGAGTCCCTGGCCGCACAGGGACTCATTACCCTCGACCAGCTGCGTATCGGTCTGAAGGAACAGAAGGCGACCGGCCTGCCGATCGGCCGCCAGCTGGTCGCGCTCGGCTTCATGACCGAGGCGGTGCTGCGCGACCAGCTCGCCAATGCCCTGGGCAGCCAGGGAATCGACCTCGCCCAGGTCGTGGCCGATCCCGAGGCGCTGCAACTGGTGCCCGAGGAATTCGCCCGCCGCCATCATCTGCTGCCGATCGCCCACGATGCCGCGCGCAATGTGCTGACGCTGGCGACCACCGACATGTTCAACGTCGTCGCGCTCGACCAGCTCAAGGCGGCGCTCGGCGGCCAGCTCGAAATCGACACCCTGCTGGCGGGCGAAGCCCAGCTGCTCGAGTGCATCGACAAGTTCTACGGCTTCGACCTGTCGCTGGACGGCATCCTGCGCGAGATCGAGACGGGCGAGGTCGATTACGCCAGCCTCAACCCCGAGACCGAGGAATACACCCAGCCCGTGGTTCGGCTGGTCGGCGCGCTGCTGACCGATGCGGTGAAACGCGAATCGAGCGACATCCACTTCGAACCCGAGCACGCTTTCCTGCGCATCCGTTATCGCATCGACGGCGTGCTGGAACAGGTCCGCAGCCTGCACAAGACCTACTGGCCGGGGATCCTGGTGCGGCTCAAGGTGATGTGCGGCATGAACATCGCCGAGACGCGCGCGCCGCAGGACGGCCGCATGTCGCTGACGCTGAACGGCCGCCCGATCGACTTCCGGGTCTCGTCGCAACCCGGCATCCATGGCGAGAATCTGGTCCTGCGCATCCTCGACCGCGAAAAATCGATCATGCCGCTCGAATACATGGGCTTCACCGCCGACGCGCTGCGCGAACTGCAACTGATGATGGCGCGCCCCGAAGGCATCCTCGTGGTGACCGGCCCGACCGGCTCGGGCAAGACCACCACGCTGTATTCGATGCTGTCGCACCTCAACAACGAGACCGTCAACATCATGACGCTGGAAGACCCGGTCGAGTATCCGGTCACGCTGATGCGCCAGAGCTCGGTCAACGAAACGCTGAAGCTCGATTTCGCCAACGGCATCCGTTCGATCATGCGGCAGGACCCCGACATCATTCTGGTGGGCGAAATCCGCGACCGGGATACCGCCGAGATGGCCTTTCGCGCCGCCATGACCGGACACCAGGTGTTCACCACCCTGCATACCAACTCGGCCCTCGGCGTATTCCCCCGGCTGATGGACATCGGCATCCAGCCCGGCATCCTGTCCGGAAACATCATCGGGGTCATTGCCCAGCGTCTGGTGCGCAAGCTCTGTCCGCACTGCAGGGAAGCCTACACGCCGGACGAGCACGAAATCGCCCTGCTCGGCGCCGACCCCGCGCAACCGCCGCATATCTATCGTGCCGTGGGTTGTCCGGCATGCGGCCACAAGGGCTACAAAGGCAGGCTGGCGCTGATCGAACTGTTGCGCATGGATCCGACGCTCGATGAACTGGTGGCCAACCATGCGCCGCTGCATGAAATCCGCCGTGCGGCATTCGAGCACGGTTACCATCCCCTGGCCGAAGACGGCATCCAGCGCGTCAAGGATGGCATCACCTCGCTGGCGGAAGTGGCGCGGGTGGTGGATTTGACGGGGAGGGTTTGAGGATGGCCTCGGGTTCTTCTTCGCTCACATTGCTGACCATGCGGCGGCTTCGCTTTTCGCCTGCGGCACGCGTGTACTGTGTTTCGCCTTTGGGCGAGTTCCTTTCTTTGCTTCGCCAAAGAAAGGAACCAGAGAAAGGCGACCCCACATCGCTGCCCTGCGGGTCCCCGATTGGGCGCGCGCGGCCGGGCGCTCCACCAACTCGCCCTGGCAAGGCACACAAAACGTGCCTTGCTGCGGAGCTCGGACACGGTTCCGCTTTTCCCCCGTCCGCACGCACCCAATCGGCAGCGCTGAAGGGGACAAAAACCAATCTGTCGCACGCACTGGCCGGTCGTGTCCAAGTACAGGCCTCCG
>JAYRNU010000010.1:0-3070 GCA_041912015.1 Thiobacillus sp. | reverse complement strand
GTCCGCGACCACCTGCACAAGACACATCCGAGACTGACGCCTGCCCTGACCATCACGGCACACGGCGGGTGCTGCTTCATCGCCCCGAACGATACCCAAGCCGGCCGCACGCAAAACCGCCGGGTCGAGGTGGTTTTTCAGATGAACGAGGGCCTGCCGCCATGACGCCGGGCGGCCCGATCTCCGTATTTGCAGCCTTTCACCCGCCGAGCATGCGCTCCCACCTGCAGGGCATCCCGATGCCCACCTGCCTTTTCCACCCCATTCAACGTTCGATTCTTCCCCGGAGGTACTCATGAACACTGCTGTGCTGGTTTCTTCCCCCCGTGTTGCCGCGCGCAAACTGATCATGGTCGCGATGCTGCTGGCGACGATCGCTCTCGGCCTCGGCATCGCTTTTCCCGGCTATGCCCTGGATTTGGTCGCCTTTACCGGCATCACCGGCCCGCTGACCTCGGCGCTGACCCAGATCGCCGCGCTCGGCCCCGGCATCAAGGCCCTGGTCGGCTTCGTCGGGTTCGTGGTCGCGCTCATCTCGCTCTCTGCACTACGCAACTTCGGTCCGGTCCTGTTTTACGTGGGCCTCGCCATTTTTGCCGCCGTGGGTCTCGTGATCGCCGGCGCGATCATGGGCGCAGTGATCTGAAACGCCGGCATCGACCCCAGGAGTCCGACATGCAAGCAGACACCTATATCCCACGGCGTCTCAATGACCAATGGAAAATCGGCTTCTGGGATGTCGATGTCGCCGCGCCGATCCTGTTCATGTTTTTCGTCGGCTACATGTCCGGCAGCAAGACCTCGTTCGCCGTCTGCATGGCGGCGGGCATCTTCGTCTCGCGCTGGATATCGCGCATCAAGGCGGACAAGCATCCGGCCTTCGCCATCCACTGGCTGTACTGGCACCTGCCGGCCAGTCCGCTGACCACGATGCGTGCCACGCCACCGTCCCACATCCGCCGCATGGTCGGCTGAGCCCAGGAGAAAAACCCATGGACTTCGAACGACTCAACGGCGACATCAAGGAAATGCGCCGCCGCAACCGGGGGCTGAGTCTCACCGTCGGCGTCCTGGCGGCCGGCCAGATTCTCGCCCTGATCGTCATCCTCAACCTGCTCGGTACGGTACGCACCATCGTCGTGCCGCCCTCAATCGACAAGACCTTCTGGGTCACCCGTGACAAGGCCAGCAGCGAGTACCTGGAGCAGATGGGCAGTTTCATTGCCTGGCTGGTCCTCGACGTGACGCCGGCCTCAATCGACTGGAAGAAGGACATCCTGCTTGGCTACGTCGAACCGGAACAGTACGGCCCGCTGAAGACCCGGCAGGAAGTGGAAGCCGAACGCCTGAAGCGCATCAACGCCGCCACCGTCTTCGCGCCCCAGCAACTGGTCCCTAGCGAGGAAGGCCAGAGCGTCGTCATTCGCGGGCGGCTACGCACCCTGGTCAACGGGTTCGAGACGGCCAACGACCTCAAGGCCTATCGGGTCGAGTTCAGCTACGCCGGTGCGCGTATGCATCTGAAAAGTTTCAAGGAGGTAGCCAATGTCGGCAACTGATACCCACCCGGCTCTATCCAGATCGGATTCCAAGCCGGCGTCGAAACACGGACGTACGATGAGCGCTGTTCTGGCCATCGCCTGTGTCGCCAGCATGACGGCCCTGCCCGCCCAGGCTCTACAACTCGTCGAGGCCAGCGACGGCGCGGCGGTCGAAGCCATCCTGTCGATCCGGGAACCGACCCGCATCCGCATCGAAGGGATGTCGATCACTGACGTTTTCGGCAACATCCATTCGAGCCAATGCGGCATGGCGGCAGCACTTCCCGCCAGCCCAGGCATGGCGCCCGCCGGTACCGGTTCATCGCCGATCAACCCAGCCGGCGAGATCGCACTGACCTGCGACCGCGACAAGGGCGAAATCTATGTCCGTCCGGTCGGCGATTCCGTCAAGCCGATCAACCTCTTCGTCGCATCGGCCAACGCCACCTACACCTTGCTGCTGCGTCGCTCGGATACACCGGCGGACACGATCGTCATTCGCGACAGGACGCCGAAGGCATTGAAGCATTCGACATCGGCTCAGAATCCGGCCAGTCCGTCACCCAACCAGGTACGGGCCATGAAGGCGCTGCTGGTGGCGATGGCTTCGGATCGGGTGCCACCGGATATCCGGGTCGAAGAGACCCACGGCATGCTCCCGTTGTGGAACGAGGCGCGGTTTTCCCGGGTGCGCCAGTACGACGGGCGCGGCCTGGTCGGCGAGAAATACCTGCTGCAGAACATCAGCGATGGGCCCATGGTGCTGGCCGAACCGGAATTCGACCGTGAGCAGGGCAGCGTCGTTGGCATCGCCGTCGAGCACCATAATCTTCGTCCCGGCGAGAGCACCAGCGTCTATGTAATCCGCCGCGGAGAGGCGCCATGACGACGCCGCGTCAGTGGATGCAAACGCTGCGGGGTTTGCCGCAGCAATTGCTGCAACACCTCTCCCCACGGCAACGCCAGTACGCCATGCTCGGCGCCCTGATGGCCGGCGGCGTCGGGCTGCTCTGGTCGATTTTCGCATTCACTGCGGGCAGTCCGCCAGTGAACACCGCGCAACCCGCCTCCGGGTCGGCCAGTTCGGTCACCAACATCGGCGTGATGTCGCCCGGCGCCCAGGTCAATCCGGTCGATCAATGGGTCGGCACGGCCGGGCGCAAGCTTGCCCAGTACGAGAACGAACGCGAAGAACAGGGACGACTCAACAAGGATCGCCAGACCTTCGAAGCGAAAACGATGCAGCGCTTTGCCGAACTGGAACAGCGACTGACTTCGACCCAGCAGGCCGCCGCTACGCCCCAGCCGCCCACACCAGTCCCGACCATGCCGAGCAGCATGCCGCCAGCGGCGAGCCTGCCCCCAGCTCCGCCGCCGTTCAAGGGCTTGCCCACAGGAGCAATGCCGAGTGGCACGCCCGGCGACCTGCTGGCGCCGACCTCCATGCAGGCACCAAGCCCAGGGATCACCCGGATTACGGTGGCCGAGCGCTCCCTGCTCGCCAACACGGGAGAGAAAGCCGAACGCGC
>JAYRNU010000009.1:0-2536 GCA_041912015.1 Thiobacillus sp. | reverse complement strand
TGCTCGACGGCTTCGACCTCGGCGTCGGCATGCTGTTCGCGCTGCGCCGCGACCCCCATGAGCGCGACCTGATGGTATCCAGCGTCGCCCCGGTGTGGGACTTCAACGAGACCTGGCTGATCCTGGGCGGTGGCGGGTTGCTCGCGGTGTTCCCGCTCGCGTTCGCGGTGCTGATGCCGGCGCTGTATTTCCCGATCCTGCTGATGCTGCTCGGCCTGCTGTTCCGCGGCGTCGCCTTCGAGTTCCGCGAGGTCGAGGGTGCGCGGCGCGGCGTCTGGGACAACGCGTTCATCTGGGGCTCGCTCGTCGCCAGCTTCGCCCAGGGCGTGATCCTCGGCAACATCGTGCAGGGCTTCCCCGTCGAAGGCCGGCGGTTCGCAGGCAGCAGCTGGGACTGGGCGACGCCGTTCACGCTGCTCACCGGCGCCGGCGTCGTAGCCGCCTACATGCTGCAGGGCGCGACCTGGCTGGTGATGAAGACCGAGGGCCCGCTTCAGCAGTGGTCGCGCCGCGTCGCGCGGCAATGCCTGTGGTGGGTGCTCGGTTTCATCGTCGCGGTCAGCCTGTGGACGCCGCTGGCCTCCGAACGAATCGCCGAGCGCTGGTTCAGCTGGCCGAATCTGCTGTGGTTCTCGCCGGTGCCGATCCTGACCTTCGGCGTCGCTGCGCTGTTGCGCACGAGCCTGCGTCATGAACGGCGCGACGTGCTGCCCTTCCTGTGTTCGTTCGGGCTGTTCTTCCTCGCCTTCACCGGCCTGGTGATCAGCCTCTGGCCTTACCTGATCTGGCCGACGATCACCTTGTGGGACGCTGCGGCGCACCCGATCTCGCAGGCCTTTCTGCTCGTCGGCACCATGTTCCTGCTGCCGATCATCCTGCTGTACGTGATCTGGTCGTACTGGGTGTTCCGGGGCAAGGTGCGCGCCGGGCACGGGTACTACTGAGGAGAGCAAACCATGGGCCTTGCTGATCGGAGTTCCCCAGCAGACCGCGCCGCCCAGGAACGACATTGCGTTCCAGCGGCACGTGCCGAACAACCCAAAGGCGGTGCTGCTGCACGAAGGCGGCACGCTGATCGATTTCTTCTGGCCGGCGCTGAACCACAGAGGCCCGGATTGACAAGCGCATGTTCATTGCGGAGACTTTGGATGACTGGTCAGACCAAACTGACCAGCCTTGACTAGATTCCCAAAGCTCGGGCGTGACACCGGGGGCACGGCCACTCAAGCAATCGACTTTCGATCGACGACAAAACGCAAAGGAGACCGCCATGGTTTGGCAGCAGAACTACGACCCGTTCCACAACATCATCCTGTCATGCCTGGTCGCGTCGATCCCGGTGATCGTCATGATGGCCCTGCTGGGCATCTGGCACATGAAGGCGCACTACGCCGCGGCTTTGGGCCTGATCTCGGCGCTTCTGATCTCGATCTTCGTGTTCGGCATGCCGGCGCAGATGGCCGGCTTGGCGGCCGGCTACGGTGCGGCCTTCGGGCTGCTGCCGATCGGCTGGATCGTGCTGAACATCATCTTCCTGCACCAGCTGACCGAGGAGAACGGTTCGTTCAAGACGCTGCAGGACAGCATGACGAACATCACCGACGACCGGCGGCTCCAACTGCTGCTCATCGCATTCGCGTTGGGTGCCTTCTTCGAGGGCGCAGCGGGTTTCGGCACGCCGGTGGCCGTCACGGCCGCGATGCTGATCGGCCTGGGGTTCAAGCCTCTGGCGGCTTCCGGCCTGTCCTTGATCGCAAACACTGCGCCAGTGGCCTACGGCGCCCTGGGCACGCCGGTCATCGCCTTGTCCGCAGTGACCGGCCTCGATCTGCTGCAACTGTCGGGAATGATCGGCCGGCAACTGCCGTTCTTCTCGCTCTTGGTGCCGTTCTGGCTGATCTGGGCCTTCGCCGGATTCAAGGCCATGATCGAGATCTGGCCGGCCATCCTGGTGGCGGGCCTGTCGTTCGCGGTCACGCAGTTCCTGGTCTCGAATTACCACGGACCGTGGCTGGTCGACGTCATCGCGGCCATCGTGTCGCTGGTCTCGCTGGTCCTGTTCCTCAAGGTCTGGAAGCCGAAGCGGATCTGGACCTCGACCACGCTGAAAGGACACGAGAACGACCTCTCGGATGTTCCCGACCTCGCCAGCGAGAAGCCGGTCGGCCATGAAGCCGATGCCGGTGCGGCGATCTTCGCCAAGCACGACCGGCGCGCGGTGGTGCTGGCCTGGCTTCCGTGGGTGATCCTGTCGGTGTTCGTCTTCATCTGGGGCATCCCCGACATCAAGAAGGCGCTAGACGGCATCTCGGTCGTCAAGATCCCGTTCGAAGGCCTGCACAACATGATCGAGAAGATCCCGCCGGTGGCGCCGACGCCGCACAAGGAGGCGGCGATCTACAACTTCAACTATCTCTCCGCCACGGGCAGCGGCATTCTGCTGGCCGCATTGATTGCCGGCCTGTTCATGCGCTACTCGATCGTCGATTTGGTGCGGATCTACCTTCGCACGATCTGGCGTGTGCGCTACTCGCTG
>JAYRNU010000008.1:0-6794 GCA_041912015.1 Thiobacillus sp. | reverse complement strand
GTCGGCTCCGGCGTGATCGCGGCGCTCTTGCTGCCCCTGGTCTGGGCCTCGTGCATCCGGAAGACGATGGTCTCGACACGGCCGTCGTGCGGATCGACGAAGTAGCCGATGCGGTCGGTCCTGCGACCCTTGTCCCAGACCCGCTGCGCCTTGGGTGGCAGCTTCACCTGGCCATGCTGGTCCGCCTCCAGCAGCTCGCCATTCTCCGGCAGGTTGCGGAGCACCCATGTGTGCTGCGCGGCGAGAAAGGTCTCGACGTCGGTGGTGTAGCGGCTGTCCTCATCGGCGGGCACGAACAGGTCCACTTGCCAGGCGAGGCCGAACTCCCTGGCCAGCTCGTCGTCGAACTTGGCGTCCTTCGCCAGCATGGTGCGCTTGTGCAGGGCGTTGGCGATCTGCCACCAGAGCACCTTCTCGTTCTTCTTCGGCCGGTGCTTTTTCCAGACCGCGGCCTGCTCCTCGCGGGTGGCATGGGCGATGATCCGCAGCTCGCGCTCGCCCGGCATGTCGCCTTGGTCGAACCGCTCGAGCATCGGCGGATGGATCTTCGCCAGCAGCTTCAGCTTGCCGATCGTGCGGATCGGCAACGCGAGCGTCGCCGAGATCGCGTCCATCGTCCAACCGCGTTGCTCGAGCCGGTCGATGGCCCGCCACTGGTCGACGGGCGACAGCGGTTAGGTTATGCGTCAAGTGTCCTGTTAGCTGGACGGCGTTGATTCTATGGCCGTTTCTGCTGCGCAGTTCGTTTTGGGTGTATTTTTTGGTGGCGACGCCCTTCGACGTCAGGATTTCGGTCGGCGAGTAAGGGGCACTGGTTTCACAGCTCGATCACGTTCGGCAATCAGGCGGGCATGGTGACGCTTGTGACGCTCAGCCTCGGTTTCGGCCTCGAGGATGCGCTTGAGCAGAACGGCATTTTCCGTGACGAGTCGTCGTTCCTCGATCTGGAGAACCTGGATCAGCACTCGCTGTTGGGCGAGCTTGTCTTCCCAGGCTGCCAGCTTCTCGGGAACGACCTTGCGATCGCTGGCGCGCCGCAGCTCTTCGATGATCGGCCGATGGTTGGTGTAGATGGCATTGCGGCCGACCCGCGCCTCACGTGCGAGTGTCGCGACGGTCAGCCGGTGGGATCGCTTTTGCAGCTCCGGGTGTGTTGGCAATCCCTTGACCAGTCGCTCCAGAGCGTCCCGGAGCCTGCGATCTGTGTTCCGCAGACGCTTTTCGGCAGGTGTGAGTGCCGGCATTTTGCTGGTCTTACGCGCTATGGCGACCATCCTTTCCATGATCGAGTTCGCCAAGGATGCGATCGCATTCGGCAACCCGTGTCTTGGCGAGCTGCCGGCTGACCGGGTCCAGGCCGGGATGACCGAGAAGATCGGCATTGCGATCGCGGCGTGCCTGCCAGACCGGCCTGTGCCTGGCGGTGACCGCGAAGTTGGCGCAGGATAGACAGGTGCTTTCGGTCCTCACCACGGGGTTGGGTCCTTTCTCGTCGCCGAAGCAGGCGGCGGTTTCGACGCGGTAGACGCAATAGCCCCAGTCACAGACACCGAGTCTGAGGTCGGTCTCCTCCATGAGGAAGCGGACATAGGCTTGGACATCGCCGCCACGCGAGCGCCCGCGGAACTGGGAGCGGGCGGCAATCATCCGTCCGCCCTTGCCGGCGAGGGCGGTCGCCGTCAGCACCTCTTCGAGAGCAGCATGGGTTTCCTCCCGGGTATGACGATCGATCAGGTCGTCGAGGGCGAAGTCGGTCCCGACATAGCCGCGATCGGTCATGGCCCGGGTCACATGGCCGAAGTGGGCCTGAAGCGCGTGCAGGCCGGTCCGGTCGCGCTTTCCGACAAAGCGGGCAAAGGTCTTTCGGCCCTGATGGGTGTTCAGATGCCACGGTTCACCCTCGTGGTCCGGCAGGCTGATGAACGGCGCGAACTGGTTGTTCAGCCGCGATATGATCGTCGAGACGATGGGCAGGTTGATCCGGGCGGCGGGACCGACCAGCCCCGTGCTGGCCATCGCCAGGAAGAGATCGTCTCGCCCGCTCTGTGCCCGTAGGCGGGCGGTCAGTTGCTCCATGACCACGACGGCCCGCTTGACGGGGGCTGGCGCCACCCAGCGATGGGCTTCGCCGCCGATGCCGCGCGTCGTCTTGTAAATCCGCCCGACAAGATAGGCGAAGCTCTCGCTGCCATCGCCGGAGGGATGGTGCTCGATGCAGCCGACCTGAAGACCAAGGATCTCCGAGACCCGGGCGCCGACCAGATAAGCGATCACGACAAAGCAGGCGTCGTACATGCGATCGGCGAGATAGCGCACCTGCTTGGTGCTGGTGACGGGCGCGGCATGCCACGGCGCATCCTCCCCGGGCAACGTCGAGAAGGAGAGCGGCGCGATCGCGTCGGTCACGATGAAGCCGGCCTTCGTCTGGCTGATCCCTTCGGCAAGGGCATCGTCATAGGCGGACTGCGCCTGGGACTGCAAAGCAATGACGTCGTCGGCCGGCTGCCCGATCAGCCGCAGCGCCGCCGAGACCAGCGGCACCGCGATCGCGTCCGGCGTATAAGGCAGCCAGCCCCGGTCGTGGCGAACGAACGGCGGCGCGATCCCCGGGAACGGATCGGCGATCGCCACTTGCGAGAACTTCGCTCCCTGAAGATACAGGCGCGTCAGCAGATTGGCGTAGCTTTGCAGCGTCGTGCTCTTCAGCGGCTTACCAGGCTTGCTGCCCGGACGCTGCGCCACCGTCGTCATGAACCGCTCGCAGCCATCATGGTCGAGATCGGCAAAGCACCGGTATCGCTGCTCTGCCATCCAGCGGATCAGCATCCGCAACCTCTTGTAGACAGAGACGATCGTCGATTCATGGGCATTGCGGTACCCAGGAGGCGGGTCCAGCTTCAGGCTCCACAGGAACAGCTTTGCCGCCTCTCGCCAGTCAGCCCATTGCAGATCACTGAACCGGCTATCGTCGGCCAGGGCAAAGCCCCAGTCGAGCGAGAAGTCGCTGCGGTTGCCCCCGGGACGACGGCCGTCGAGATGCCAGACCTGATCCGACCATACCGAGCGAGTCGATATCCGAAGTGCCGGCCTTGTGGCGGCAGCAAGTTCGGGTGCCGTGGACGCCGCCATCGCTCACTCCAGCGCCGGAAGGAGTGGGAGGGCCAGCACTCGTAGTTCGGCATCACCTCGCAGCGTTTCCGGGAAGTCCGGCAGGATGTCGTCGACCAGGATGCGCAGGCTCGGCGCATACAGAAGCTCGAAGCGGCGCGGATCGATGCGTTCACGCGCACGCTCCAGTTCGCCAATCGCCTGAAGGATGCGCGCCATGTGCTCCGCATCGATCGGAACGACCAGCCCCGGACAGCGCAGGCATCCGCCGAAGTGCCGGCACACCCGACCTGCTATCGATCCAGGTGCTGTGCCCCCTGCCGGGTTGAGGCAATCATGGCTGAACGGAACCGTTGCATCGCTCGCCAGCGCAATCCGGTCGCGTTGCGCCTGATCCTTGCTGTCCACCTTCGCGCCAACGATCCAGCCGAGCATCAACCCCTGCAATCGGGCGATGGTCTCGTGCTGGATCCGGCGCGTCTGCGGTCCCTTGATGTAAAGCTCGGTCGTGTCGGCGCGGGCATGGTTGAGCACGTCCTGTGTCGCGACGATATCGCCGCCGGACGCCTTGTAATATTCGGTGGCGACACTGCCTCGCAGCAGAACGGCGGCAAAATCCGGCAAGAGCTGACGGGCGCGCTCCGGTGCAGCCTTGTTCCAGATGGCGATCCGGGCATTGGAGCGTTTGATGAACGGCTTCAGGGCATGCGACAATGTCGCCTCCGCAATGAGCGTCACCGCGTCCTTCTTCTCGCTCTTCACCAGGAATAGACGATTGCGGTCCTGCCGGCTGGCCCGGGAGACGAGTGGCGCCGTCATCGCCAGCAACCGGTCGATCAGGTTCGGCGCCGCATACCGACGGCGGCAATCGAAGGATCGCCTCTGCGCGCGCTTCACCTTCGCGCCGGTCCGGGGCTTGGCCCATTCGACGATGATGCGATGCTCGTCGAGCGGATGCGCCACCCGGCAATCGCGCGTGATCAGCCGCAGCGCGTCCGGATTGCCCGCCGTCTGGATCGACAGAGCGATGAAGAACGCGACGACCGTTTCGCCGGTGAGGTGAAGATAGCCGCCAAGATGACGAAGCCCGCCATGGCGGTTGACCGCCGATATGTTGACGTGGCTGCGGATCGCAAGCGTCCGCGATGGAAGGACCCCGTCATTCACCCGCGCGAGCACCCGGACCAGGTCGCAAAGTTCGGGATCGACGCCATCAACCGGACCGCTCGTCCCAAGGATGTTCTGCCCCGCTTCGAAGCGATCCCCAGCCTCGTCGATTTCCTCGTAGCACGCGCGCAGGATCGTCTGGAGGTCATCGCCGCTCAGGCGCGTCCGCGGTTCGGCATTCCGGTTCGGCCAGACTCGCCAGGGGAAGTCGATCCGGGCCGGCAGCCGCGACGGGTGCCGGCGCTTCGTCCAGTCGATCATCTGGCGAAGCTGCATCAGCACATTCGCCCGCGAACTCTTCGACCAGGGCTTGTTCGTCTGTCCTGCGACCTGCCGATCCAGCCAGGCGATGTAGCGCCCCACCATAGCAGTGGTCAGATCGTCGGCGGACAGCACCTGACCGTCCTCCGCAACAAATCGCGCGAACGACCGCAGCGCCATCCAGCAATGGCGCTGCGTGTCATGGCTCGAGGCGGCATGATGATGACGAAAGGCATCCGCCAGAAGCATCGCGACGTCCAGCGGCAAGCCGAGCGTGCCGGGATCGTAGCGCTTCGTGACGTCGCCCCAGCCGTCGCGGAAGACGACGATGGTATCGGCCGACCGGTCCAGAATGATCGGTGTCGCAGCCGGCAGGCGCCGGTCGATCCGCTCGCGTCTAACGGCCATCGGGGATCAACTCGCCATAGAGATAGTCGATGCTGTCGGCCAATTCCCGGGCGTTCAGCTCGACGCAGCGCAGATAAATCGCCGTGCTCTGGATCGAACTGTGCCCCAGTAGCACCTGCACGATCTTCAGCGGATTGAGATCGGGCGTGGTCAATGCCTGCCGCTGCAACCGCACCAGCATGGTCGTCGCAAACGTATGTCGCAGGCAATGCAGCGTTCCCGGAACACAGGCGGCCCGGAACGCCTCTGTAAGAACGGCTGTCAGCCGCGTCTTGCTGACTGCGCTTCCCTGATGATTGAGGAACAGCGCCGAGGGTGGCCGGTAGTCCGGCCGCCGGCGACGCAATGCCCGCACCTGTGGCGTGCGAATCTCGTCGATATAGCGCTGCGTGCGATCGATCAGGCGGATCGGCGGGTAGATCGTGCGTGGCTTGTCACCCTTGGTGATCGTCACGGGCACGCCGATCAGAGGATGGTCCTCGTCATCGAGATGCGCCGTCTCCGGAACCTGAAAGACAGCCAGGCCGCACAGCTCCTTGCGCCGCAATCCTGTCGTCAGCGACCATTCCGCCATCAGCCGGTAGGGCATGCCCAGATGCGCAAAGACCCGGCACAACTGATCGACCCGCAACGGCCTCGGCAAACGTTCGTGCTCGGCTACCGTCAGGATGTTCGCCTCCACGATCCCCGGCCGCGCGTCCACATGCGCTAGGAACGATTGCCTCCGGCCGGAACCCACGCGAACGTCGACGAAGTGGAACGGCAGGGCCTCGATCCACCCGCGGCCTTGCGCCCATGCGTAGAACCGGCAGACCGTGCGGACCCGATCGTTCACCGTCGAACGCGCGTAGGGCCGCTTCGTATGCGGGCTCGGGTGCGACAGCATGCGATTGCGCCAGGCCGCAATCTCCGCCTCACCGATCGCGCGCCAGTCGAGCCCGGATTGCTCCAGACTGTCGAACCAGTCATGCAGGTGCTCGCCATAGGTCCGGATTGTCTCCACCGCATGCGAGCGGCCCGGTACCGTGGCCAGTTCCATCAGCCAGGCGAAGGCTGGCTCGATGATCGCCATCCGTTCCGAAACCAGAATCGGAAAGCCCGCCGGGATTGCGGCATAGCCCATCGCTGCCCTGATGATCCGCACCACAATCTGTCCTCTTTGCTCGCGGCCGTTCCAAACGGCAAAAGACACCGAACAGGGCGCAACACCTTGCACAGCAACAAAGAAGACAGTTTCTTGAACCGGATATATTCTAAGCGGAGCGCCTGCGGCGCACTTCTCTCTTTCGATTGCGAGGGGTTCCCCTCGCGCTCTCCCGTTCGCCACGTGGCAGGGGTGCAGGACTTCGCCTGCACCCCTTCAAATAGCTTGTCATGCCGCCGCCGCCTCAAGCGTTGTCCTCGCTTCGCTGCGGGAACGCTTGACCCGGACGTCTACGTGCCTTCCTCGATATGTCCTGTGAATATCGCCCGGAACCATGACAGCCGTGCGAGCCCAACAGGACAGTTTCGACACAGAACCTAACAGCGGTGCCCGGACCACGTTCTCGACGATGGCAGCCATGGCCTGATCGCCCTCGCTGCGGTCGTCGACCAGCACGTCGATGGTCTCGAGCCCGACGGCGATGGCTCCCCTGGTCCGGCGCTCGCCATAGAGGATCTCGAGCCCGGCCAGCGTCTCCTTGACGATCGGCGGCTGCAGGATGCCGACGATGCGGATCGATTCCGCCATCTGCTGGTCGGCGTGATCGTTGGCGGCGCTGCGCCGCGGATTGGCGGGGTTGAACGCCAGGTGGCGGGGGTCGACGCTCCTGAGCTGCATGGGCTCGCTCCTGTGAAGGCTCGGTCTC
>JAYRNU010000007.1:0-12876 GCA_041912015.1 Thiobacillus sp. | reverse complement strand
CGACCCCGAGTCCGGCGAGAAGCCCTTCATGCAGGACGTCGAACTCGACATCGACCCCGCCGGCAAGATGCTGCTCGACGCGCTGATCGCCATCAAGGCGCAGGACGAGACCCTGTCCCTGCGCCGTTCCTGCCGGGAAGGCGTGTGTGGCTCGGATGCCGTCAACGTCAACGGCAGAAACCGGCTGGCCTGCATCACGCCGCTGTCGGAACTCAGGCAGCCCATCGATGTGCGGCCGCTGCCGGGGCTGCCGGTGATCCGCGATCTGATCGTCGACATGGAGCCGTTCTACAAACAATATCGTTCGATCAAGCCCTGGCTCATCAACAATGAACCCGAGCCCGAGGTCGAGCGGCTGCAGCGTCCTGAGGATCGGGAGTTGCTCGACGGCGCCTATGAATGCATTCTGTGCGCCTGCTGCACCACCGCGTGCCCGTCGTTCTGGTGGAATCCGGACAAGTTCGTCGGCCCGGCAGGATTGCTGCAGGCCTATCGCTTCATCGCCGACAGCCGCGACGAGGCCCTGGGCGAGCGGCTCGACAATCTGGAAGATCCCTACCGGCTGTACCGCTGCCGCGGCATCATGAATTGCATCGATGCCTGCCCCAAGGGGCTGAACCCGACGGCGGCGATCGGCCGCATCAAGTCGCTGCTGGTGAAACGGCGTGTCTGAGGCCCTGACCTGGCGCTGCCGCCGCGGCCTGCTGGAACTCGATATCTGGCTGGGTGGCTTTTGGGCCGCGCACCGCGCTACACTTCAGCCTGAAGAGAAGGCCGCATTGGAGCGGCTCCTGACCCTGTCGGACATGGAGATTGCAGACCGGCTGCAAGGACGGACGCCCGCGGGCGACCCCGAGCTTGCGGCGCTTGTCCAACGCCTGCAGCACTATCGAGAAACATCATGAGCAAAACTGTCACCCTTACCTTCAGCGACGGCAGCCCTTCGATCGAGCTGCCCATCGAGCAGGGCACCTATGGCAAGCCGGTGATCGACATCCGTTCCCTCGCTGCCCATGGCTATTTCACCCACGACCCGGGTTTTACTGCCACCTCGAGCTGCAATTCGGCCATCACCTATATCGACGGCGAAGAAGGCCTGCTGTACCACCGCGGCTACCCGATCGACCAGCTGGCCTACCATTCCGACTACATGGAGGTCTGTTATCTGCTGCTGCACGGCGAACTGCCCACGGCCGACCAGA
The DNA here is from genome assembly GCA_041912015.1 of Thiobacillus sp. GTDB lineage: Bacteria > Pseudomonadota > Gammaproteobacteria > Burkholderiales > Thiobacillaceae > Thiobacillus. The sequence continues at coordinate 11,674 of JAYRNU010000007.1, read as the reverse complement.
AGATGGCGTTCGAACAATCGATCCGCCATCACACCATGCTGCACGACCAGATGGAGAACGTGTTCCGCGGTTTTCGCCGCAGCGCGCACCCGATGGCGGTGATGATCGGCGTGACCGGCGCGATGTCGGCCTTCTATCACGACGGCATGGACAACTTCAACCCGCGGCACCGCGAGATTGTCGCCCACCGGCTGATCGCCAAGGTGCCGACCGTGGCGGCATGGGCCTTCAAGTTCAACGAGGGCCAGCCCTTCGTCTATCCGCAGAACCGGCTGTCCTACGCCGCGAACTTCATGCACATGATGTTCTCGACGCCCTGCGAGCCTTACGAGCCCAACCCGGTGCTGGCACGGGCGCTCGACCGCATTTTCATCCTGCATGCCGACCACGAGCAGAACGCGTCGACTTCGACCGTACGCCTGGCCGGGTCAAGCGGCGCCAATCCCTACGCCTGCATCGCCGGCGGCATGGCATCGCTGTGGGGGCCGCTGCACGGTGGCGCCAACGAAGCCGTGCTGAAGATGCTCGACGAGATGGGCGATGTCTCGCGCATTCCGGAGTTCATTGCACGCGCCAAGGACAAGACCAGCGGGTTCCGCCTGATGGGCTTCGGTCATCGCGTCTACAAGAACATGGACCCGCGCGCGCGCATCATTCGCGAGACCTGCTACGAAGTGCTCGACGAGCTCGACCTGCGCGACGACCCGCAGTTCAAGATCGCGATGGAGCTCGAACGCATCGCCATGGACGACGAATACTTCATCGAGCGCAAGCTCTATCCCAACGTGGACTTCTATTCCGGCATCATCTTCCGCGCCATGGGCATTCCGACCAGCATGTTCACGGCGATGTTCGCACTCGCCCGCACCGCGGGCTGGGCGGCGCAGTGGAACGAAATGCTGTCCGATCCCGCCCACAAGATCGGTCGCCCGCGCCAGCTATACACCGGCGCGGCACGCCGCGACTTCGTGCCCATGGATAAGCGAGGTGCCTGAACATGCAGGCCTCAGGCGAATCGGTGTCTCATGAGCGGACCTGACTGGCGCCAGACTTCGCCGCTGTATGCCGGCAATGCGGCCTATCTCGAGCAGTTCGGCGACGCGGCGCTGGCGCCCTGGCTGACGCAGCCGCTTCCGGGCGCTGCTGCCTCGGATGCGGCCCAGGTTGCCGTATTGCGCCTGATCAATGCCTATCGCTATCTGGGGGTCCGGTTGGCCGACCTGGATCCGTTGCGGCGTTTCGAATCGCCGCCCACGCCCGAGCTCGAACCGGCTTACTACGGCCTGGCCGATGCCGACATGACGCGCGAATTCGAGACCGGTTCGCTGTTCGGGGTGGAGCGCACCACGCTGGCCGACATCCTGCAGCGCCTTAACAGCGCCTACTGCGGTCACGTCGGCATCGAGTATATGCACATCAACGATGTGGCGCGCAAACGCTGGCTGCAGGAGCGCATCGAGTCGGCGCAAGGCCATTTCGGCGTATCGGCCGGTCTGAAGAAGCAGCTGCTCAAGCGCCTGACCGACGCCGAGACGCTGGAGAAATTCCTGCACACGCGGCATGTCGGCCAGAAGCGCTTTTCGCTCGAGGGGGGCGAAAGCCTGATCCCGCTGCTGGACCTGGTGATCGCGCGCTGCGCGCGCCATGGCGCCAAGGAAATCGTCATGGGCATGGCGCATCGTGGCCGCATCAACGTCCTGACCAACATCATGGGGCGCACCGTCGAAAGCCTGTTCGAGGAACCGCGCAACAGCTATCCCGATTCGCCGCTGTCGGGCGACGTCAAGTACCACCAGGGCTTTTCCACGGACATCGCCACGCCCTACGGGCCGGTCCATGTGGCGCTGGCATTCAATCCCTCGCATCTCGAGATCGTCCACCCGGTGGTGCGCGGCTCGGTGCGGGCGCGACAGGACCGGCGCGGCGACGTCCTCGGCTACGAAGTGGTGCCGGTGATTCTGCATGGCGACGCTGCCCTGTCGGGGCAGGGCGTGGTCATGGAAAGCCTCAACATGTCGCAGACGCGCGGCTTCCGCAACAATGGCGGCATCCATGTCGTCATCAACAACCAGATCGGCTTCACTACCTCGGACCCGCGCGACGTGCGCTCCACGCTGTACTGCACCGACGTCGCCAAGATGGTCGAGTCGCCGGTGATCCACGTCAACGGCGACGACCCCGAGGCGGTGGCGTTTGCGGTGCGGACGGCGGTCGACTACCGCTATACCTTCCACAAGAACTGCTTCATCGATCTGGTGTGCTACCGGCGGCACGGCCACAACGAGCAGGACGAGCCGCTCGCGACCCAGCCGATGATGTATCGCCGCATCCAGGCACACCCCAGCACCCGCACCCTGTACGCGCAGCGTCTCGTGGACGAAGGGGTGCTGGCCCAGGCCGAGGCCGACGACATGGTCGACGACTGCCGCGAGCGGCTCGAACACGGCGAGGTGCTGAGCCCCCCTGTCCTGACCGACTTCAAGGAGACCTTCGGCACCCACTGGGGGCGCTTCAAGGGCGTGCCGGCGGGCGAGGTTGCGACCGCCGTGCCTGCCAAGCGCCTGGATTTCCTGGGCGAGCGCATCACGACCCTGCAGCATGAAATCGAGCTGCATCCGCGGGTGCAGAAAGTGCTCGACGATCGCCGCAGGATGCGCGCGGGCGAGCTGCCGGTCGACTGGGGCTACGCCGAGCATCTGGCCTACGCCAGCCTGCTCGACGAAAGTTACAACGTGCGCGTGTCCGGTCAGGATTCGGCACGCGGCACGTTCTTTCACCGCCACGCGGTCTGGCACGACCAGAAGCGCGAGCGTCGCCAGAGCGGCGTCTATGTGCCGCTCGAGCACGTCTCCAGCCGCCAGGGCAATTTCACCATCATCGACTCGCTGCTGTCGGAAGAAGCGGTGCTGGCATTCGAATACGGCTACGCGACGGCCGACCCGGACACGCTCGTGGTATGGGAAGCGCAATTCGGCGATTTCGCCAACGGTGCACAGGTCGTGATCGACCAGTTCATCACCAGTGGCGAGGCCAAGTGGGGACGATTGTGCGGACTGACCCTGCTGCTTCCCCACGGACTCGAAGGGCAGGGGCCCGAGCATTCGTCGGCGCGGCTCGAACGCTATCTGCAACTGTGCGCACAGGACAACATCCAGGTCTGCGTGCCGACGCTGCCAGCACAGATCTTTCACCTGCTGCGGCGGCAGCTGGTGCGTCCGCTCCGCAAGCCGCTGGTGATCCTGAGTCCCAAGGGCCTGCTGCGCCATCCGGCATCGACGTCGACGCTGGCGGATCTGACCCAGGGTGCGTTTCGCCCGGTCATCGACGATCCGCGCATGCCGCGCAACGCCCGGCGGGTCGTGGCATGCAGCGGCCGCGTCTGGTTCGACCTCGAGGCGGCACGCGCAGCGCGCGAGCTTGAAGACATCGCCCTGGTGCGGGTGGAGCAGCTCTATCCCTTCCCGGAGGAAATGCTCCATGCCGTCCTGAAAACCTATGCGCAGGCGGACACCTTCGTCTGGGCGCAGGAGGAACCGATGAACCAGGGTGCGTGGTACCAGTCCCTGCACCACCTGAACCACTGCACGCCGTCCTCGCAGCACTTCCATTACGCGGGGCGGCCGCCTGCTGCGGCACCGGCATCGGGCTACGCCTCGCGCCACCAGGCCGAGCTCGATGCACTGCTGAACGCTGCGCTGGAGGCACCTTATGAAACTTGATGTCCGGGTTCCGCAACTTTCCGATTCGGTCGCCAGCGGCACCCTGCTGCCCTGGCGCAAGCAGGTCGGCGACACGATCGCGCGCGATGAGACGCTCGTCGACCTCGAAACCGACAAGGTGATCCTCGAAATTCCCGCGCCCGCGTCCGGCATCCTGGTCGAGGTGCGTCAACACGAGGGGGCGGTGGTCAAGGCAAACGAAGTGGTGGCGCTGATCGAAACCGGCGAGGCCGGTGTCATCGTCCGTTCCGGTACGGCGACCCCCGCGCAGCCGGCACCGGCTGCCGCAGCCCGACCTGCAGACGCCGGCAAGCTGGCGCCTTCGCCCGCGGCGCCACCCGCCGCCGCAATGGCGCCCAGGATCATGACGCCGCTGCCGGCTTCCGCTTCGCCGGCTCCTGAGGTGGTCCCAGGCGAAGGCCGCCGCGAGCCGATGTCGCGCCTGCGCCTGCGTGTGGCCGAGCGACTCGTCGCGGCGCAGCACACTGCCGCCATGCTGACCACCTTCAACGAAGTCAACATGCAGCCGGTCAACGAACTGCGGCAACGCTTCAAGGTCGAGTTCGAGGTCAAGCACGGCATCAAGCTCGGCTACATGTCTTTCTTCGTGCGTGCCGTGAGCCTGGCAATGCAGCAGTTCCCGGTCGTCAATGCCGCCATCGACGGCAGCGACATCGTCTGGCACGACGATCTCGACATCGGCATTGCGATCTCGAGTCCGCGCGGCCTGGTGGTGCCGATCCTGCGCCGCGCGCAGACGCTGGGCTCGGCCGAAATCGAGGCGGCCATCGCCGACTTCGCCCGACGCGCGCGCGAAGCCACGCTGACGCTCGAAGACCTGTCGGGCGGGACGTTTTCCATTACCAACGGCGGCGTGTTCGGTTCGCTGCTGTCGACGCCGATTCTGAATCCGCCGCAATCGGCGATCCTCGGCATGCACGCCATCCAGGAGCGCCCGGTCGCCGAGAACGGCCAGGTCGTCGTCCGTCCCATGATGTATCTGGCCCTGACCTACGACCACCGGCTGATCGACGGCCGCGACGCCGTGCAGTTCCTGGTCGCGGTCAAGGCGGCCCTGGAAGCGCCTGATGCCCTGTTGCCCGGTCTCTGACGCCTGCAAACGATGCTGGTCCTGCCTGTAGAACCCCGCACCCCGAAGCGGCCTCCGGACATGCTGGTCGAGGTCCGCGACCTGCATTTTTCGTACGACGACAACGCGGTGCTCAAGGGCGTCAACCTTGTCATTCCGCGTGGCAAGGTCGTCGCCATTCTGGGCGTCAGCGGTTGCGGCAAGTCCACGCTGCTACGCCATTTTGGCGGCCAGCTCAAGCCGTCGCGCGGCAGCGTGACATTCGACGGACAGGTGGTGCACACGCTCGGCAACAGGCGCCTGTACGCGATCCGGCGAAAGATGGGCATGATGTTCCAGGTCAGCGGCCTGTTCAGCGACCTGTCGGTGTTCGACAACCTGGCCTACCCGATGCGCGAGCATACCGACCTGCCGGAAGAACTCATCCACGATCTGGTGCTCATGAAGCTCCACGCCGTCGGCCTGCGCGGCGCCCACGCCCTGCGAACGGGCGAGCTCTCGGGCGGCATGGCGCGCCGCGTCGCGCTGGCCCGGGCGATCGCGCTCGATCCCATGCTGATCATGTACGACGAACCCTTCGCCGGGCTCGATCCGATCTCGCTCAATACCATCGCGGACCTGATCCGCCGCCTCAACGATGCGCTCGGCCTGACGTCGGTACTCGTGACCTACGACGTGCCGGAATCGCTGAAAATCGCCGACTACGTCTATTTCCTCCATGACGGCGTCGTGGTGGCCGAGGGCGACGTCTCGGCGATCGTCGATTCCGACGATCCCTTCGTCCAGCAGTTCGTCCATGCGGCGCCCGACGGGCCGGTGGCTTTCCAGTACCCGAGCCGTTCCTTCCCGGAGGAACTCGAGCTCGACGCTGAAGGCCCGCCGGTTCCGCCTGCCTGACTGCCGGCCCGATCAGTCCCCGATCAGGCTGACCGTGGTGTCGGCCGAATTTCGGTCGATGACTAGCAGCACTTCGCAGTACTCGTTGAGCTCGTCGACAGGCGTGGGATCGTCGGCGCAACTGCAGCCGGCGATGACCCCCGTATAGAAAATGCCAGCCCTGACCGCCAGCGAGCCGGCCGCCTCGCTGACGCCGAGGAGCATGACCTGGAACGGCCGCGGCGTGACGCAACTGCTGTAGCGCAGGCCCTGCTGCAGCGGCAGAGCGCCGGCATCGAGCTGCTCGACTTCCTGCTTCAGGGCATCGCTGAACCCGGGCGTGCCCCAGGCATGCAGCGCTTTCGACAGCCGGATCATGACGTTCCACCGCTTGCCGCGAGCAGCGCTTGGTAACGCCCCAGATCCGCGGCCGAATGGCAGCAGAAAATCACTTCCAGGAGGTCCGGGAAACCGGGCAAGACCTTGCGCACCGTCGCGATCGCGAGGGGTGCCGCAAGCTCGACCGGATAGCCGTAGACGCCGGTGCTGATGCCAGGGTAGGCCAGGGTGCGGATGCCGTGTGCGGCCGCGATCTCTATGCAGCGCCGATAGCAGGATGCCAGCAACGCGGGCTCGCCGTGCGCGCCGCCCTGCCAGACCGGTCCAACGGTGTGGATCACGAACTTCGCCGGCAGGCGGTAGCCCCGCGTGAGCCGCGCATCGCCGGTCGCGCAGCCGCCCAGCGTGCGGCATTCTGCCAGCAGTTCAGGCCCCGCGGCGCGGTGGATCGCGCCGTCCACGCCGCCGCCGCCAAGCAGCGTGGGATTGGCGGCATTGACGATGGCATCGACCGCCAGCGTCGTGATGTCGGCCTGAACGGCACGCAGCGCGGCGGTCATGGCGTGGCGGGCGCCTTGGAGGATGGCGGGATGCCATGCTGCGTGCCGACGAATGCCTGGCGGTCAAACCCGAGCGCAGCGGCGCGCGCCAGCAGGGCCTCGCGCGTCGGCGCGTCGAGCGCGGGCGATCGCGCCAGGATCCAGGCGTATTTCCGGCTCGGTTCGCCAACCAGAACCCAGCGATAGTCGGGATCCAGGTCCAGAATCCAGTAGTCGCCGTAGATCGGGCGAAAGAAGCTGACGCGAAGCTTCGCCCCCTGGCTTCCCTCGACCACCCTGGCAATTCCGCTGATCTGCTCGAGCGTGCCGTCTGCCTCGCGGCACTCGTTCAGGACATCCACGTGCTCACCGGACAGGCGGTACGTCGCGCGGGTATCCGACGCGCATGCCGACTGGAAGAAGTTGGGCAGATGGGCAATCTCGTACCAGGTGCCGGCATAGCGCTCCAGGTCGACCGACGGGACAGTCGGCAGAGGCGCATGGCTGCCGGTGCAGGCGCTCATCATCAGGGTGGCGCCCAGGCATGCGAGGCTGAAAAGGGATTTCATGCGCGGGTCAGCCATGTTCGGTCAGCCGACATGACGCGTCCCGGCCCGGCTCGTACGCATCGTATTGGGGCAGGTCGCCGCAGATCTCTTCCCAGTTGGCCCTGGAACTGACGAAGATGTGGGCCATCGGCCGCTCCGCGATGGCCGACTCGATCGTGCCCAGCCGCACGCGAACCTGGCCCGGCCGGGCTGTCGTGCGGCTCATGATCGGCGAGCCGCAGCGCTTGCAGAAGTATTTCGTCTGCCCGGGCGACGATTCGTAGCCGGTCATGGCATGCTGGCCGGAGAGCAGCCTGAATTCAGCAGATGCCACGATGCCGTTGGTCGCGAACGCGCTGCCCTGTGCCTTGCGGCACTGCGAGCAGTGACAGTGCACGATGTTGCGTATCGCTCCGGTAATTTCGAAGCGGACGGACCCGCAGAGGCAGCCGCCTGTGTACATGGTGTTTCCTTTCCGTGTGTTCTGATGGGCCAGCTTGCGATCTGGTATGCATGATGGGCCGTTCCCAACTTATACCCTGTCGATCCTCCAGTGCAATATCCAGGAACGCAGACTCGAATGCCACATGCTGATGCATTGCGGGTGCGGCGGTCTGCTGCGTTGCGCGTTCCTCGCCCAGTACAGCGGGTACCGTCGGGCAAGCGAGTCAATTGCTGCAAGGCAGGGCAAGACTTGGCGATGTCGCAATCGGTCCCCCCAGCGTCGCGCGGTTCATTGCAGGGCGGATGCGTGTGACACGTCATCTCGGCGGCATCGCTAGCCGGCGTTGCCAAAGCGCATGGTTCCGGTGTCACGGATGCTTCTCGCGCTGCGCTTGACGCGTGCGCTTGTGCTCGGGCTGCCCGCGCGGCGCGGCTTGCTGGGCCAATGCCGAAACATGCCGATGCGCGTCGATCCAGTACGCCCAAAGCACCAGCAGCCATTGCAGCTGACCGACCCAGGCGATGGCATCGGTATCCGGCGGCGGTGGGCCGAACAGATTGCCGGCGTATATGCCTGCCAGGAAAATGACCAGCGCCCCGAGCCCCCAGCGGCCGACCGCATCGTTGGGCGTCGTCGCGCGCGTGTAGAGCCAGACCCCGAATCCGAACAACCCGCCTTCGATGGCCAGCGTGACGGGCAGGGACGACCAGGCATCCAGGCCGACGCGCACGGTGCTGCCAGGATAAAGCGGCAGATCCGGCCGATGCACGATGGCGTCGAGCGCCCAATGGCTGATGACCAGCGCTGCGAGAACGAGTGCCGCGCGGGACTTGCGCTTGAGCAGAAAGTGGACGCCGCCGACCAGTACAGCCCAGCAGAGTACTGCCAGCAGGCTGTGCGAGACGGGGTAATGCTCGAATGCCAGCGGGGTCACGACGGTTGCGCCCGGCTCGATGCGGACCATCTCGACGCCGAGCAGCAGCAGCGTGGGCCACAGCAGATCGATAAACTGGGCGGCGAGAAACAGGGTGCCGAGCGACACCTCAGGAACAACCGACTTTGCGCCGAAGCCGACGCCGAAATGGCCCAGAAACATTCTGCTTCAGATCGGGGACCTGGCGTCTGTCCCGAGCCAGCGAACGGCTTGATCGAATTCCCTGTTGGCGAAGACTCTGACCGGGCAGGGCACGACGAAGCGGAAGACGCGCATCGCGCCGGCCACCCAGTCCACGTCGGTGACCACGGCGATCCTGTCCCAGGCCTTCAGGTGGGCCATGCCCAGCTTCATGTCGTCCCACATCGCCCCGGACGTGAAGCCGGTGAATGCCGGCCCCAGATGGTAGAGGATGCTCGCGTGGCCATGCTTCTCGAGGGTGGACTCGATGGCCGGAATGACGACGGTCTCGTAGTCGCCTGCGGTGACTTCTCCCGCGGCGACGAAGCCGACGACGTGGTCAGGCAGATTCGGCAAGAGGTTGATCATGGCGATGCTCCTTGGAACAAGATTGCTGCAGGTTGAAAACTGACGCGCCTGTCAAAGCGACAGCGGCTGCGGCCATCGGTTCACTGCCGATGCCGGGCGGCGAGTGCGCGCAGCCGGTCGCGCGTGGCATCGTCGGCCGTTGCGGCATGCAGCCGGGTTTCGACGTCGTGTCTGAAGGAGGACGAGGCCAGGCCTGATCCGATCGTGGCGAGTCCGCCCAGCAGTGCGTCGATCATATACCAGTCCGCATCGGTCATCGACGCGTCGTCCGCAGCTGTCGACCGGGTCCAGCCATCGAGGTCGCCGTCGAATGCGGCATAGGCGTCGAGCTTGTCGAGCGTGATCATGTCGAAGGCCTCCAGGCGCCAGCCAGCTGGCGGGATGTCCGTCCTGCAGGGTGGGGTGCGATCATCGTTTACAGGCCCAACTTCAGCTTGCGGCCGCCGCTTATGGCGAAGCCTTCGCGTTCGTAGAACGCAAGCGTGCGATCGAACCAGGGCAGCGGCGGAGTCGTCACCTCCAGTCTGGACCAGCCGCGCGAGGCGGCGAAGGATTTCGCCTGCGCCAGCAGCTGGCGGCCCACGCCCTTGCTGCGGTATGCCGGACGCACGTAGAACTCGGGCAGCGTGCCGAACGTCCCCTCCGTATACAGGGCGTGGCTTTCGGTCAAGGCAACGAAGCCCGACAGTCCCAAGTTCGCCTGGTCGCCGACAAACACGAAATACTTTTCGCGCGCGATGTAGTCGCGCAGCCTGGCCCTTGTGCCGGGCAGGTCGAAATGGAAAGCCTGCTCGCCGATCGCGTCCATGATTTCAGCCAGCAGCTCGCCGACCATGACCGCGACTTCCGGCGCGTCGTCTGGGGAAGCGGCTCGAATCAGCCAGTCGGCACGCATGTCAGCTTGCGGCACGCCGTCATGACCGCAGCAGGATGACAAGGAGCGCGGCGAACAGAACCGAGCCGCCCGCTGCGGTCGCCACCGCGAATCGAAACAGCCGAATCCTGTTCAGCTCGATTCGCTGCACCAGTTGCGTGTTTTGTTCCGCGAGCGCCTTGATGAGTTCCGTCGAGGCCTGCATCTGCTGCTGCAGGTTGGCGACGCTGTCCTCCACCGTGAGCAGGCGGATCTTGAGCTGGTCGGCTGCGGTCGGTTTTTCGCCGGTCGACGCCGCGGCCTGACGGTCCACGATCGCGTCCTGCCTGTTTCGACTCGTGACCGAATTCCACAGCTTCACCGCCCCCTCCGCGACCTTGGGTGCATTTTCGACGACCTGGCCCCAGGGAATGCTGGTCAGAACGGTGATGAGGGTGCCGACAGCCATTGCGACCTCCAGAGCGAATCGTGAAAGCATGATTGTGTCGCATGTCGCGGCCCCGGCAAGGGGTTTCTTGCCTGCGCTCGGGCTGTCGGTCCAACAAATGTGGTCGGCCCGAGGCGGGCGCAGGCATCGTGGTGGCGTGTCGGCCGGTCGGCGGCTCAGGCGTGTTGCACGATCCATTGCTTCGCCGCCTCGATATCCCCGGCAGGGAAATGCCGGATTTCAGCGGACACGAAATGCGACGTCAGGTGTTCAGCGACATTTCCCAGGGCGGAATCGGTCACCAGAGCGATCTTTCGGATGTGGCGCTGGTGATCCCGAACGAAACGGAAGTGGGCCACCATGGCGCCGAGACCTTCCCATCCGGGAAACCGCGGCGCGTCGATGATGAGGCCGGCCAGATCCCCGGAAGCCTCGATGTACGGATCGACCGTCTTTGCAAGTTGCGCGAAGTCGTCCTGTTCCAGCGAGCGCACTGGCCGCACAAACAGGATGGAACTTTCAGTGTCTAGCGTGTGTTCGATCATCAATTGCTCCTTGCCGGTCGATTCGGAAAACGGGATAACGAACTGAAGCCGCGTGCGCGAATGGCTTCGACCGCCACGTCGGTTGCAGCCCGCAGCGCGGGCAGGCCGGGATCACCTGCGCGTCTGCGAGCGTCGTGATGGGCGCCCGTGCGGCGCCGGAGAGCGGACCCGTCGGGGGCCGATCGGGCCGCCCCCCCCGAACACCCTGTCAATGTCCACGACGCGGGCCATCGGGACTCGCGCATGCGCCAGACCCATTGGATTCCCGACGTGCCAGTCAGCTGCTCGCCTCCTTGGGGTTGGGGCCATACCGGTTCTGGCCAGGCTTGCCGTCCTGAACCATGAACACGAGCAGAACAATGGCGCCGATCAGCGGAATCAGTGCGATCAGCAGCCACCACCCGCTGCGATCGGTGTCGTGAAGACGGCGTACCGCGACGGCGATGCTCGGGATGATCACGGCCAGGCTGTAGATGCTCTCCAGAATACCGATGCCGGTGGTTTCGCTGAAGCTGCCGGTCATCTTGTCGATGGCCAGGAGAATGATGCTGATGATCAGGTTGAACAGGAAGAACATCCAGTATTCCTTGCGTCGGGCCCGTCCACTGAACACTGCATATTTCTTCAACACGCCCAGATACCAGTTCATACGCTTCCCTTTCGAAATACCCCCTTAATTCGGACAAGGCAGCCAGCGGGGGCTCAAGACTGCCCTGTTTCAGTTCGGGTGGCGGGCCGCGGCGCTAATGCGGTGGTCCACACTTCATGGCTGTTTTATGCGGTGCATTT
>JAYRNU010000006.1:0-3400 GCA_041912015.1 Thiobacillus sp. | reverse complement strand
TTCCAGCCCGACCAGCTGGCCGACACGCCGATCCTGCCGATGGAGGAAGTTCGCACTGCCTACTACCTGCGCCTGCATGCCTTCGATCGTCCGGGCGTGCTGGCCGACATCACACGCATCCTGGCCGACGGCGGCATCTCGATCGACGCGATGGTGCAGAAGGAGCCTGCCGAAGGCGACGAACTGGTCAACATCATCCTGCTGACCCACGTCACCGTGGAGAAACACATCAACGCCGCGATCGTCAAGATCGAGGCGCTCGACAGCGTCGCAGGGCAGGTGATGCGCATCCGGCTCGAAGAGCTCGCGGCCAGGTAAGAAAATACAGGATCAGCCAATGAACTATCTCAGCACCCGCGGGCAGGCGCCGCAACTCCGCTTCTCCGAGATCCTGCTCGGCGGACTCGCCAGCGACGGCGGCCTGTACGTGCCGGAATCCTACCCGCGCCTGAGCGACGCCGAACTGGCGGCGATGCGCGGCATGAACTATCGCGAGCTCGCCTTCACCGTGCTGTCGCGCCTGATCGACGACATTCCGCCCGACGACCTGCGTGCGCTGATCGACAAGACCTATACGGCCGAGGTCTATCGCTACGCCGGCAAGGGCGAGAACGCCGAGGACATCACCCCGCTGAAGACGCTGGAGCCTGGCCTGCACGTTCTGGCGCTGTCGAACGGCCCGACGCTGGCGTTCAAGGACATGGCGATGCAGTTGCTCGGCAACCTGTTCGAATACGTGCTCGGCAAGACGAACGGCGAACTCAACATCCTCGGCGCGACCTCCGGCGACACCGGCTCCGCTGCCGAATACGCGATGCGCGGCAAGCGCGGCATCCGCGTCTTCATGCTGTCGCCCGAACACGGCATGACGCGTTTCCAGCAGGCGCAGATGTATGCGCTCGCCGACGCCAACATCCACAACCTGGTGATCCGCGGCGTGTTCGACCAGTGCCAGGACATCGTCAAGGCGGTGTCGAACGATCTTGAATTCAAGGCCCACCACCGCATCGGTGCGGTCAACTCGATCAACTGGGCGCGCGTCGCGGCGCAAAGCGTGTACTACTTCAAGGCCTACTTCGCGGCGACCCACCGCAACGACCAGCGCGTGTCGTTCTCGGTGCCGTCGGGCAATTTCGGCAATGTCTGCGCCGGCCACATCGCGCGCCAGATGGGCCTGCCGATCGAGAAGCTGATCGTCGCCACCAACGAGAACGACGTCCTCGACGAGTTCTTCAGGACCGGGGTGTATCGCCCGCGTCCGGAGACGAAGCACACGTCGAGCCCGTCGATGGACATTTCCAAGGCATCGAACTTCGAGCGCTTCGTGTTCGACCTGTCGGGGCGCGATGCGGGCAAGGTGCGTGCCCTGTGGCGCGAAGTGGAGGCGGGCGGCAGCTTCGACCTGAAGGCGGATGGCCTGTTCGACCGCGTCGCAGGATTCGGCATGGTTTCGGGGTCGAGCAGTCATGCCAACCGCATCGACACGATCCGCACGGTGTACGAGGTATACGGCACGATGATCGATCCGCACACGGCCGACGGCCTCAAGGTGGGGCTGGAGCACCGCGAGCCGGGTGTGCCCCTGATCTGCATGGAGACCGCGCAGCCGGCCAAGTTCGAAGACGCGATCCGCGAGGCGCTCGGCATCGACCCGGTGCGGCCGGCCGAACTGGCCAACCTGGAAGCGCAGCCGCAGAAGAAGCACGTCATGAACGCCGACGCGAACTCGGTCAAGCAATACATCGTCGACCACGCGGGCTGATCCCGGCGTCATCCGGCAGCGTTGGTGACCCGTCGGCCCTGGCCAGACCGAACACGGACGGGGCAGGCGAGGGCGCTGGCCGGCCAGCGTCGACCTGTTGGAATGGCCCGGGCAACAGGCGATAATGCCGCTTCCACGAACAAGCCATGACGCTGCGTCTCCGGACTCGAACACCATGAAACTCGTCACCTCGCTCACCAGCCCTTACGGCCGCAAGGTCCGCATCGTGTTGCTGGAAAAGAAGATTCCCTTCCAGCTCCAGGTCGAGAATCCGTGGGCACCGGACAGCGTCGTGCCCGCACTCAACCCGCTCGGCAAGGTGCCGGTGCTGATACTCGAAGACGGCGCCAGCGTGTTCGATTCGCGGGTGATCGTCGAGTATCTCGATCAGGTCAGTCCGGTGGGCCACCTGATTCCTTCCGAACCGAAAATCCGCATGGGCGTGCGCGGCATCGAGGCGCTGGCCGACGGCGTCACCGACGCGGCGGTGGCGCTCTACCTGGAAAGAAAGCGGTTGCCGGAACAGCGCAGCGGCGACTGGCTGATGCTGCAGGAAAAGACCCTGTTTCGCGGTCTCGAGGCGCTATCCGAAGCGCTCGGGGAGAAGCCCTGGTACCTCGACAAGAACATGACGCTGGCGGATATCGCCTGCGGCTGCGCGCTCGGGTATCTCGACCTGCGCTTTCCCGAAATCGACTGGCGGGCGGCCCATCCCAATCTGGCCAGGCTGGCCGAGACGCTGGCGAGCCGCGCCTCATTCATGGAATCGGTTCCGGTCGTCTGACCGAAGCGTCGCATGACCCAGTCGGTAGCGACCCTGGCAGGCGGCTGCTTCTGGTGCCTCGAGGCGGTTTTCGGCCGCCTGCGCGGCGTTGCGTCGGCGGTGTCGGGCTACATGGGCGGCCACACGCCGAATCCGACCTACCGCGACGTCTGCAGCGGCAATACCGGCCATGCCGAAGTGGTGCAGGTCACGTTCGACCCGGACGAGATCAGCTATCGTCAATTGCTGGACGTCTTCTTCACCCTGCACGATCCGACGCAGCTCAACCGTCAGGGCAACGACATCGGCACCCAGTACCGCTCGGCGATTTTCTGCCATACGCCGGCGCAGCAAGCCGAAGCGGAAGCGGTGATCGCCGGACTCGCCGCCGCAGGGCGATTTTCTGGTCCCATCGTCACCGAAGTCACCGGCGCGACGACGTTCTGTCCGGCCGAGGACTATCACCAGCGCTATTTCGAGCAGAACCCCGGTCAGCCCTACTGCCGGTATGTGGTGGCGCCGAAGGTGGCGAAGGCGCAGGCCGAATTCGCTTCGCTGCTTGAAGAGGAATAAGCTATGCCTGTTGCGGAAATCATGCCGTACGCTGCGCGCCTGTCGACGGACAGGTCAAATGCCATCTTGAATCGAACAGACAATGCAGGCACGATTGCCGGGAGATCCTAGACATGAAGAGTCCGCGTTTTCCGCTTGCCCTGGCTGTCATGCTCGCAGTGCTGTCGCCTGCGGCGCAAGCTTCATTCCTGCAAGGCGACGCGCTGGACACGGCTGCCAAATGGCTCGCCCTGTTCATCATCTTTGCCGTGCCGATCGGCGCCATCTGGCTGTTCTGGCTGATCCATATCCTGCCCGAGAAG
>JAYRNU010000005.1:0-26356 GCA_041912015.1 Thiobacillus sp. | reverse complement strand
GTGATCGTCGAGCGCGACCGCATCGTCGATCGACTATATTCCTTGGTGCGTCCGCCGTCGCGCGAGTTCCTTTTCACGCACATTCATGGCTTGACCTGGGAGGACGTCAAGGGCGCGCAGCCTTTCTCTGCGGTATGGGCCGAGATGGCGCGCGATCTGGCCGGAATGGAATTCTTCGCCGCGCACAACGCGCCTTTCGACCGCGGCGTGCTGGGCGCGTGCTGCGAGACTTACGGGCTGGCGCCGCCGACGCAGCCGTTTGTCTGCACGGTGCGGCTCGCACGGGCGCAGTGGGCCATCCGCCCGACGCGGTTGCCCGACGTCTGCAGGCATCTGGCCATCGCGTTGCGGCATCATGCGGCGGACTCGGACGCCGAGGCGTGCGCGCGGATCGTCATGGCGGCGCAGGCGGACGGCTGGCGCTACGGGGCGCCGGCGAAGCCGCAAACCGGCCGCTCCGGCGCTGCGTGAACCGGCCGGGTATTGCGCGAAGCAAGTGAAAGGAGTCCGCATGCCGCACTACGTGAAGATCGTTCTGGCCTGCCTGATTTGCCTCGCCATCGTCGGCGGCGCGGCCTGGCTGATCGAGTCGGTTTTCGGCTAGACAACCGGCTTGAGGGGCGCCGGCGTGGCCGCGTTTTCCCTTCCACCGATCGGGCCCGCTTCGTATATGATTTGACTTCTTCAACCCGACACCCTGAAAGCTGCCCATGAAAACCGTTTCGATTCTTTTTGCCCTGGCACTCTCCACGTCTGCCTTCGCCGCCGGCCCTGCAGCGGCACCAGCCAACCCGCACGCCGGCGCACAGACGATGCTGACCCAGACCGGCAAGGTGCTGAGTTCGATCGACGTGCCGAGCTACACCTATGTCGAAGTGTCGCAGGGCAGCGGCACGATCTGGCTGGCAGCCAACACCACCCCCGTCAAGAAAGGCGACACGGTCCGCTTCGACGAGGGCATGAAGATGACCAATTTCTACAGCAAGTCGCTCAAGCGCACGTTCCCCAGCATCCTGTTCGTCAGCCATCTGGTGGTCGAACCCGGCAAGAAGTAAGGCGGCACGTCCCGTCCTGATCAGGCACCGGATTGCGGCGGCACCCGCGCCGCGCGATCCCCCTCGCTCGGGACGTCCCATGCCGGATCGCGCCAGCCGGCGCTGCAGGGCTTCCGGTCCGTGCCTTGTTTGCCCTCCCTGGACTGTGGCTACTGCCTTTCCGGCTGCAGTGCGGTCCAGCTTCCCTGCAGGTCGCGCGTGGGATTGAATCCCGGCGAGTCGCTCAGCACATAGTCGCCGAGTCCGTTCGTCCAGGCGCCCCGGTAGCCGGTCGTCAGGTCGACCCGTGTCCGGCTGGTGGGGTCGATGTAGGTTTCGACGCCGCGCAGCGCCTGGATCTGTCTTTCCATGCTGCGGTCCATCATGGCCTGCCGGGCGTTGTAGCCCTGCTCGATCATGGCGCCGATTTCCTGCTGCGACTGGCGCAGGATGCGCTGCCGATCCTGCACGCCCTTGAGGTTGATCCGGTCCATGGTCTGGAAATGCTGGGCGATCGCGGATTCCCAGACGGGATCGAGCCGGAACGAACGGTAGATGACTTCGAAAAGCTTCTCGTGCTTCTGCAGGTCGCCCTTGGGCGCGCGGGCGGCAAACTGCGAAACGGCGGCCGTCGTGTAGTTGCCCGACATCGTGCTGCCGAAGCCGCCCATGGCGTCCAGCACCGGCAGGTAGGCGACGGTGCGCACCAGGCTTGCCAGCACCCATTCCTCGTCGGTGCCGCCTGCGCGCGGCGTTTCGATCGCGGCCAGGGCGGCATCGAACTCGGTCCTGACCGGACTCGGCTGTCCGCCGCTCATGGCCCTGAATTCCAGCTGCATGGCCTCGGCCAGCTCGGGCACGGGGCCGATGCCGACCAGCGTGGCACCCGGTCGCCAGCGCGGCAGGAACAGGTTCTGCAGATAACCCGCTGCATCGTAGGGGGGCAGCGTATCGCAGCCCTTGATGCCGACGCCTGCCAGGGGGTTCGTATAGGCACGCATCTGCGGGTCGTCGACCCAGTTCCAGACGTAATCGGGAAACACCTCGAAGCCGAGCTTGCCGTCCGGGCTGCGCGCCTTGAGGCTCAGCTGGACACCGATGCGCGGGCAGCCGATGTCGCCGGTCCAGACCACGCCCGATTCGACCTGCCAGTTGCGCGGCAGCAAAATGCTGGCGGCCTCGACCGGACGGCCGAAGCCGCCCCGATCGACGATGGCGACGCGGTGCAGCAGCAGGTAGGGCGCTTCGTCCTGCGTCGCTGCCTGTGCCCAGGACACGCCGGCCAGCAGGCCAATTCCCAGCATGGCCATCGGTGAGGAACGCTGCGATTTCATGATTGCCCTCCTTGAAGCATGTCAACCTCTCTCACCTTCAAGGATAGAACGCTCGCCAGGGCCTGCAGCAGCCAGGCGGTTGGCCGGGATCCTGTCACGGTTCCGCAAGCCTTCAGTAAACCCGCTTCCTGTCCGATGAATAGGCCATATGGCTTGTCCGCCTGCCGGCCGCCTCGCTTGCATGGGCCGGCGGTGGACTGCTGCTGCAATGGCGAAGCAAGAGCGAGCGCCTTCCGCTGGCTTCGTTTCAGGGATATTGATGGAAATCACGCAACCGATGGATCGGCCCGGCCGGGGCTCACAATACTTGTCGCCCGAGCGACTGGTGCTGGTTGTCGGTCTCGGCGGGCTGCTGGCGGGGGTGGCAGGCATCCAGCTCGCGCACGATGTGCGCTGGATCCGCTTCTTCGACAATCTGCACTGGACGGCAGGCACGTTCCTGGCTGCGATGTTCGCCTGGCTCGGACTGCGTGCAGCGGCGCCCGAACATGCTGCGGGCATGCGCTGGTTCGCCATCGGTCTGGGCATTTACGCGATCGGCCAGGTCGTCTGGGATGTCCAGGTGCTGTCCGGGTATCAGGGCTTCGCTTCGCCCTCCGATCTCTTTTATCTCTGCCTGGGTCCCTGCGTGGGCGCAGGCCTGCTGGCCGAGTCCTTTCGGCTGGCCGACCGGGTGCAGCGCAAGACCCTGGTGCTGGACGCCGCGATAGTCGCCATCGCGGCGACGACGCTGGTCCTGGTGTTTTACCTGCCGCGGCGCGGCGACCTTTCCCTGCTGTCGATGGCCCTGATGGTGGCCTACCCGGCGAGCCTGTTCTCGGCGGCATCCATCGGCCTGATCGCTGCGCCGACCCTGCGCCTGAAGTTTTCCGGGAGTTACTGGTTGTTTTTGGTTTCCCTGGCGACGATGGGCGTCTGCTGGATGCTCTGGAATTCGATGGTCCTCGATGGTGCCGCCACCGACGGCACCTGGTTCAACAGCCTGTTTTCATTCTCGGCAATGGGCATGGGCCTGGCCACGCTGGCCTGGAACTTCGAGCCTTCGCGCAATATCCGCTGGGACCGCTGGAGCGAGGGTTTCCTGCGACTGCTGCCGCTGGTGGCCATCGTGCTGTCCGGGTTCGCGGTCCTGCTGCTGAATTCCCGCGATGGTGCGCCCGAGGTCGTCGGCTACGCCGTCAATGCCGGCGCGCTGCTCGTCGTCGTACTGGCCATGTTCAAGCAAAGCCTGCTGATCCGGGATCATGAACAGCTCAAGACCCTGACCCGCAACCTGGAGCGGAGCGAACAGCTGAACTACCTGATCCTGCATGCCATGCCCGACCTGATCTGGCTGAAGAACTCGGAAGGGGAGTACCAGATGTGCAACCCGGCTTTCGAGCGCTTTTTCGGGGCGCATGAATCGGACATCATGGGGCGGACCGACTTCGATTATGTCGACCCCGATGTGGCCTACGAGCGGCGGAACAACGATCTCGAAGCCATGCTTGCGGGCACCCCTGTCAAGAACGAGGAATGGGTCAGGTTCGCCGACGACGGTCGCCGCGCCCTGCTCGAGACCCTGAAGACGCCGCTGTGCGACCGCAATGGAAAAGTACTTGGCGTGCTCGGCATTTCGCGCGACATCACCGAACGCGACCGCGCCAGCCGGCACCTGGCTCTGGTGGATTTCGCGCTCAATCACGTCAGGGAAGCAGCCTACCTGGCCGACGAGGAAGGCCATTTCCACTATGTGAACGACGAGGCCTGTCGGGCCCTGGGCTACACGCGCGACGAACTCCTGGCGATGCGGGTGACCGACGTCGATTCCTCCTGCACCCAGCTGGATCAATGGCGGGCCGTGTGGCGCGACCTCAAGTCCCTGAAGGCGATGACGTTCGAGAGCCGCCACCGGGCCTGCGATGGCAGCCTGTTTCCGGTGGAAGTCAACGCCAATTATTTCGAATTTACCGGGCACGCCTATGTGCTGGGCCTGGTGCGCGACATCACGGAACGCAAGCAGGTCGAAGAGCAGATCCGCAACCTGGCCTATTTCGATCCGTTGACGCGCCTGCCCAACCGCCGGCTGCTCATGGACCGCCTCGGCCATGCCCTGGTTTCCGGCCAGCGCAGCAAGGAGTTCGGTGCCTTGCTGATCCTGGATCTGGATCATTTCAAGACCCTCAACGACACCCAGGGCCACGATGTCGGCGACCGGCTGCTGGTCGAAGTGGCGCGTCGCCTGTCGGCCAGCGTGCGCCAGGATGACACGGTCTGCCGGCTCGGCGGGGACGAGTTCGTGGTGGTGCTGGAAGGCCTCGGCCAGGACGAGGCGCATGCGGCCACCCAGGCCGAGATGGTCGCGGAAAAAGTGCGCCAGGCACTGAACCGGCCTTACTCGCTGAACCTCAATGAAGCGACCTTCCATGGCACGACGAGCATCGGCCTGACCCTGTTCCGTGGCCAGGGCACGACGGTCGAGGTGTTGCTGAAGCAGGCCGACGTCGCGCTGTACCAGGCCAAGGATGCAGGCCGCAACCTGGTCCGCTTCTTCAACCCCGCCATGCAGGCCGCCATCGATTCGCGCACGGTCATGGAAGCGGCCCTGCGCCGTGCCCTCGACAAGGGCGAGTTCCGGCTCCACTACCAGCCCCAGTTCGACCAGCATGGCGTGCTGGTCGGTGCCGAAGCGCTGCTGCGCTGGCAGACGTCCGATCAGGAGATGATCTCGCCGGCCAGCTTTATCCCGCTGGCGGAGGACACCGGGCTCATTCTGGCCATCGGCCAATGGGTGCTCGACACGGCCTGCGCCCAGCTCAGGGCCTGGGAGCGGGATCCCCGTACCCGCGACCTGCAGATGGCGGTCAACGTCAGCGCCCGCCAGTTCCACCAGCACGATTTCGTCGAAGCTGTGCAGCACAGCCTCGCGGCCAGCGGCATCAACCCCGCACGGCTCAAGCTCGAGCTGACCGAGAGCGTGGTGCTCGACAACATCGACGCGGTGGTCAGCCGCATGCAGCAGCTCAATGCGCTGGGCCTGAGCTTCTGTCTCGACGATTTCGGCACCGGCTACTCGTCCCTGTCCTACCTCAAGCGCCTGCCGCTCGACCAGGTGAAAATCGACCAGTCCTTCGTCCGCGATGTCACGGTCGATCCGAACGATGCCGCAATCGTCAAGGCCATCCTGGCGATGTGCCGGTCGCTCGGCCTGCAGGTCATCGCGGAAGGCGTGGAGACGCAGGCGCAGCGCGACTTCCTGTTGCAGAACGACTGCCGGGTCTACCAGGGATTCCTGTTCTGCGGACCGGTCTCGGCAGAAGAATGGGACCGCTTGCTCGGATAGGGCGCAGGCCGGAGCTCGATTCCACCCGATCCAGGCAGCCTGCTGCACGAGGGGGCAGAGGTTCTGCGTGCCCGGCGGCCGTGCCCCAAGCCTGCGGAAATTTCCCGCGATGGCGCCGAGACGGATAGAATCCAGCCTGTCAGCAAACAGGAACCTCAGGTCGCCCTTCGGGACGTGCGCATGCAGGCCTCGATAAGCATCAGGTCGTGATTCGGGCGATCCGGCGCATTTTCTATTCATGTTCAGATCCAGTCGGCAACAGCATCCAATCCCGGGATGGCGCGGGAAGGCTTCGGCCTCGGCCCGGCAGCCTGCCGCGACCCATGCAGGTTTCCGGGGCCGGCCGCCGGCTGCAGGAGGGCGGTCATGAGTACGCCGTGCCCGTTCTCGGTCCGCAGCAATGGCAGTGGCGCGGGCAAGCCCGCGATCGAACTGAAGCAACTGACCAAGGTGTTTCCGGGCAGCAGCACGCCGGTTCTGGACGCGATCGATCTGACCGTGCCGGCTGGCACCATTTTCGGCATTCTCGGCCCCAACGGCGCAGGCAAGACCACGATCATGTCCACGTTGTGCGGACTGCTGAAGCCGACCTCGGGCACGGCGTTCATCTGCGGCAACGACACCCAGACCGAACGCGCCACGATCAAGCGGATACTGGGCATGGTGCCGCAGGAGCCGGCGGTCTATCCGACGCTGACGGCCCGTGAAAACCTCGACTATTTCGGACGCATGCAGGGCCTGTCCGGCGAACACCTGCAGCGGCGGATCGAGGCCTGCCTCGACGTGGCCGAAATGGCCGGCGAGGCGGACAAGCGGGTCGAGCGCATGTCCGGCGGCTACAAGCGGCGCCTCAACATGGTGATCGGACTGATCCACGAGCCCAGCATCCTGATCCTCGACGAGCCGACCGTGGCGATCGACCCGCACTCGCGCTCGCTGATCCACCATCGGCTGCGCGAGCTCCACGCAGCCGGCATCTCGATCCTGATCTCGACCCACCAGATGGACGAGGCCGAGCAGCTGTGCCAGGAAATCGCCATCCTCGACCGTGGCCACGTGCTGGTTCAGGGCAATGTCGCCGATCTGCTGGCCAGGCAGTCCAGCGAGACCATCCAGCTGCAGATCGAGGGCGATCCGCCGGCGGACCTGACGTCGCGCCTCGAGCACATCCCCGGGCTGCTCGAGGCCCACGTCGCCGGCCACTGCCTGATGGTCGTCGCGGACCGTCCCGACCAGATCATGGCTTCGCTGTTGCAGGCCTTGCAGGATTACGGTCTGGGCGTGCGTTCGCTGAGTTTCGGCACCACCAGCCTGGAAGAAGTGTTTCTTTCGCATACCGAACATCAAGGGGTGTCCAGGTGATGGATAGCCTGACCAAGTTCGCTGCCAGCATCGTCAAGGAAGTCCGCATCATCGGACGCGACCACCAGGCCCTGTTCCTGTTCTTCGTGATGCCGGTGCTGTTCGTCCTGATCCTGTCGCTGGCGCTGCGCGACGCGTTTGGCGACCGCCCCGGCGCCACCTTTGCCGTGCTGCTGGTTTCCCAGGACTCGGGCTTGGTGACGCAAAGCATCGTCGACGCGTTTCGTGCCAATTCCCACCTCCAGCTGACGCAATCCAACACCGCCAGCGAGACCGAAGCGCGGCACGCGCTGATCGACGGCCGCTACCGCTTCGTCGTGCTGGTTCCGGCAAACGCCACGGCACAGGCCGAACATCGCCTCGACGAGATCATGGCCAAGGTGCCGCCCGAGCTGCGACTGGAAAAGCCGGTCGAACTCGTGGTGCTGGCGGATCCGGCGCTGCGCTCGGACTACCGCAAGGTGCTCGAAGGCAGCCTGGACCTGGCATTGCGTGGCGTCGAGATGAAGCTCGGGCGGGAACATCTGGAACAGACGATGCGCGTGACCCAGGGCGATCAGTTCGTGCCGCTGCCCACCGTGGATCAGTCGAGACTGTTCGAGCCCGTACACGGCGAAACCGTGACCCGCGACGGCAGCGGACCGACCCCGACTTCGGTACAGCAGAATGCCCCGGCCTGGACCCTGTTGGCGATGTTCTTCCTGACCGTGCCGCTGTCGGTCTCCTTCATTCGCGAACGCGAGCAGGGCAGCCTGTTCCGCCTGCAGACCATGACCGTTCCGCCCTGGGTCGTACTGGGCGGCAAGGCGGTGCCGTTCTTCGTCATCAACCTGATCCAGATGGCCTCGATCCTCGCGGTCAGTGTCTATGTCCTGCCGCTCTTGGGCGGCGACAGGCTGGAACTGGGACATGCCCCGCTGGCGCTGCTGCTGATCGGCGGTTCGGCCAGCCTCGCCGCGATCGGCTTCGGCATCGCCGTGGCGATGTTTGCGCGGACGACCGAGCAGGCCACGAGCTTCAGTTCCGCCACGGTGATGATCATGGCCGCACTGGGCGGCATCCTGGTGCCGAAGGCGGTGATGCCGCCGCTGATGCAGGATCTCGCGCTGCTGTCGCCGTTGTCGTGGGGGCTGGACGGTTTCATCGACGTCTTCGTCCGCGACGGAGGCGTCAAGCAGGTCTTGCCGGAGGCCCTGAGCCTGCTGGCTTTTTCCGCGATCTGCCACGGCATCGCCATCATGCGCTACCGGAGCCAGACCTGAGGTCCTGAGCGGTTCCGCGACGACCGGTATAATGGCGTCGTCCCATTCGAGGCAAGTGCGCCTCATCGAGCATGACGAATCGCGCCAAGCCGTCCTTTCTAGTCCGTCACGCGGTATTTCTGGTCGCCCTGGCGGGGGTCCTGCTGCTTTTCGGCATGGCCTCGCCCCACAAGCCATCGGCCGACGAACAGACCGCGCTGGCCGCGCGCTTCCACTTCACCCGCTTCGACCTGCCGCGGCCGGCGGGATTCACGACGCGCGAGACGCGTCCCGTCCACCCGAGCATGCAGCGGATTTCGGCCTGGGTCTCGGCCATGGGGGCAGCCGCGGCGCTCGGGGATGCGGACGGAGACGGCCTGCCGAACGACCTGTGCCAGGTCGAGCCCCGCTCGGATCAGGTCCAGGTGCTGCCGGTACCGGGTACCGGCGAGCGCTACGCGCCGTTTCAACTGAGCGCCGCGTCCCTGCGATTTGACGCGAGCATGGCGCCCATGGGCTGCTTCATCGCCGACCTCAACGAGGATGGCGTGGCGGATTTCCTGGTCTACTACTGGGGTCGTACCCCGATCGCCTTCCTGCGCAAGACCGATCCCGGCGGCACGGCCCCGATCGGCCGCGATGCCTATCTCGCGACCGAGGTGGTGCCCGGGCGGGAGCGCTGGTACAGCAACACGGCGACGCTGGCGGACCTTGATGGCGACGGCCATCTCGACCTGGTGATCGGCAATACCTATCCGGACGGTTCGCGCCTGCTCGATGCGAAGGCGGGCGGGGTCATGGTCATGCCCGAGTCAACCTCGCGCTCCGCCAACGGCGGCTGGAACCGGCTGCTGCTGTGGGCCGGCGCCGCGTCCGGCAGCCAGCCGGCAGTGCACTATCGCGACGAATCGCGCGCGCTCAAGGAGGCGGATGCGCGTGGCTGGACGCTGGCGGTCGCCGCCGGCGACCTCGACGGCGACCTGCTGCCGGAACTCTACTTCGCCAACGATTTCGGCCCGGACCGTCTGCTGCACAACCTGTCGACGCCGGGCAAGCTGCGCTTCGAGGCGCTCCACGGGCAGGGCGGCTTCGCCACGCCGAAGTCATTCGTCGTCGGCCAGGATTCGTGCAAGGGCATGGGCGCTGACATGGTCGACGTCAACGGGGACGGCTTGATGGATATCTACGTCAGCAACATCTCCTCGCCATGGGCCCTGCAGGAGGGCCATTTCCTCTGGCTCAGCACCGGCGAGACCGCGCGCATGCGTGACGGCATCGCGCCATACGTGCAAGGCGCGGAACGCCTGGGACTGTCGCGCAGCGGCTGGGGCTGGGACGCCAAGCTCGACGACTTCGACAACGACGGTACGCTGGAAGCGATCCAGGCCACCGGTTTCGTCAAGGGAACGGTCAACCGCTGGCCGGAATTGCAGGCCCTGGGCACCGCCAACGACGCGCTGCTGACCGATCCGCGCAACTGGCCCAGGTTCCAGCCGGGCACCGACATCAGCGGCCACGACCCGAACGCTTTTTTCGTCAGGGATTCGTCCGGAAAATATTTCGACATCGCCAGGCGGATCGGCCTCGGCCAGCCGATGGTCACCCGCGGCGTGGCGATCGCCGACGTCGATGGCGACGGCGATCTCGACTTCGTGTTCGCCAACCAGTGGGAAGACTCCTATTTTTATCGCAACGACGGCGATAGCGGCAACGCCTTCCTCGGCATCCGGCTGCTGATCCCTGTCGCGGCGGGGCAGGGCGGCCCTGCCGCTGCGGGCAGGCCGGCCATCGGCGCCGAGGCCAGGGTGTGGCTGCCCGACGGCCGGCGCCTGACCGAGCAGGTGGACGGCGGCAACGGCATGTCAGGCAAGCGCGCGCCGCTGCTTCACTTCGGCCTCGGCCACGTCGCCGCCGATCAGGCGCTGCCGGTGTCGATTCGCTGGCGCGATGCGCAGGGCCAGGTGCAGTCGCGCACGGTGCGGCTGCGTCCGGGCTGGCACACCATCGTGCTGGGCTGAACGGGGGAGGGTCCATGACGCAATTCAGCAACGCATCGCTGCTGTTCTACCCCAAGGGCGACCGGCAGCGCAGGCTCATCGCGCTGTGGTACTTCACCTCGCTGATGCTGGCCTGGATCCTCGGGTTCGGCCACCTGGTCCTGGGCTTCGAGCAGTCGTGGGCGCATGCGGCAACGGCAGTCGGAACCGCCATCGTCGTGCAGATGCTGCTGGAATGGGTCGATGCGCGTGCGCGGAACAGGCCGGTCCGCTTTGCGGGAAGCTGGGCCGATTTCATCAACTTCCTGCCGCCTGCGATCATTCCGGGCCTGGCGCTGTCGATGCTGATCTTTCCCGGTGAAGCGCTGATGCCGCTCGTATTCGCCTCCGCCTTCGCCATCGCTTCCAAGGTCCTGTTCCGGGCACCGGTGGCGCCGGGCGTGACCCAGCACATGTTCAATCCTTCCAATATTGCGGTGGTCGTGACCCTGGTCGTCTTTTCAGACATTGTCGGCCTGACGCCGCCGTACCAGTTCACCGAGAATATCAGCGGCGCATGGGACTGGGGCGTGCCGCTGTTCGTGCTGGCCAGCGGCATCATCCTGCACGCGCTGTTCACCGGCAGGTTGCCGCTCGTGGCCGCGTGGCTGGTGGGTTTCCTGCTGCAGGGGCAGGTGCGCGTCTGGCTGTTCGACGTGCCCTGGCTGGTGCCGATCCTGCCGATGACCAGCGCCGCCTTCATCATCTTCACGCTGTACATGATTCCGGATCCCGCCACCACGCCGATCAGGCCGCGCCAGCAGGTGCTGTTCGGCCTGGCGGTCGCTGCGGTCTACGGCCTGCTGCAGGCAGTGCACGTGGTCTATGGCCTGTTCTTCGCCCTGGTGCTGGTGTGCGGAGTGCGGGGGGCGCTGCTCTACGCAGCGGACTGGAGCCGGCGTGCGCAGGGTGCAGGCAGCGCTGCCTGAATCGGGCGCGCCGGATACACAAGCTGGCAGTTTCGTGCGACCCCCGGCGAGCGATGACGGGGATGCCCGCAGCGATTATTGCGCATCGCAAGCGAACTACTCGTTGTCCCGTGCGGAATGATTGCTGCGGCGTTTGCGTTTCTTCGGCGCCGGCATGCGGCGCTCCATTTCTGCAGCCAGCGCTTCCATGCGTGTCTTGGCATCGTTGCGGAAGATCTCCACGCTGACCTGCGGCGGCATCGGAAAGCCCGGCGAGAGCACCGCGCGATAAACCAGATGCACGTTGCGCGATTTCCCCTCGATCAGCCATTCGCCGGCGAACGAAAGCACGTTGCCGGCGGAGCGGTAGAAGCGAATGCGTTCCTTTGGCGTTTCCTCGACCTGCAGGATCATCACCACGGGAAAATTGGGCAGCGAGGGAATGCGACCCCGCTGCTCCAGTTGCAGCGGATCGCCGGGACGGGAGATCACGCGCGACACCTGCAGGTCGGGGATGAAGTCGCTCCAGTGGTCATAGTCGGTCAGGACTGCCCAGGCCGTCGCCCGGTCTGCCCTGGTGTCGATTTCAGCCCGGATCTGCAGCGTCTGTCCCTGGCTGTCGACCTGGAGCCGGGCTTCGGCCAGGGCGGGCAGCGGTCCCGCGAGTACCCCACCCAGCAGAATCGAGGCGATCGCGCTGCACGCAACCCTTGTCGACCGCTTCATCATGGACGAGTCGTGAGGTTCTTGCGACGCAGGATTTCCCGTCCGATGGACTGCATCATGTTTTCGATATCCGACTCGATCAGCAGGGAATCGCCCGGCGCCCGCGGCGAGAACAGGCCGGGTTTCATGAGGGCGAAGTACTTGATGCGCACGCCCTGGCCAAACGGCGCAAGCTGCCATTCGCCATACATGTCGTTGATGTTTCCGGAAATCAGGTGAAAGCGGATGCTGCTGGTCGGGGTTTCTTCCATGTTGAACACCAGTTCGAGCGGCATGTCGACCAGCAGCCAGGATTTCTTGCCGCGCTGATAGACCTTGATGGGCTCGCCCGGCTTGCTGATGACGCGCGACGACTGCATGTCGGGTACGAACTCGGACAGCCTGTTGTAGTCGGTCAGCACCGACCATGCGGATGCAAGATCGGCAGGCACGTCGATATAGGCCCGGATGTCGACATTGCCGGTCAGCATGCTGCGGTCGACTGAGGCTCTGGCAGGCAGTTGCAATGCCGATGCCTGCCCCGGCGGCAGCCAGGTCAACACCGTGAAAAGGATCAGGAAAAAAGTGTGACGTTGCATGGTTCTGCCAGCTTGACAAAGCGGAAAGGCCGGATGTCCGCGGACGGGGCATCCCGGCAGGTTCGGCCGAAGCATATCATGCGGCGGCTTCTTCGATGACCTGCTGCCGCGACAGAGGATGCATCGATACGCCCCGCCCATGACGATCGACCGCGCCCGCACGGTGTTGGTTCAACAGCGTGCAAACCGATAGGGAATGAGGTCGGTGTCGACCGGCAGGCGCCATTCGTCGGGATTCTCGTAGCAATAGGCATGGTCGAAGAAGTTGATGAACCCGCTGCGCTGATTCTCGAGGTTCTGGATCCCGTGCCAGACATAAGGCGGGATCAGGAGCGTCGACGGGCGCATCCGGTTGAGGTGGAGCTCGTTGACCCTGCCCTGCGTCGGCGATCCTTCCCGATCATCGAACAACACGACCCTGAGCATTCCTTCGGTGACGAAGATGCGGTCGGTCTGAAGATGATGGCAATGCCAGGCGGAAACCGCATGGGGAAGCAGCGACACGTGAATCATGTGCCGGACGTCGAGGTGCCCGATCTCCCACTCGGGTCGCACCACCTCGGTCGTGACACCATTGCGGGTGACGATGTTGGACATCTCGTGAATGCGGACGCCGTCGATCAGGTCGCGCAGCATGCGGCCGTCCGATGAGACCGTCTGTGCGTCCTTCTTGCCATCGTTTGCCATGTATCCTCCAGGGTTTCAGTATCGGGGAATCGTGGCTGCGGGTACGAATGCAGCCGCAGCTCAACTCAGCACGCAAGCCGGAAGGCCTTCGCACCAGCGCCGCCACATCTGGCGCAAACGTGCTTCCAGCGCGCGCGCCACCTGCACCGGAAGCTGCTGCCGCTGCGACTCGAGGCGGCTGCGCAGCGATTGGCGGATCCGCTGAAGCTCATCGGCGCGTGTTGCCCAGTGCGCGGCCAGTTCGACATATTCAGCTGACGATCCGGCAATGAATTCATCGAGCCCGGCCGCCGTCATGGTGGCGGCACCCAGACGCGCGGGCAGTGACTCACCGGCCTGCGTCAGCGTGGGGACGCCCATCCAGAGGGCGAAATGGGCCGTCGTCGCGCTGGTCCATGGGAAGGCATCGAGCAGCAGGTCGATTCTCGCATGCGCTGCAAGATAGCCTGCCAGATCCATGCGCGGGAGGAATGTGACGCGACCGGGCGCGATGCCGGCGACCCGGAACCGAGCCTGCAGGGCAGCGGCAACGGATTCGTCGGTCACCGCCCCGACGATCAGCCGCGACCCGATGTTGCGCTGCAGGATTGCCACCCACTGCGTGACGACGTGATCGCTGAGCTTGTTCATCCGGTTGAAGCTGCCGAACGTGACAAAACCGTTTTGCACGAACGGCGACGGCCCCACCTCGGGCAATTGCTCGGGTTTGCCGAACACCAGCATGGTCGGCAGATAAGCCAGCTTTTCGGTGAACAGGGCATCGAGTTGCCCCGGCGGTGCCAGGACCGGGTCCACCAGGCGGTAGTCCATCGCGGCAAGGCCGCTGGTTCCCGGATAACCGACCCACATGGCCTGGACCGGGGCCGGCTTGCGGGCGAAGACGCCGAGCCGGTTACCGGCCGTGTGACCCGAATGGTCGATCAGGATGTCGATGCCATCCGAGCGGATCCGCGCCGCGAGTTCCTCGTCCGAGAATCGCGACACGTCGGTCCATGCATCGGCCAGTTCACGCAGGCGATCGGCCATGGCATCCGCAGCGGGACGGGTGTCATAGCCGATCA
This sequence comes from Thiobacillus sp., assembly GCA_041912015.1. Classification (GTDB taxonomy): domain Bacteria; phylum Pseudomonadota; class Gammaproteobacteria; order Burkholderiales; family Thiobacillaceae; genus Thiobacillus. The sequence goes on along the minus strand of JAYRNU010000005.1, from coordinate 12,067 downwards.
GCTGGATTCGTGACGGATCCAGTTCGCGCCAGACCGGTTCGAGGAAACGCGCCACCGGATGATCGCGGAAGTCGCCCGACAAGACCCCGACGCGCAGGCGGCGCGCCGGATCCCGGTCGTTGGCATGGTTCATTGCCTGCCCGAGGAAGCGCTGCTCGGCATGCTCGCCGAAGGCCTTGTGCGCTTCAAAGACGGCTTCCGGCGTCCTATCCGCGTCATGCGCCAGGCAGTAGAGCTCGCTGCTCCAGCTCGCGAGATTCGCCGGATCCAGTTCACGCGCCCGGCGATAGTGCAGGGCCGCGGCTTTCAAATCGCCCAGGCTGTTGCGGAGGCTCCCCAGACTGACCTGGATGCGGGAATTGCCGGGGGCGATCCGCGCCGCAGCCGTGGCTGCCTCGAGCGCTTCATCCAGACGATTCTGCGCCGCCAGGCCATAGCTCAGGCTCAGCAGGGCTTCGCTGTTGCGCGGCTCGATCGCGAGCGCCTGGCGGAACGCATGCTGGGCTTCCTTCGTGCGTCTGAGTTCGACCAATGCGTTGCCCCGCTGCAGCCAGACGGCAGCTTGCCCTGGCGCCAGGGCGACCGCTTTTTCTGCGAGTCGCAGCGCTTCTTCAGGATTGCCCGCGTCCAGCTCGTTGCCGGCGGCATTCGACCAGATGCCGGCCGCTCCAGGCGCGAGCGCGATCGCAGCGCTGAAGGCCACGCGGGCGGCGGCGTGATCTCCCGCTCTCTGCAGCACGATGCCGAGATTGTCGCGGATCGAGGCGTCATTCGGGTCGAGCGACACCGCCCGGCGCAGCATCTGAAGCGCGCCCCCCAGGTCGCCGCGGGCGAAACGTGTCAGGCCGAGCAGTTGCCATGCTTTGCCAGCGTCGGGTTGTTCCTCTACCAGTTGCCGGGCCAGGGCCTCGCATTCCTGGTGGCGGCCTGCATGGAAAGCCGCGCGCCAGCGAGCTACCGCTTCGTCGACGCGGGGACTCATGGCTTGACCCGGGGCGCGGTCGTGAGGACCGGCACGCGCGCCTGCAGCGCCTCCCGGGCGGCGCGCAGGCATGCTGCGGATTGAGACGACCAGTAGTTCAGCCGTTCACGGGTCTTGATGATTTCTTCCCCCAGCTGCGCCTTCTGCAGACCATTGAAAAACACGCGCGACAGCAGCGCGCCGCTCGCACCCAGCCGTGGATATTGCGCGTAAACGAGGTCCGATGGCACCGGCAGCGATTCGTCGTGTGCGCGGCCGATGCCTCCGACAGCGAACGGAAAATCCGCTGCTGCGAGCACCGCACAAACGTCTTCGAGGAAGGCGCTGCACAGGACCGCAAACTGGTTGTTGACGCCGAGGTCCAGCGACAGGTCATTGAGGCCGAAATGGATTTCGTCGACACCCTCGATCCTGCACAGCGTTGCCACCTGGGTTGCTGAACGCACGGTCTCTACGAGCAACACCGTCGTGGCACGACCCGCCACGACCTGGACGAAATCCCTTGCCTGGTCGGCAGTATGGAAGTGCGGCAGCATGATGGTCTGGGCGCCGAGCGCGATCAGCCGATCGATCTCGACTGCGAGGCCAGCGTGCGGCGGGTTGCAGCGAACGAAATGCGACGCGCGGTTGAGCTGCGCGAAAACCGGAGACAGGTCTGCCTCCGTATGGTTGGAGATCCATCGCCCCATTCCGCCCTGGCGCTCGAGCTTTCCGTGCCGTTCGAGGTCGGGGCCGACGCGTTCGATCCCGGCGCCGTCTGCTGCGGCCGCCAATGCGGTGTCATGGGTGAACAAGGTAAGACGGAAATGGTCGCCGAGGCGCGCCGGGTTAGTCATCGGAATCGAGGAGAACCATCTGCCAACGTCCATGGGGACTGCCTAGCGTCCCTAAGCTCGCATGCCCGGCACAATGCCTTGTCTGCAACAATAACACCCATTCCTGCTTGATGGGTCGAGCCTGAATCGGGTACAGGGCGTCGGGCTTACGGCTCGTTTGAGCGCTACGCAAACGTATTAGGCCGATTGCCCGGTTTTTATTGCACAATGTGTCAACCTTTCCTCCCGGGCGAGGCTATCCATAACGAATAGAGGAGATTTACCCATGCGCAAACTGCCCCTGTTGATGACCCTGGCCCTCGGCACCCTCGGCGCGACGGCCTACGCCCAGACGGCTGCTCCTGCGGCTCCCCCCGCTGCACCGGCCTCAGGGGCCCCGGCAGGTGTTGAGGGAATGCCCAAGACCAATGCGGAATGGGTCGCCTACCTGTCGGATTTCAGGCACAACGCCGACATGATGGCCGATCCGAAGAAGATGGTCGCTGCCATGAATGCGATCTCCGAGCCGGGTTTTCTGGCTGTTGCGTTGAAATCGATGATGGATCCCAATCTCTATGCACGTTCCATGGCCAGCGCGATGGATCCCGGGGCCTACGGCAACTACGCGCGACTCGTGGATCCCGCGACCTTGATGGCCTGGATGCAGGCCGTTCTGGATCCCCAGTTCTTCAATGCCATGGTCCAGGTACTGTCCGACCCGAACAAGATCATGCGCTGGGCGTCGTCGCCGATCGATCCCAACGTGACGACGATGGCGCTCGGCATGCTGAATCCGAATACCTATGTTCCCATGGCGACGGCGCCCTTGAACCCGAACCTGTGGAATACCGCCATGATGCCGATGAATCCGGGCATGTATACCGGCTGGGCCAATACCATGGTCAGCCCGCAGTCGTATGGCCCGACCTGGGGAAGCATGTTCGCCACGCCTTACGGCATGGTGCCGGTCCAGACGGTGCCGCAGCGCTGAGTCGCTGAACGCCAGCCGGTTTTTCCGCGCGGCAGAGGAAGACCGGCAGGGCTGGCACCGCGGTGTGCCTGCCTGATGAATTCCGACAGGTGCCGAGGGCTGCGTTCGTCATGCAGCTTGTTCAAGGCACGAAGCAGCAGCGCGCATCGACTTCCTTCGACTGGCCCGCAGTCATCCCGCAGAACGCGTCGTTTCCCGATGACGCGGACTGGCTACCATAAAAAATGTCGTGTTTCTTCCGTTATTGCGAACAGGGCGAGGGGCCGGTCGGCTCGTGCCACATGAAAGGAGATTGCATGAAAACCTGGTTCATTTCTCTGCCACTCGTCTGTATGGTGGGCATTGCGTTCGCAGAGGGCGGCGAGATGGATAGCGCGGCGGGCCAGGCTGCACCCGCAGCTGCCAAGACACAGATGGCCAAGCCGAAGCATCCTCCCAGGGGCGATCTGCGCTACTGCCTGGCCCTGAAGACCAACGAAGCCATCATCCGTTGCACGGAAAAGAAGCACCGGAAGTGATCCGGGCGGATTGCCGGCCGCTTTTGGTCCGCGTCCGGGCGTAAACCATGAACCTCATGCTGGCCGATGCAGTCGTCATGCTGCATCTGCTATTCGTCGTCTTCGTCGTGACAGGCGGGTTCCTGCTGCGGCACTGGCCGAAACTGATCTGGCTGCAGCTGCCTGCAGCGGCCTGGGGTGCCTGGATCGAGTTCAGCGGCGGGCTGTGTCCGCTGACGCCGGTCGAGAACCGTCTGCGCGCACTTGGCGGCGGCAATGTCTACGGCGGCGGCTTCGTCGAGCATTACCTGCTGCCGCTCCTCTATCCGGAGAACCTGAGCGTGCCAGTGCAGCAGCTGCTGGGTGGCGTGGTCGTGACAGTCAACCTGGTGGCATACGGCATGCTGATCCGCGGCATGCGCAAGAACACGACACCCTAGCCTTGTGGCCCGATGGTGCCGATCACGGAAGCCGCCCACGCGGCTGACCAGGCATCATGCTTCGCCATCCAGGCGATCCAGATGCTGGTCGGCCTGGGAGACGGGATCTTCGATCGGTTCGAGATGGGTGGTGATGTGGGTATTGGGAACGGCCTGCCGAATATCGGCCTCGATGCGCTCCGACCAGTCATGGCCACGCTGGACGCTCCAGGAACCCGGCACCAGCACATGCAGTGAAACGAACCCGCGGGCGCCGGCCTGGCGCGTGCGCAGGGCGTGAAAGTCGAGCCCCTGCCGGCGGTAGCCGTCCAGCACGGCCTCGATCGCACTGATTTCCTCGGCCGGAATGGCCACATCCATCAATCCGGCCGCAGAGCGCTGCAGCAGCTGCCAGCCCGTCCACACGATGTTCAGGGCCACCAGCAGCGCGATCACCGGGTCGAGCCAGAGCCATCCCGTCAGCCAGACCAGTCCGACCCCGGCGATAACGCCCGCGGAAGTCCAGACATCGGTCATCAGGTGATGGGCATCGGCTTCCAACGTGATGGATTTGTGCTTGCGGCCCACGTCCATGAGGATGCGCGAGGTGGCGAGGTTGATGATCGACGCGATCGCGGACACCGCCAGGCCGATGCCCACGGCCTCCAGCGGTTTCGGGTCGAGCAGGCGGTCGATGGCGGCATAGCCGATGCTCGCCGCGGCAATGAGGATGAGGAGGCCTTCGAACGCGCTCGAGAAATATTCCGCCTTGCCGTGGCCATGCTGATGATTCTCGTCTTCCGGCGTGGCGGCCAGCGACAGCATGGCCAGCGCCATCATCGCCCCGGCCAGGTTGACGAAGGATTCGAGCGCGTCGGACAGCAGGCCCACCGAGCCGGTGAGCCACCAGGCCCACCCCTTGAGCAGGATGGTGGCCAGGGCGGCAGCGATGGAAAGCCAGGCATAGCGCTTCAGAGAGGCGGGCAACATGTCGATCGGGCAGGGTCGGCTCAGCCTGGGCTGGTTTGCCGGGCGGATGATGGAAAGCTCGGGATTCTATCCCAGCTGGATGTCTCTCCGGCCATCGGACGACCTGCCCACATCTTTGTTGCAGACAGCGCGCAATCGAATCAATAAAATGCCGGGCATGAAAATCCTCACTGCCTTGTTGTTGAGCTTGCCCCTGGTCGCGCAAGCCGAATGGATCGATTTCGAGCGCAATTTCGAGGAGGACAAGCCCTGGGTCGAGGTGGCAGCGGAATTGCCGCCTTATCCCAAGCAGGAAAACCTGATTCCGTTCAACGTTTCGTCGGTGACGCGCAACCGCTATTTCGTCGATGCGCAGTCGATCAGCGTCGGGACCGACCTGACCATCCGCTACACCGTCGTCATCGAGACGACGGGCGGGGCGACGAATGTCTCCTTCGAGGGGATGCGCTGCGAAACGGGCGAGCGCCGTCTGTATGCCTATGGCCATCCGGACGGCACCTGGTCGAAGGCACGCAATGCCGGCTGGGAGGGCATCAAGATGCGCTCGCTGCTGTCCTACCAGAAGGCCCTGTTCGAGGATCATTTCTGTCGCGACGGCATCCGCATCCGTGACCGCGAGGAGGCCGTGAAGAGTCTGCGGCGGGCCGCGCGATGAACCCCTCCGTCGTCAGGCACGCACGCCGCATCGTGGTCAAGGTCGGCTCCAGTCTCGTGACCGCCGAGGGCCGTGGGCTCGACCATGACGCGCTGTCGCGCTGGGCCGAGCAGATTGCGGCGCTGGCCCGGCAAGGCAAGGAGGTGGTGCTGGTGTCCAGCGGTGCGATCGCCGAAGGCGTCGCCCGGCTCGGCTGGAAGAAGCGGCCGAAGGCGGTCAACGAACTGCAGGCCGCCGCGGCCGTCGGCCAGATGGGACTGGTGCAGGCCTACGAATCGATATTCCGCGCCCACGGCCTGCATGCCGCCCAGGTGCTGCTGACCCACGAAGACCTGGCCGATCGCACGCGCTACCTGAATGCCCGTACCACCCTGCGCACGCTGCTCGAGATGCGGGTGGTGCCGATCATCAACGAAAACGATACCGTGGCCACCGACGAGATACGCCTTGGCGACAACGACACCCTCGGTGCGCTGGTGACCAACCTGATCGAAGCCGACTGCCTGATCATCCTGACCGACCAGCCCGGCCTGTATACCGCCGACCCGCGCAAGGCGCCCGATGCCACGCTGGTGATGGACGCCCACGCCGGCGACCCCGATCTCGAGCGGATGGCAGGCGGAGCAGGCAGCCTCGTCGGCACCGGCGGCATGCTGACCAAGATTCTCGCGGCCAAGCGCGCAGCGCGCAGCGGGGCCCACACCGTGATCTGCAGCGGGCGTGAGGAACGCGTGCTGCTGCGGCTGGCGACGGGGGAGGCCATCGGCACCCAGCTGGTGGCGCGGCAGGCGCCGCTGGCGGCACGGCGACAGTGGCTGGCCGACCATCTGCAAATGCGCGGCGGCGTGGTGCTCGACGCCGGCGCGGTGCGGGCCCTGCGGGAAGAGGGCAAGAGCCTGCTGCCGGTCGGCGTGAAGGGCGTGACCGGCGAATTCGAGCGCGGTGAGGTGGTGGCGGTGGTCGATGTCGACGGCCTTGAAATTGCCCGCGGGCTGGTCAATTACAGCGCTGCCGAGACGCGCCGCATTGCCGGCAAGCCGAGCAGCGCGATCGAGGCCGAACTCGGCTACATGGACGAGCCGGAGCTCATTCACCGCGACAACCTGGTATTGCTGGCGTGACCGTCACGCTGGACCTGATGCGCCATGGCGAACCCGTCGGCGGACGCAGGTATCGCGGCCAGATCGACGACCCGCTGTCGGAAAAGGGCTGGCTGCAGATGCATGACGCGATCGGCGCGTCGGTGCCGTGGTCGCAGATCGTGTCGTCGCCGCTGGCGCGCTGCCGCGCGTTTGCCGAGTTGCTGGCCGAGCGGCATGGCCTGCCGCTGGCGCTCGACGAGCGGCTCAAGGAGGTCGGATTCGGCATCTGGGAAGGCAAGTCAGCCGCCGAGATCGAGCAGGCGGCGCCCGGCTCCCTGGCCCGGTTCAAGGCAGATCCGCTCCACGCGCGCCCGGCAGGCGCCGAGCCGCTGGCAGATTTCCATGCCCGGGTCGCTGCCGGCATCGAGGATGTCCTCGCGCGACACGCCGGCCAGCACGTGCTGATCGTCGGGCACGCCGGCGTCATGCGAATGGCGCTGGCCTGGGCGCTGCAGATTCCGCTGGAGAACGCCTACCGGATCGAAGTGGCCAGTGCCTCGCTGACGCGATTGCGCTTCGAGGGCAGGCGGGCGACGCTGGTCTTCCATGGCGGCAACCTGGCCGCGAAGTGATCCGCTGCACCGCATTCTGGATCGGTCTGCTGCTGGCGCTTTCGGCAGGGGCCGCCCCGGTCCGGATCGTCGACGACGCCGGGCAGGTCCTTGAGTTCGGGCATCCGCCGCAACGTATCGTTTCGCTGTCGCCCCACCTGACCGAACTGCTGTTTGCGGTCGGTGCTGGCGAACAGGTGATCGGCGTCGACAGTGCGAGCGATTTTCCGCCGGCAGCCCGGGCGCTGCCGCGCGTCGGCGATTACAGCCGCGTCAATACCGAGCGCATCCTGGCACTGAGGCCGGACCTGGTGGTCGTCTGGGTGGGCGGAAACCGCGCCATGGACATCCATGCCCTGACCCGGATGGGCTTTCCCGTGCTGCACACCCAGGCCACCCGACTCGACGATGTGACGCGTCTGCTGCGACTGCTCGGCCAGGCGAGCGGCCATGCCGGCGAAGCGGAGATCGCGGCACGGGATTTTTCCGCCCGGCTTGCCGCGATGCAGGTGCATCCCAGACGGATACCACCGCTTGCCGTTTTCTACGAGGTCTGGGATCGCCCGCTGATGACGGTCGGCGGGACCCACTGGATCAGCGATGCGCTGGCATTGTGCGGCGCGCGCAACATCTTTGCCGATCTTGATGCGCTGTCTCCGGTGGTGTCGCTCGAGGCGGTGCTGCGGCGTTCGCCAGCCGTGATCGTGAGCGGCAGCGACGCGCCCGACATGCGGCAGACTTGGCAGCGCTTTGCGCGTCTGCCGGCGGTCAGGGATCAGGCGTTCGTGCGGGTGGATGCCGACCGGCTGCATCGCCTGACGCCGCGTCTGGTCGAGGGCGTGGCCGAACTGTGTGCGGCGATCCGGCCCTGGCTCGAGCCGGAATAGGTTTCAGGAACGGTGACGCGGGTCGCCGCGCTTGCGGTTGGGGCAGTCCTGCTTGATGCAGTCGGCATAGATCTGCAGCGAGTGGTCGTGGATTGCAAAGCCGCGTTCCTTGGCGATACGCTGCTGGCGCTTTTCAATTTCGCTGTCGAAGAACTCCTCGACCTTGCCGCATTGCAGGCAGACCAGGTGATCATGGTGGTCGCCCTGGTTGAGTTCGAACACCGCCTTGTCGCTGTCGAAGTGGTGGCGCATCAGCAGCCCGGCCTGCTCGAACTGGGTCAGGACCCGGTAGACGGTGGCCAGACCGATGTCCTGCCCTTCATCGGTCAGCAGCCGGTAGACCTCTTCGGCCGTCATGTGGCGCTTGTCGCTCTGCTCGAACAAATCGAGAATTTTCAGGCGTGGCAGCGTGGCCTTGAGACCGATGTTCTTGAGGTCGGAGGGATTGCTCAACAGGGGCTCCAGAATGGGAACGCGAATACGTTATGATACGTTTTTTTCCCTTTGTCCCAACTCATCCGGTTTATTGGCCATGCGTCGTTTCCTGATTTCCGCTCTGTTTGTGAGCCTGATTGCCGGATGTTCCAGCTACAAGTTCAGCTTAAAGCCCCATCGGATCGATGTGCAGCAGGGCAACGCGCTCGATCAGGAAAACATCGCCCGTCTGAAGACCGGGCTCAATCGTTCGCAAGTGCGTTTCCTGCTCGGCACCCCGCTGCTGGATGACCCGTTCCACAACAACCGCTGGGATTACGTGTACATGTATTACCAAGCGGGCAATCTGGCCGAGCAGCGGCGTGTCTCGCTGTTCTTCGAAGGTGATACCCTGGTCCGCATCGAACGCGACCTGCCGGATGCGGCGCCTGTTGCGCAGGCATCCGGATCGACCCCGCCGACCAGGCCGGAGGCGGCAGCGGAAAAGCCGGCCATGACGGCGGCTGCCGAACCGGGCGGGCAGGCAGCATCGCCCGCTGAGCCGGCCGCATCGTCGATGACCCGACCGGCCGTTGCCGCTGCTTCCCCTGAATCCGTCCCGTCCGGGGCCAAGCCTGCCCCGGTGTCCGAGCCGCAAGAGCCAGCCAAGGCATTCACTGTCCAGGCGTCAACGCCTGCAGTCGCCTCGGCCACAGTCGCGACGCCAGCGCCGAAGCCGCGTGCGCCGATGTCCACCGCAACCAGCATCGTGCCGCCGCTGACGCCTGCAAAGGAAGCGACGCCGCCCAAGGATCGGCACACGTCTGGCGAACTGAGCCTGCAACCCGAAACCGACGTGGCGCAGATCAAGCCCGATGTCATGCCGGCTTTTCCCGAACCGGCTGCGACCGCGACTACACCCGCGGCCGTTGAAGACCAGCTTGTGCTCAAGGCCCTGCATGCCTGGGCGAATGCCTGGTCGCAGCGCGACGACGAGGCCTACTTCGCTGCCTACGATCCCGGCTTCATTCCGCAGGGGGGAGGCAGCCATGCCGACTGGGTCAAGCGCAAACGCATGCTGCTTTCGGTCGCACGGAACATCGAGGTCAAGATCGAATCGCCCTCGGTCGAACCGGCGGGCGATGGCAGCGTGATCGTGACATTCAACCAGTTCTATCAATCCGACAGCTATCGCGACGCGGTCGTCAAGCAGCTGCGCATGCGCGAGCGTGATGGCCGCTGGCTGATCGTCGACGAGAAGGTGCTGTCGGTTCTGCACGGAGCCAAGCCATGAGCGTTCGAATCGCCCTGGCCGGCGTGTCCGGCCGCATGGGACGCGCGTTGCTCGAGGCGGTGACGGCCGACGCCGACGCCACGCTTTGCGGCGCGCTGGACCGGCCGGGCAGTCCCCTGGTGGGTCAGGACGCGGGTGCCGCCTGGGGGGCAGCCAGCGGCGTGAGGGTCACCGATCAGCCCGCAGCGGCGCTGCAGGGCGCTCAGGCCCTGATCGACTTCACCCGCCCCGAAGCCACGTTCGCGTATCTCGATGCGTGCGTCGCGGCGCGGGTTCCTCTCGTGATCGGTACCACCGGGTTCGACGACGCCGGCAAGGCGCGCATCGCGGCGGCCGCAGCGCGCATCCCGATTGTGTTTGCGCCCAACATGAGCGTGGGCGTCAACCTGCTGATGAAGCTGGCCGAGCTCGCCGCGCAGGTGTTGCGGGACGGCTACGACATCGAAATCATCGAGGCGCATCACCGCCACAAGGTCGACGCGCCTTCGGGCACGGCGCTGGGACTGGGGCAGGCGGTGGCCCGGGCGATCGATCGCGATCTTGCCAGCTGCGCGGTCTACGGACGCGAGGGCGTGACCGGCGAGCGCGATCCCGGGACCATCGGCTTCGCCACGGTGCGTGGCGGCGACATCGTCGGCGATCACACGCTGCTGTTCGCGGGCATCGGCGAGCGCATCGAGCTCACGCACAAGGCCAGCAGCCGCGCCACGTTCGCACAGGGCGCGCTGCGCGCAGCGAAGTGGCTGCAGGGGCGTACGCCGGGCTTGTACGACATGCGCGACGTCTTGAATCTGAAATAACGACCGTCCTTCTTGAGACAGGAACACACCATGAAAGCAGTCAAGGTTTACAGCACCGGTACCTGCCCCGTCTGCGTCAAGGCCAAGGCCTTCCTCGACAAGCGCGGCATCGGCTACGACGAAGTCCGCATCGATCTTGACCGCGAGGCGATGAAGGAATTCGTCGTCGTGACCAACGGCGCCCGCACCGTTCCCCAGATCGTGGTCGACGGCACCTGCATCGGCGGATTCACCGAACTGACCGAACTCGACATGGACGGCGGGCTGGATCATCTGCATCCCTGAGCCGGGGCAGATCCGGCGCCGAAGCATTGAAGCCGGATACCGGATCGGCTACAATCGCGGCATTCAAGTTCAGGCGGGTTCGCGCAAGCGGCTCGCCTGAATTTTGTCACCCGTGCCACGCCCATACGTCTTGCGGAGTTTTCTTTGTCTCGTGTCCAGCCCGCCATCCTTGTTCTAGCTGACGGTTCGGTTTTTCGCGGCCTGTCCATCGGCGCTGACGGCATCACCTCCGGTGAAGTGGTATTCAATACCGCGTTGACCGGGTATCAGGAAATACTCACCGATCCTTCTTATTCGCGCCAGATCGTGACGCTGACCTATCCGCACATCGGCAATACCGGCATCAATGCCGAGGACGTCGAAGCGGATCGCATTCATGCCGCAGGCCTGGTGGTGCGGGACGTACCGCGGATGCATTCCAACTTCCGCGCGGACCAGTCGCTGCCGGACTACCTCAAGCGCCAGAACATCGTGGCGATAGCCGATATCGATACGCGGCGCCTGACCCGCATCCTGCGCGAAAAGGGTGCGCAGAGCGGCTGCATCATGGCCGGGGCGGTGGACGAATCGGCCGCGCACGCCGCCGCGCGGGCATTCCCGGGGCTGGCCGGCATGGACCTGGCTCGCGTGGTCACCACGTCGTCCGCGTATGAGTGGGACGAGACCGAATGGAAGCTGGGACGCGGCTATGGCCGGCAGGTTGAGCCGCGGTTTCATGTCGTGGCATTCGACTATGGCGTCAAGCGGAACATCCTGCGCATGCTTGCCGAGCGAGGCTGCCGGTTGACCGTTCTACCGGCGGCCACCTCTGCGGCGGATGCGATGGCGCTGAAGCCGGATGGCATTTTTCTCTCCAACGGCCCCGGCGATCCCGAGCCCTGCGACTATGCGATTCGCGCGATCGCCGAGCTCGTCGCCGCAGGCGTGCCGACATTCGGCATCTGCCTCGGCCACCAGCTGCTGGCGCTTGCCTCGGGCGCCAAGACCGTGAAAATGAAGTTCGGCCACCACGGCGCAAACCATCCGGTCAAGGATCTCGACAGCGGCCGGGTGGCGATCACCAGCCAGAATCACGGCTTCGCGGTCGACGCGTCGACGCTGCCCGCGAACCTGCGCAGTACGCATGTCTCCCTGTTCGACGGTTCGCTGCAGGGAATCGCGCGGACCGATGCGCCCGCATTCAGCTTCCAGGGCCATCCTGAAGCCAGTCCCGGCCCGCACGACATGAGCTATTTGTTCGACCGATTTATCAAGCTGATGGCCGATCATGCCCAAGCGCACTGACCTCAAGAGCATCCTCATCATCGGCGCCGGCCCCATCGTCATCGGGCAGGCGTGCGAGTTC
>JAYRNU010000004.1:0-7134 GCA_041912015.1 Thiobacillus sp. | reverse complement strand
GTCCTCGAGGCCGGCGGACAGCAACAGGCCCTTGAGCAGTTCGTCGCTCGCGGTATTGAGATCGATCCTGGCCGTCTCATCGCGCATGACCACGCTGATCTCGCCATCATCCAGGCCGAAGCTGTGCGTCCTGCCATCAGCCTGCCAGTGCGCACCGTCGGTCGCCGGCTTGGCAAGCTCGTACAAGCCGCGATAGATGCCCGCATCGGCCAGTGCGCGGGCTTTTGCGTCGGAGACCTGATTGCCGGTGGACAGGGCCGTGTTGCGGGCACCATAGACAAAGCTGCCCGCTATGACCGCGAGCAGGGTAACGACCCAGAGCACGAGGACCAGCGCGACGCCGCGCTGACCCCGGACCGCACCGCCGGCTGAAAACCGCCTAGCCAGATGCATGCTCATTCCGTCCTGAGCGGCGTTGCGACGACGATGTCGGGCCATGTCTGATCATTTTCCAGCGTCACCCGCATGCGGACCAGCTCGGGCAGCGTCTTCTGGTGCACCCATTGATCGTGCCACGTGGGCTCGTCGGTCTCGCTTTCTGCCCCGAAGTAGGAAAAGTTCAGCTCCTTGACGGCTTTTGCAAGCACTTTGGGCTTGGCTTCCTCCAAGGCATCAAAGCCCGACTCCCGCGCGTCGGGCAATTGCCAGCGCATCACCAGATCGGTGCCGCGCCCGCTCTCGCCCGGTCCGAGGTCGAGGGCAATCAGAAAATTGCCGGCGGCGCCTTCGTGCATCGGCAAAGGCCCGACCATCCTCAACGATTCGCGCTCCCCGGCGAAGGCCAACTGATCCTCATTGTCTACCCGCCAGGTCAGGGGATAGGTCTGTTCCAGGGTCCGGCGAATGAAATCGATGATGATCGCCTGCCGGGAGGAGGACACCATGCGCTGCTCGCCCGCCTCCCAACTCCGCAATCCGAGACTCAATCCCGCGAACAGCAAGGTCAGGATGAAACCGACCAGGGTCATGCCGATGAGCAGTTCGAGGAGGGTGAAGCCTTGTGCCCGGCGCATCGGGTTCATGAACGGGGCGCCGCACGCAAGGTCACCAATCGCAGGCCCCGCGGGGCGCTGGGATCATCCCAGTTCACGGTGACCTCGACCTCATAGAGATCGAGCAACAGGGCCGTCGGCTCCACGGGGGAGGTTTCTTGCGCATACCGTCGGACCGAGGTCCGCCAGGCATAGCCCTGCTCCTCCCCCGCATTCTCGCCTTCTGCCAGCGGTGCCTCGACCCCGATCGCGGCCAGTTTCATTTCCGCAATCGTCACGGCCTTGCTGTAATGCTCGGCCAGGCCGATATTTCCGAGCCCGCCCGAGAAGATGCGCATCAGCACCCCCAGCGCCATGGCGAGGATGATGAAGGCAACCAGCACCTCGAGCAGGGAAAAGCCCCGGCAGGACCGTTTCACGGCGTATCCAGGATTTCTGTCTGGCCGGTCAGCCAGTCGACATCGACGAGGTACTTGCGTTCGCCCATGGCCAGGGTCACCCGGCCGCCGGTGGAACTGCCATCGGGGAAGAAGCGGATCGCGGCGGTAGTGGCGTCAACGACCTCTCCCTGGGCCGTGTAGACACTGATTTCCGCCTGGCGCGGCAAGGTCCTGCGTTTGTCGTCCCCGCTCAGCACGAAACTGTGCGATTCGACATCGAGCGTCAGGGTTGCCTCTCCGTGGCTGGCGATCGCCTGGGATCGTGCCTTTCGTAATCCGGCCGCGACCTGTCTCGCGGCGGCCTTGAGTTCGGCGGTTGAGCCGCCGATATTGAACATCGGCGGGACCATGGCATAGGCCAGCGCCAGCAATGCCAGCACGACGAGCAATTCCAGCAGGGTGAAACCGTTTGGGCGGATTCTCACCAGCTCACGACATCCTTGTCCTCGCCCTCGCCCCCTTCCCGTCCATCCGCGCCAAACGTGCTGATGTCGAAGGCGCCGTGCTGGCCCGGTGATTCATAGTGATAGTCGGCACCCCAGGGATCCTTGGGAACGCTCTTTTTCTTCAGGTAAGGGCCATTCCAGTTGGTCGCGCCGCCGGGCGACTCGACCAGGGCCTGCAGGCCCTCCTGGGTATTGGGATAGCGTCCGACCTCGAGCTTGTACATGTCGAGCGCGGAAGCCAGCTCCTCGATCTGAAGCTTTGCGGTATCGGTTTTCGAACTGCCGATGTACTTCATGACCCGCGGCCCAGCCAAAGCCGCCAGCATGCCCAGGATCACCAGTACGACCAGCAGTTCGAGCAGTGTGAAGCCGCGCAGCGCCTTCGCTGATTTGAGTTTGAACGACATAAATTGAGCTCCAGTTTGCAAAGATTGATACCTGATGCATCCTTCCGGCCAGCATCCGTGACCGGCCGGAGGGGTTCAGCGGTCAAGCCGCCAGTTCATTGACGCTCAGGATGGCCACCAGAATGGACATGATAATCGCGCCGATGACGAGGCCCAAGCCCAGGATCAGCGCGGGTTCCAGCAGGCTCAGCGTGCGTTTGACCGCAGCCTGCACTTCACGATCGAACACGTCGGCGACCTGGATCAGCATTTCGGACAGGCGCCCGGTTTCCTCGCCGACCATGACCATGTGTACACCCAGCTTCGGAAAGACCTCGGCTTCCAGGAGCGGTGTGCCCAGCCCCTTCCCTTCACGCAGCTTGGTCGCCACCTCGTCAAGTCGTTCGGCCATGACGCTGTTGCTCATGGTTTCCTTGACGATGGACAAAGCGCCCAGCAGAGACACGCCATTGTCGAGCAAGGTTCCCAGGGTCCGGGAGAAGCGGGCCATTTCGATCTTTGCGATGAGATCGCCGACCAGCGGCAGACCAAGAAAACGTTCGTCCCAGCGATAGCGGCCGTCTGGGTCGGCCATCTGGCGCCGGAACAACAGATACAACGCGACGACGCCGCCCAGCACCGCCCACCACCAGGACTGGAAGAACTCGCCGGCAGCGATGACGATCTGGGTCGGCAACGGCAGGGCCTTGCCCGATTCCTCGAACATCTGGGTGAACTGCGGCACGACGAATATGAGCAGGACGATGACCGAGATCACTGCAACCATGACCAGTATCGCCGGGTAGACCAGTGCCGACTTGACGGTCTCCCGGAGTTCCTTGGCACGTTCCATGAACTCGGTCAGGCGGACCATGACGACCTCCAGTGCCCCGCCGGCCTCTCCCGCGCGGATCATGTTGAGGTAGAAGCGGGAAAACACGCCCTTTTGCGCCTCCATCGCGGCGTAGAGCGAGGAACCGCCGCGAACTTCCTTGCGCACGTCGCCGAGAATTTCAGCGACCTCTTCATTGGCCGACAGGTTGATCACGACTTCGACGGCGCGGTCGAGCGGCAGGCCGGCGCGCAGCAGTGTGGCGATCTCGCGCGTCACCATGGCAATGTCGTCCTGACTGACGCGTGCGCGTCCGATACCGGCCAGCCAGCTTCCGCCGCCTCCCGCATCGGCCTCCTCGATGTGGATCGGGATGTAGCCCTGGGCCTGCAGATGCTCCGCCACGAAATTCGAAGCACGCGCATCCATCTCGCCTTCGAGGATGTCGCCCTGCGCGTCTACGGCCTTGTACTGGAACATGGGCATGTCATTCTTCCCGGGTCACGCGCAGCACTTCGTCGAGGGTCACGATCCCCGCGAGGACCTTGCGCAGACCGTCTTCGTACAGGGTCTGCATCCCCTCCTCGATGGCCTGCCGGCGAATCTCGGACGACACGGCATGACGCATGACCAGACTGCGAATCGAGTCGGTCATCGGCATCATTTCCATGATGCCGAGACGACCGGCGTAGCCGGTGCCGCCGCACGCCTCGCAGCCCACGGGGCGGCGCATCACGATGGGGCCGTCGCCGGCGTACCGCCTGAGCTCGAACTCCTCGACGACCTCGGGCAGCGGCTCGTACGGTTCGCTGCAGGCCTTGCACAGCGAGCGTACCAGGCGCTGGGCGAGGATGCCGTTCACGGTGGACGTCAGCAGGTAGTCCTCGACCTGCATGTCGAGCAGACGGTTCACCGTGCTGGGGGCATCGTTGGTATGCAGCGTGGAGATCACGAGGTGCCCGGTGAGTGCCGACTGCACCGCGATCTCGGCCGTTTCCAGGTCGCGGATCTCGCCGATCATGATGACGTCCGGATCCTGGCGCACGATGGAACGCAAGGCGTTGGCAAACGTCAGCCCGATCTGCGGCTTGACCTGGATCTGGTTGATCCCCTCCATCTGGTATTCGACCGGGTCTTCCACGGTCAGAATCTTGACGTCCGGCTTGTTCAGCAGCTGCAGCGCGGTATAGAGGGTCGTGGTCTTGCCGCTGCCGGTGGGACCGGTCACCAGCACGATGCCGTGCGGCTGGGTGAGTGCGTCGAGAAAAATCTTGAGCGTTGCGGGATCGAATCCCAGGGTATCGAAGTTGAGCGGAACGCCGCCCTTGTCCAGCACCCGCATCACCACGCTTTCGCCGTGCATGGTCGGCACGGTGGAAACGCGCAGGTCGATTTCCTTGTTCTTCGTCCGGAGCTTGATGCGGCCATCCTGAGGCAGGCGGCGCTCGGCGATGTCGAGGTTGGCCATGATCTTGATGCGCGAAATCACTGCCGCAGCCAGACGGCGTGGCGGCGACTCGACTTCCTGCATCACGCCATCGACCCGGAAGCGCACGATCAGGCGATTCTCGAACGGCTCGACATGGATGTCCGAAGCCCTCGCCTCCAGGGCCCGCTCCATGATCAGGCTCACCACCCGGATCACCGGCGCTTCGCTCGCCAGGTCTTTGAGATGCTGGACGTCGCTGCTCTCCTCCAGCTCGACCGGTCCCTCGATCTCGCCGACGATCTGCCCGATGTTGCTGCGCCCCGCAACATAAAGCCGATTGAAGGCAGCTTCGATCTCGCTGGGCAATCCAAGCAGCACGGCAATTTTCCGGCCGGATACCAGCCCGAATGCATCGATGACGTAGCGATCGAGCGGGTCGGCCATCACCAGCACCAGCTGGTTCGCATCCTCGCGCACGGGCAGGGCGCGTGCTTCCTCGACAAAACGGGTCGACACCAGGTCCTCGAACAGGGGCAGGGCAGGATAATCGTCGGCGCCTGCCAAAGGAATGCCCAGCTGCGTCGACAATGCCTCATAGAGCGTCCGCTCCGCAACCCAGCCCTGTCTGACCAGAATGGCCCCCAGGCGCTCGCCCCCCCCGCCGTCCTTCTGGAGCTTGAGCGCAGCGAGCAGATTCGAACGTTCCAGCGCCCTCCGCTCGATCAGGATTTCACCGATGTTATGTTTGGACGACAAGGCTTTCCCTAAAAAATCAAATGAATCATTGTACTTTTATTTGGCCTGACACGAATTGGGATACCGAAGCGCATCCGGATCACGCCTTGCCAGGAAGCGCCCCTGCTTTTCTCCGATCCGGCAGCATCCGGCCAGTGGCAGACAGGTATTGTTGCGCCGGGTTCCGCATGCGCCCGCCGGACTGCTGGATGTCCCGGCATCTGGACCCGGCCGGCATGGGTCCAGGGCGTCTTTGACGACGAGATGCCGATGCCCCAGAATGCCCGCCGGACAGCCGGCACAGACGCCGCCGCGCGGATGGCGGCCTGGCACGTCCCCGCGCAAATCGTTTCTTCTTCAACATTCGAAGGTTCTGGCTGAAGAACCGAGCAAATTTCCAAGGATGGTGCCGTGGTAGTTGGCGTAGTCGTGACCTATGAGCCGGATCCGGCAGCGCTGGGGGTGCTGCTGCGGGCGCTCAGGCCGCAGCTCGACAAGGTCATCGTCGTCGACAATGGCTCGAATTTCGACACCGCGGGCCATATCGACCCGGAATTGAGTTCGAACGCATGGTGCAAGGTGGTCCGCCTGCCTTCAAACCTCGGCATTGCGGCAGCCCAGAACGTCGGGATCGGAATCGCCCGTCAGTCAGGTGCCGCATTCGTCATGCTGTTCGACCAGGACAGCGAGCCTGCCCCGGACATGGTTTCAAGACTTGCCGACGTCGCAACCGCCAAGTCCTTGGCGGGCATTGCCGTCGCGGCCATCGGTCCGCGCTATACAGACAAGCGGCAGGACAATCCGCCGCCATTCATCCGGATCCAGGGGGTATCGGTCAAGCGTCAGGCCTGCAGCAGCCCGCATGCCGTGGTCGAAGTCGACTACCTGATCGCCTCCGGCAGCCTGATTCCAATGCAAACCCTCGATATGGTAGGCGGCATGCGCGAAGACCTGTTCATCGACTACGTCGACATCGAATGGGGCATGCGTGCCAGGCAGGCAGGATTCCAGTCGTTCGGGGTCTGTGGTGCAAGGATGCAGCATGGCCTTGGCGAGGATCCGATCAAGGTTTTCGGGCGCAAGGTCTCGAGTCATAGCCCGCTTCGCCACTACTACCATTTTCGCAATGCCGTGCGCCTGTACTGTGAGTCGGGGATGCCCTGGAACTGGAAAATCGCGGACGGATGGCGATTGTTGCTAAAGTACGGCGCCTATTCCTTGTTCGCCCGACCCCGACACCAGCACTGGTGGATGATGTCGCGGGGGATCGTTCACGGTCTCACGGGGCGAATGGGAAGGTTTGATCAATCCTGAGACTGCCTCCAATCAAACACGGAACAACTTTCAGGCTGTGGCCACTCCCCCGGCGTATCGAAAACACTTGGACTCTACCTTGGGCGACCCTCTCCAGCCTGTATCCGTAGTCATCGTCAACTACAATGCCGGCGCGCTGCTGCTCGAGTGCGTCCGTACGGCGCTGTCGCAGGCCGAGCAGGTCATCGTCATCGACAACGATTCGTCCGATTCGAGCATGAGCGACCTGGCCAGGCAGTTCCCCGGCGAGGGACGACTGGTGATGCACCTCGTGGGGAAAAACCTGGGGTTTGCTGCCGCATGCAATGTCGGGACAGGGCTTGCGACGCAGGCTTTTCTATTGTTCCTCAACCCTGACTGCATTCTGGGCCCAGGGTCGCTGAAACGTCTGCTGGAGGTCCTGCAGAGCGACCCAGGCATCGGGATGGTGGGCGGGCTGCTGACCAACCTGGACGGCAGCGAACAAGGCGGCGGGCGACGGGCGATCCCGACGCCATGGCGCTCGTTCGTGCGCGCTTTTGGCCTGACCCGCCTGAACCACCGCTGGCCCGGGCTTTTTG
>JAYRNU010000003.1:0-34118 GCA_041912015.1 Thiobacillus sp. | reverse complement strand
TTCCGTTTTCGACACCAGGCCGGACTTGAAACGCAATTCGAAAATCCTCAAGGTCTCGCCGAAATTCTGCGCGGTCGTCCGGGCGATCTCGCGTTGCGCATCGAGCGTACGCAACGAGATGTAGCTGGTCGCGACGCCCGACACCAGTGTGAGCACGACGCCGCGTTGAGCCTGTTCGCTGGCATACACCTGCGCCTGGGCGGCTTCGCTGAGGCGCCGCACGCGACCGAACAGATCGAGTTGCCAGGAGGCCCCCAGCATTGTCTGGTACAGCGCGAAATTCGGATTGACCCCGGGGGGGATCGGCGGCTGGCCTTCGCGGCTCGCTCTGGAACGGCTGATGTCGGCGCTGTAGCCGAGTTGCGGGTAGGCCTGCGAATCGGTGGCGCGCAGGTTGCCGATGAACTGGTCGATGCGCGCGGCCGCGACCTGCACGTCGAGGTTCTCGCGCAGCGCGGTCTCGATCAGCTCGTCGAGGACCGGATCGCCAAACTGCTCCCACCATTTCGTGTTCGCAACATCGGCAGCTGTCGGCAGGTCGATTCTCCAGGCTGCCGGCGTCTGCACGTCGGGGCGCGCATAGTCCGGTCCGACGGTGCAGCCGCCGGAGGAGAGGGCAAGGAGTGCCGCGAACGTCAAGGCTCTCATATCATGGTTCCTGACAGTAATGCGTGCATGGTATCAAGACAACACCTGCCGGCGACGGGCCAGGAAATGAGCGCGCCGTGCGACCGGCGCTGGTCTGTCGCGACTGTCATGGCGGCGAGCCGGCGAGCAGTAGCCCTCCGAACAGGGCCGCCAGGACGAGCAGGGCGATGCCCGCCAAGGGCCAGCGCCGAACCATTCCGTCCGCCTGCTCGAATGCCTTACCCGCCGCCGCCATGGCACGCCGCAATGGGCCGCCATGCGTTGCGACCAGCAGGGGCTGGCTTGCCAGTCCCAACGCTAGCAGCACCCCCCCCAGAAACACCAGCAGCGTTGTCCCCAGTTCCTTGGGCGCGAGCGGGTTCTTGACGAGGTCGTCCGGCAGCGGACCGAGGGCGGCGAATGCGGGCAGCAGCGAGCACAGGGCGAGGAACAGCGCGGCGAACTCGGACAGGCGGGACACGTGCTTCACCGGTTGCACCGGGCGGGATGGACGGCGCAGCGCGTTGGCGAGCACCAGCACCACATAGCCCGCGGTGAACACCGCGCCGCCCTGCAGCACCGCTTCCCACCCCCACTGTCCCGAGCCGGCGGCGGCATCGAGCAGGAGCTTTTTCGCCAGATAGGCGCCGCTCGGCACCACGCCCATCAGTGCAAGGCCGGACACCGCGAACGCGAGCACGGTGATCGGCATGGCGCGCGCCACGCCGGCCAGCTCGGCGATGCGGTCGTGGCCGAGCGCGGCATATACGAGGCCGGCCGCCATGAACATGCCGGCCTTGGCGGTGGCATGCGACACCGCCTGCAACAGTCCGCCGGTCAGGGCCGGGCCGTGCTCCAGCGTGCTGCCGCTGGCATCGAAGGCGAGCGGGAACATCAGGAACAGGTAGCCGATCTGCGCGATCGTCGAATAGGCGACCAGCAGCTTCAGGCGATCCTGCCGCAACGCGACGACGCTGCCGACGACGATGGCCGCCGCCCCCAGGCCTGCCAGCAGCTGGGCCGCCGACAGCGTCACCACCCCCGGCATCACGTCGAACCACAGCCGCACCACCAGGAACCACGAACCCTTGATCACCAGCGCCGACAGCACCGCGCTGGCGGCAGCGGGCGCGCCGGCATGCGCTGGCGGCAGCCACAGGTGCAGCGGGAACAGGGCGGTCTTGGCGAGCAGCCCCACCGTCATCAGCGCCGCCACCGTCCAGGCGATCGGTTCGGGGCGGATGCGCTCGGCCAGCAGCGTGATGTCGAGCGTGCCGTAGGCGCCGTACAGCAGCACCGCACCCAGCAGGTAGAGCAGGGAGCCGGCCAGGGCGAACAGCAGGTAGCGAAGCGCGGCGCGCAGGGTATCGCCGCGGCCGTCGAGGCAGACCAGCGGCACGCCGGAAAAAGTCAGCAGTTCCAGCGCGACGTAGAGGGTGAACAGATCGCCGCTGACCAGGACGAGGTTGAGCGATCCCCATACCGCGAGCAGCAGCAGCCAGAAGGTGAAGGGGGCGCGCGCTTCCGGCACGCCGGCGGCGCTGTTGAAATCGCTCCGTGCGTAGACGGCGATGCCGCAGACGACCAGCGCGACCGCGAGCATCATCACGACCGACGGCGCGTCCGCCCGCAAGGCAATGCCGAGCGGCGGCGTCCAACCGCCGAGCAGATAGCTCACCGGCTCGCCCGATTGCACCAGCATGCGGGCAATGCCAGCCGCGACGGCGCACCCGGCCAGCAGCGTCGCCGCTGCCACGCGCTGCACCTGGCGGCCGCCGAACGCGAGCCCGAGCAGCACGCCGAGGAACGGGACGAGCACCGCCAGCACCAGCAGGATGCCGCTGGGCGTGGTCAGCATGGGCTGAACCGGCAGGGCAGCCGTGCTTCAGGCATCGTCGGACTCTGCCTGCGCCTTGTTTGGTGCGTCGGATGCGAGCGTGACCGAGCCGGACGCGTCGAACAGCCGCAGCAGCAACGCGACCGCGAGCGCCGTGGCGGAAAACGCCACCACGATGCCGGTGATCAGCAGGGCCTGCGGTACCGGGTCGCCGCCCATGCCGGCGGCGGCGCCGCGCCGCGCGATGGCGCCGAACAACATGAAGACGCCGCTGCCGATCACGTTGAAGGCGAGGATCTTGCGCAGCGGATGCGGATTCACGATCAGGCCGTAGAGGCCGACGCCGATCAGGGCGGCGGCGCACAGGCCGAACAGGGTCGCGGTGTTCATGACAATAGGCCTCGCCTCGGCGCGCCCACCAGCATCAGGCCGAGGATCAGCGTCAGCGTCGGCATCAGGGCGAACTCGATGACCAGGATCAGCGGCTTCGCCAGGCCTGCCGGGTAGGCAAGAAAGGCATCCGCCGTCACCACGCCGACCACGCCGATCGCAATGAACACCAGCGGTCCCGCCACCAGCAGGGCGCGCAGCCAGACGCGGCTGATCGGCGGCGCATCGGTGAGTCCGGCCATCATCACCAGCAGCCACATCGCTGCCATGATCGTGGCGCCCTGGAACTTGCCGCCGGGGTGGTCGGCGCCGATCCAGAAGATGTAGATCCCGGCGATGACGCCGATCGGCGGCAGCACGCGCGCCACGTAGGCCAGGATGCCGTTCGGATCGGCGTGCTGGCGCAGCCCCGGGCGGCCGCCCCAGTACCGATCGGGCGCAAGCGACCAGACGCCGATCAGCGCGAACAGCAGCACGATGGCTTCGAGCAGGGTATCCATCGCGCGGAATGCCAGCAGCACGGCGGTGATCGGGTTGCCCAGCCCGGTGACGGCGATATGGTCGGCAACCTCGGGCGCGAGGGTCGGGGCCGGCTCCGGCAGGGCCAGCACGCACAGCGCCAGGGTTGCCGCCATCGCGGCCGAGATCCCCGCCGCCAGCCAGCGCGTCGCCGCACCGGGGCGCTCGGCGCGGGCCGTGGCCTCGGTATTGCGCAGCCGCGAAACGACACCGATCAGCAGCGCGCCGGTGAGGCCGCCGCCGATGGCGGCTTCGGTCAGCGCCACGTCGATGCCGTGCAGCTGCA
Organism: Thiobacillus sp.; assembly: GCA_041912015.1. GTDB lineage: Bacteria > Pseudomonadota > Gammaproteobacteria > Burkholderiales > Thiobacillaceae > Thiobacillus. The sequence goes on along the minus strand of JAYRNU010000003.1, from coordinate 30,459 downwards.
CCCAGGCGAGGGTCAGCAGCAGCCCGTAGGCAATGAAGCCGGCAACGGCGGCGAAGGCCTCGCGCGCGAGGATGACCCAGAGGGCGAGGCCGAGGAGCAGGGTCGCCAGACCGATGTTCAGCGCGTCGATCATCAGTCCGCGTCGCGGCGCCGCAGAACGCGTGCGATCAATTGCGAGGCCGTGGCACCGGACAGCAGGACCAATGCCCAGATACACAGCAGCTTGAGTCCCCCGGCTACGCTGCCCACCTGCGGCAGCAGGCCGAGCACCACCAGCCCCAGTCCGAGGTTGTCAGCCTTGGTCAGCGCATGCAGCCGCGTGTACGCGTCGGGAAAGCGCAGCAGCCCGGTGGTGCCGGCGAGAAACAGGGCGGCACCGGCGGTGATTGTCAGCACCGTCCACAGGTCGAGGACAAGGCTCACCTGTCGTCCTCCTGCGCGGATTCTTCCTGCCCCGGCAGCCGATGCGCATTGACGAAAGCGAAGCTGGCGAACGCCGCCAGCAAGGCCAGCGTCAGCGCGACATCGATCGTCGCCTCCTCGCCGGTTGCCGTGCCTGCCAGGAGCAGGCTTGCGATGCCGCCGGTGCCGAGCAGCTGTGCGGCCATCATGCGGTCGGCGTCGCCCGGTCCGCGCAGGATGCGCACGAGTCCGAGCGCGACCATCACGAGCACGAAGATCGCTGCGCCGAGCAGGAACTCAGTCATGGCGCTGCCCCGCGATCAGCGCGCGGGCGAGCCGGCGCTCCTCGTTCCGCAACGCCTCTGCCACCGGCTCGCCGGTGTCGAGGACGTGATAGATCAGGCTGTCCTCGGCCGCATCGGCCGATACCGTGCCGGGCGTGAGACTGGTTATGGTGGCGAAGGTATTGCGCGCCAGGCCGGGCGGAAAATCGAGCGGACAGTCGACGAAACCGGTGCGCAGGGGCAAACGCGGAGCGAATGCGCGGCGGGCGACATCGATCCCGGCGCGCGCAGATTCCCAAAGGAAGTGCGGCAGGAACGCGAGCAAGAGGCGGAACTTCAGATGACCGGCCGCGGGCGCGAGCAGGTACAGGCTGAGCCAGGTGGCCGCAAACGCGGCGAGGATGCCGATCGCGAAGTCGGCTGGCCTGGTGCTTTGCGTCAGCACCATCCATAGCGCGAAAAACGCGATACCGCGGGTCAGTGCGGCGCGCCGCGTCGATTGCAGACCGGGCTGCGGCGGGATGGCAGCTGGCCGGCTCATGCGGACACGTTCTCTTCAGTGCCGAGCACCCGCATGTCCATCACCTTCAGGCCGTCATGGAGCCGGGCCCCGGATAGGATCGGCCACCAGCCGTGGAGAAAGATTTCCAGCGGCCGCCACCGTGCAACCCAGCCGCCTGTGACCAGGCTTTCCTTGCGCACCAGGCCGGCTAGCCACTCGGCGGCAGCGACCGCCAGGCCGAGAAACGCGACGCCGATCAACAGGCGGATGCGGCCGATCCGGAACAGTTGCCGCGCTTCCGCGCGGTACGGCTCGAGCTCGACGCGGGCGTCTGCCTTGCCCTGACCGGCCTCCAGCGCTTCGCGGCTCGCCGTCGTCGACTTCGTGATCAAGGGGTGGCTACCATCGATCAAGCGGGCTCGGCTGTCGCAACGGTGGGTGGCGTCTTGTCGTTGCCGAACACCGCCATGTACAGCGTCGGCAGGAACACCAGCGTCAACAATGTCGCCACCAGCAGGCCGCCCATGATGGCGAAGGCCATCGGTCCCCAGAACACGGTCGGCGCGATCGGCATCAGGCCGAGCACGGTCGACAGCGCGGCAAGCATCATCGGCCGCAGCCGGGTGGTCGCCGACCCCACCACGGCGTCGCGCACGCTGCGTCCGGCGGCGCGCTCCTCCTCGATCGAGACGATCAGGATCACCGCGTTCTTGGCGATCATGCCGATCAGCGCCAGGATGCCGAGGATCGCGACAAAGCCCAGCGGCCGGTTGAACACCAGCAGCGACAGCACCACGCCGATCAGCCCCAGCGGCATGATCGTCACCACCATGACCAGCCGGCGGAAACTCACCAGCATCACCATTATCGCCAGCATCATCAGCAGGATCATCAGCGGCACGACGGCGAACACCGAGGCCTGCGACTTCTGGCTCTCCTCGTACATCCCGCCGGTTTCGATCTTGTAGGAATGAGGCAGTCCGGCGGAGAACTCGGCGATCTTCGGCGCCAGCGAACTCACGACCGCATCCGGCAGCACGCCGGGAATCACGTCGGCGCGCACCGTGAGCGTCGGCACCCGGTTGCGGCGCCATACCAGCGGCAATTCCTGTTCCTCGGTGAACGTTGCGAACTGGCCCAGGGGCACCATCCGTCCGCTCGGGGTGGGGACCTGCAGCGAGCCCAGTGTTTGCAGCGAGGCCCGCTGCTCGTCGATCGCGCGCGCCACGACGTTGACCAGGTAGATGTCGTCACGCACCTGGGTAACCGTCGAGCCGGTGACGGCGGCGTTGAGTACGCTGGCCAGCGCGCTCGAACTGATCCCTAGCTGGCGAACCTCGTCCTGGTTGACGTGGATTCGCAAGCGGCGTGCAGGTTCCATCCAGTCGTAGTTGACGTGGCGCGTGCGCGCATCGGAACCCAGCACCTGCGCAAGGTCCAGCGCGATACGGCGCACCTCGTCGGTGTCCGGCCCGGTCACACGGTACTGCAGCGGCCAGCCTACCGGTGGCCCCAGCTCGAGCGGAGAGACCCGCGCGACGACATCGGGAAACTGCTCGGCCAGCGCTTCTTCCAGCTTGCGCTGCAGGCGCTCGCGCGCCTCGACATCCTTCGCGACGATCACGAACTGTGCGAAGAACGGGTTGGCGAGCTGGACGTTGAGCGTCAGGATGAAGCGGATCGCGCCGCGGCCGATGTACGTGGTGTAGTGGTCGACGTCGGGATCGTCCTTCAACAGCGCTTCGAGGCGCTTGGCCCGTTCCTCGGTCGCGTAGATCGACGCGTTCTGCCGCAAGCTCATGTCGACCGTCAGTTCAGGCCGGTCGCTAGACGGGAAGAACTGCCGCGAAACGCTGCTCGACAGGTATAGCGCGGCCAGGAAGGCCGCGAGCGTGACGCCTATGGTCAGCCACTTCATGCGGATCGCGCCCTGCACGAAGGTGCCGTAAAGCTGCAGCAGCTTGCCCGGCTTGACCTCAGCCTGCTGCTGCTTTGGCGGCTTCAGCAGCGCCTTGCCGATCAGTGGCGCGAAGACCACCGCTACCAGCCAGCTGACGATCAGCGAGATGGCCACGACCGAGAAGATCGAGAACGTGTACTCGCCGGCCGAGCTCTTGGCGAAGCCGACCGGAACGAAGCTGGCGATCGTGACCAGCGTGCCGATCAGCATTGGCGCGGCCAGTGTGCGGTAGGCGAAGGTCGCGGCCTGGTCAGGACTGTCTCCGGCGCCGAGCCGGCGCAGCATCGCGTCGACGGTCGTCATCGCGTCGTCGACCAGCATCCCGAGCGCGATGATCAGCGCACCCAGCGAGATGCGGTGGAGGTCGATGTTGGCCATGTCCATCACCGTGAACACGATCGCCATCGTCAGCGGGATGGCCAGCGCGACGACCGTGCCCGGGCGCATGCCAAGGGCGACGAAGCTGCACGCCAGGATGATGACGATGGCCTGCCACAGCGAGGTCATGAATTCGTTGATCGCGACATCGACGGTGGCCGCTTGATCGGCCACAAGGATCGGCTCGATGCCCTGCGGCAAATTCGCCTTGATGTCGGCCATTTCGGCGCGAACATTCTTGCCGAGGGCAAGGATGTCGCCGGCGTCGTGCATGGCAATCGCGAGCCCGATTGCGGGCTTGCCGTTGACGCGGAACATCGGCTGCGGCGGATCGGAAAAGCCGCGCCGCACGGTGGCAATGTCGCCGAGGCGGAACATGCGGTCGCCGGCAACGATGTTGACCCCCTCGATTTCGCTCTCCGAATCGAAGGCCCCGCTGACGCGCAGGAATATGCGTTCCTGTCCGGTCTGGAGGGTGCCGGCGGGCCGGACCACGTTCTGCGCGCGCAAGGTCGCGAGGATCGTCGGATAATCCAGGCGCAGTCCGGCCAGGCGCTCGGTCGAGAATTCGATGTATATCTGCTCGTCCTGTGCCCCCAGCACCTCGATCTTGGAGACGTCGGGAATTTGCAGCAGGCGCGAGCGCGCTGCCTCGACATGGTCACGCAATTCGCGGAAGCTGAACCCATCGGCGGTGAAGGCGTAGATGATGCCGAAGGTGCTGCCGAAGTCGTCGTTGAAGAACGGCCCAACCACCCCGGTCGGCAGGGTCTGGCGCATGTCGCCGATGTTCTTGCGGACCTGGTACCAGACGTCGGCCACTGCTTCTGGCGGTGTCGATTGCTTGAGATCGACGAAGATCGTCGTCTGACCAGCCGTGGTATAGCTGCGCACGGTGTCGAGGTGGTCGGTCTCCTGCAGCGTGCGCTCCAGGCGCTCGGTCACCTGCTTCATGGTTTCCTCGACCGTGGCGCCTGGCCAGGCGGCTGCCACGACCATGGTGCGGAAGGTGAATGCCGGGTCTTCACCGCGCCCCAGCCTGAGGAACGAAATGGTGCCTGCGATCACCGAAACGATCATCAGGAAGACGATCAGCGAGCGCTTGGCAAGCGCCCATTCCGATAGATTCGGGCCGATCACGGCTGTTCCTTGAGCAAGCGGACCCGCTGCTGCGGCCGCAGCGCCTGAACGCCTGCAGTCACCACGACGTCCCCCGGGGCGAGTCCCGAACTGACCTCGACGTAGGCTGCGTTCTGGGCGCGAACCTCGACCACGCGCGAGGATACCGTCGAGGACTTTGGATCGACGATCCACACCGCAGTTTTTCCGCCCGACCGGGTCAGCGCCGAGGTCGGGACATCAATGCCCGGCACGCGTTCGAGTTCCATGTGACCGGTAACCGTGCTGCCCAGGCGCATCGCCGCAGGTGCATTTTGCAGGCGCACCTGGACGCGAAAGGTGCCGGTTACCGGATCGGCACGCGGAGAGACCCGGTACACCCGACCGACCGCAGTGACTTTCGGATCGCTGCTCAGCGCAACCTTGATGGTGGGGTTGGCCGGCGCGCTGTCCTTGACCGCCGCAGGTACATCGAATGTAGCCTCGCGTGCGTCTTCGCGGGAGAGTTCGACGATCATGCGCCCGGCCGGTATCACTTCGCCGGGCTCCGCGCCGCGGGCCGACACCACGCCGGCTTCAGTGGCGACGAGGCGGGTATAGCTCAGTCGGTTCTGCGCCAGGTCGACCAGTGACTGCGTCGACTCGACCTGTGACTGGGCGACCCTGAGCCTCGCCTCGGCCTGCTCGAAATTTGCACGCGACACCGCATTCTCCGCGATCAAATTCTGCATGCGTGCGTAGTGGCTTTGCGCCTCGACCCACTGCGCCCGTGCGGCAGCCAGTTGCGCCCGCGCCGACTGCAGATTGCTTTCTTCATTCAGGGGATCCAGCCGCGCCAGCAACTGGCCCGGCACCACCTTGTCGCCGATGTCCACGGTGCGCTCGATCAGCTTGCCGTCGATGCGGAACGACTGGCTGATTTCGGATGCCGCACGTACCCGGCCGGTCAGGGTGACCATGCCGCCGCTCGAGCGCTGCTCGATCGTCGTCACCCGGACCGGGCGAATTTCTTCAGGGGGCGGCTCCGCGGCGCGCTGACAGGCCGGCAGCAACGCCAGGTTGGCTAGCACCAGGAGAATCGTTGCCCTGGATGCGGGACCAGATCTATGGGTAACAAGGTTCGCAGACACGTGCATATCCTCTTGGTTTCTGGCGCGCCGGGGTGCCTGCGGTGACTATAACATCGGCCATTTGACAGTCTATAGGTGCCGCAGCCAGCCTGTATCAACGGACGCTTGCAGATCTGCCGCCCCACTTGCCGGAGGCGATGCTAAGGGCTCGCTGCTTTCGACTTGAAGCAAATTGCTCAGGACCGATCGTGTCTGGTTTGAGCCGAACAAAATAGCGTTAACAGGCCCCAGGCAGGTTGAAAATGTCGCGCTGTTCCGGATTCGGTCCGATGCCCGCACTGGCATCGAATGGATGAGCTGTCCCCAGCGTGGGCACCTGCAGGATCTGTCGCAATCTGTGGCGTGATCGGGAGCCCTTTTGACAAGCGCGATCAGCAGGCACGCCGTGACGTCGCACCGAGACAGCGTGCGCAAGACGGTGTTGCCGGTCAGGACCCTGGCGTCTTCCGGATTCCGGGTCTTTCGATACGGGTGCGCCGCCATTGCCTGGGGTCGTCCCGCGCAGTGCAGAAACCGAAAAGCGCATCACGCTGGCGCAGAGGATGCCGGTGCTCCGGTCCCTCGCCATGATTGGCCAACCGGCTGGCCATGGCGAATCGATGGCCGCTTCCAGTGTTCGTGGGCGGCAATTGCCGTCGTTGCACAGCGGGTGCATGGCTATAATCACGAGTTTTCAGCACCGGTCGCCCGACCGACCGGCCCAGGATATCGCCATGCTTCTGATGATCGACAATTACGACAGCTTCACCTACAACCTCGTGCAGTATTTCGGCGAGCTGGGCGAGGACGTCGAGGTTGTCCGCAACGACGAGATCGACCTCGCCGGCATCGCTGCACGCAAGCCCGACCACATCGTCGTCTCGCCTGGCCCCTGCACGCCGAACGAGGCGGGCGTGTCGGTGCCGCTGATCCGCGAGTTCGCCGGCAAGGTGCCGATCCTCGGCGTCTGCCTCGGCCACCAGAGCATCGGCCAGGCCTTCGGCGGCAGGATCGTCCGCGCCCGGGAACTGATGCACGGCAAGACCTCGATGATCCATCACACCGACAGCGGCGTGTTCAAGGGGCTGCCCAATCCCTTCCGCGCCACCCGCTACCACTCGCTCGTGATCGAGCGCGAATCGCTGCCCGACTGCCTCGCCATCACCGCCTGGACCGACGACGGCGAGATCATGGGCGTGCGCCACAAGACGCTGAGCGTCGAAGGCGTGCAGTTCCACCCCGAGTCCATCCTGACCGAACACGGCCACGCCATGCTGGCCAATTTCCTGAAGGAGCGCGTCTGATGCAGTACAAGGACCTGCTGACGCTGCTGCTCGAACGCCAGGACCTGCCGCGCGACGCCATGCTCGGCGCGATGCGTGCGCTGATGAGCGGCGACTACACGGCCGCACAGATTGCCGGCTTCCTGATCGCGCTGCGCATGAAGGGCGAGACCGTGACCGAGATCGCAGCCGCTGCCGAAGTCATGCGCGAACTGTCGACCAAAGTGCCGCTCCAGGGCGTCGACCATCTGGTCGACACCTGCGGCACCGGCGGCGACGGCGCCCACACCTTCAACATCTCGACGGCTGCCGCCTTCGTTGCCGCGGCATGCGGCGCGCACGTGGCGAAGCACGGCGGGCGCTCGGTGTCGTCCACCTCGGGCAGCGCCGACGTGCTCGAAGCGCTCGGGGTCAATGTCAACCTGTCGCCGGAGCAGGTCGCCGAAGCGGTGAGAACGATCGGCGTCGGCTTCATGTTCGCGCCCAACCACCACAGTGCGATGAAGCATGCTGCCCCGGTACGGCGCGAACTCGGCGTGCGCACCCTGTTCAATCTGCTTGGCCCGCTGACCAATCCGGCAGGCGCGCCGAATCAGGTCATGGGCGTGTTCAGTCGCGAGCTGACCGGCACGCTGGCGCGGGTGCTGCATGCGCTCGGCAGCCGCCATGTCCTGGTGGTCCACGCCGAGGAGGGGCTCGACGAAATCAGCCTGGCTTCGCCCACGTTCGTGGCCGAGCTCAAGGATGGCCACGTGTCCGAATACGAACTCGAGCCCGGCCTGTTCGACCTGCCGCAAGTGGCTGCGAGCGAACTGGCGGTCAACGGCAAGGACCAGGCCGTCGAGTTGCTCCAGGCCGCGCTGGAAAACCGCCATGCCGGTGCCGCCGCCATCGTCGCGCTCAATGCCGGCGCGGCCATTTACGTCGCCGGCCTTGCCGCCAGCCTGATGGACGGCGTCGCGCAGGCACGGCAGGCGATCGCCGGCGGTGCCGCGCGCGACGTGCTCGAACGCTATCGCCATTTCAGTCAGTTGGGTTTGACCGGCCAGTCATGAGCGACATCCTGGAAAAGATCCTCGCCACCAAGCGCGACGAAATCGCCGCCGGGCTGGCCGCCGTGCCGCTGGCCGAGATGCGCGCGCGCGCCAAGGCTGCCGCGCCGCCGCGCGATTTCGTCGGCGCCCTGCGCGCCAAGCTTGTTGCCGGTTTGCCAGCGGTAATTGCGGAAATCAAGAAGGCCAGCCCGTCCAAGGGCGTGATCCGGCCCGATTTCAGGCCGGCCGACATCGCCGCCACCTACGCGCGGGGCGGTGCGGCCTGCCTGTCCGTGCTGACCGACCGCGACTACTTCCAGGGCAGTGCCGATTACCTGAGGCAGGCGCGCGCCGCGTGTTCGCTGCCGGTGCTGCGCAAGGACTTCATCGTCGATCCCTACCAGGTCTACGAAGCGCGCGCGATGGGGGCGGACTGCATCCTGCTGATCGTCGCCGCGCTCGACCTGCCGGCGATGCAGGCACTCGAAGCGCTGGCGCACGAACTCGGGATGGCAGTGCTGGTTGAGTCGCACGACGCGGACGAGCTCGACGCCGCGCTGCAGCTCAAGACGCCGCTGATGGGCATCAACAACCGCAACCTCCGCACCTTCGACGTCAGCCTCGACACCACGCTGGGCTTGCTGCCGAAGATCGCAGCGGACCGCATCGTGATCACCGAATCCGGCATCCTGGCGCCGGCCGATGTCTCGCGGATGCGCAGCCATCGGGTCAACGCATTCCTGGTCGGCGAGGCGTTCATGCGGGCGGCTGATCCGGGGGCGGAGCTGGCTCGGCTGTTTGCCTGATCGGATGCGGGCTGGATGACTCGAGGCGCCATGTGAAACTTCGCCATTCCTTTCCTGCGTCTTGGTGTCTTGGGGCTCATCGCTGCGTTGCGAAGTCAGCCGTCCCCTGGCCCTCCCAATCATGTGCTTGTCATTACCAGTAAGCAGGATCGTTGAATTGCTTAACGCATGTAGGGCGGTCCTTGATAATCGGAATTGATTGGAGTGACAAAGACTGCCCAAGCCAGCCTTGTGGCATTGAGAGCGCTAGCGGCGCCTGAATAATTCTTTCCGACAGGGGATGAAATCCGACCTTGGAGTAAAAGGATGGATCGCCATAGGTAATGACCGCGGCCACAGACCTTTTTTTCATCTCGGCAAGACCGTAATTGATCAGGGCTTGTCCGATACCCCTCCCCTGGTGAGTGGTGCTCACTGCAGCAGGGGCAAGCATGTATATCCGGATCGCCTCGGCAAATCGAAGGCGTGTGAAAAATATCGATCCAACAATGGACTTTTCCGAATATGCGCCGAAACCGATGATTTCTTCATCATCAATTTCCTCGGATAGTTCGGAGACAAGATTGCCAATCAATCCACCCGCTTCCTCACCCTCGGATGCAGTGAAAGCCGATACAAACAGATTGGCCACTTCTTCTTGACATCCTTTGTTGAGAATTTTGTGATTCATAATTGAGCATGAGGCTAGGATCGACTGTCGCCCAGCCACAACCCATAACGGGACGCTGAACGCCGCCCTCAGCGTTTTCCTCCGAAGAGCCCCCCCAGCACCCCGCGGATGATCGATCGTCCCGCCTGGCTGCCGATGGCCCGTGCAGCCGATTTGGTGAACGCTTCGAGCGCACCCTCCCTGCGGCCGCTTCCTCCAAGAATGTCGCCCAGTACGCCGCCCAGGCCGCCGCCCGCTGCGGTTTGCGTGGCCGTCTTGGCCTGCTGCCTGGCTTCGGCTTCTGCGGCGGCGGACTGGGCGGCCTTTTCGGCTCGGGCCTTGAGCGATTCGTAGGCCGACTCGCGATCGACGGGCGTGTCGTAGGTGCCGGCCACCAGCGAGGTGCGCATCAGTTGCTGGCGCTGTGCCTCGGTGATCGGTCCGATCTGGCCCTGCGGCGGCACGATGAAGGCGCGTTCGACCACGCCCGGACGGCCCTTCTCGTCGAGCAGGGACACCAGCGCCTCGCCGACGCCGAGCTCGGTGATGACGGCCGCTTCGTCGAGCGCCGCATTGTTGCGCATGGTTTCTGCGGCGGCCCTGACCGCCTTCTGGTCGCGCGGGGAGAAGGCGCGCAGCGCATGCTGCACCCGGTTGCCGAGCTGCGACAGCACCTTGTCCGGCACGTCGGCCGGGTTCTGGGTGACGAAATACACGCCCACGCCCTTGGAACGGATCAGCCGCACCACCTGTTCGATCTTTTCGACCAGCGCGTCGGGCGCGTCGGCGAACAGCAGATGCGCCTCGTCGAAGAAGAACACCAGCTTGGGCTTGTCGAGGTCGCCCGCTTCGGGCAGGTTCTCGAACAGTTCCGACAGCAGCCACAGCAGCAGGGTCGCGTATAGCTTCGGCGACTGCATCAGCCGGTCCGCCGAGAGGATGTTGATGACGCCCTGCCCGCCGACGGTCTGGATCAGGTCGGCGATGTTGAGCATGGGCTCGCCGAAGATCTGGTCGCCGCCCTGCGATTCCAGCGCCAGCAGGCCGCGCTGGATCGCGCCGATCGAGGCGGTCGAGACGTTGCCGTAGTCGGTCGTGAACTGCCTGGCGTTCTCGCCGACATAGGCGAGCATCGCGCGCAGGTCCTTGAGGTCGAGCAGCAACAGGCCGTTGTCGTCGGCGACCTTGAAGACCAGATTGAGCACGCCGCTCTGGGTATCGTTGAGGTCCAGCATGCGCCCCAGCAGCAGCGGGCCCATGTCGGACACGGTGGCACGCACCGGGTGGCCGCTGCTGCCGAACGGATCCCACAGGGTGACCGGGTAGGCCCGGTAGGCGAAGCCTTCGAGTTTCAGCGCCTCGACCCGCTCGGCCACCTTCTTGTTGTCCCCGCCCTTTTGCGAAATCCCCGACAGGTCGCCCTTCACGTCCGACATGAAGCAGGGCACGCCGATGGCAGAGAAATGCTCGGCCAGCGTCTGCAGCGTGACGGTCTTGCCGGTGCCGGTGGCGCCCGTGATCAGGCCGTGGCGGTTGGCCATCTGCGGCAGCAGGAAGAGGTCGGTGGAGGCGTTCTTGGCGATCAGCAGCGGTTCGGCCATGGTGGTTCCTGGATGCAGGGAGATACCGGGATTCTAGCGAGTTCGGCCGGACGCGGCAGCAGGCAAGGCCCGGAAGCATTGTCTGATCCTGCGGTTATCATCGTGCAATCGATGGATCTGGGAGCGGAACGTGGCGACGGGTCGGCAGGCACATGAAATCGTCATCGTCGGCGGCGGCGCCGGCGGGCTGGAACTGGCGACCCGCCTGGGCGACAGGCTGGGCAAGCGCAAGCGCGCCCATGTCACGCTGATCGACGCGTCGCCGTCGCACCTCTGGAAGCCGCTGCTGTTCGAAGTGGCGGCGGGCAGCCTGGATTCGTATGCCGAGCGGCTGGAGTACCTCGCGCAGGGGCACTGGCATCATTTCCGCTTTCGTCTCGGGCGCATGGACGGGCTCGATCGCCGGAAGCGGGAGGTCCAGGTGGCGCCGACGCTCGACGAAAACGGCGTCGAGATCATCCCGCGCCGCAGTTTCCGCTATGACACGCTGATCATCGCCGTCGGGTCGATCGGCAACGACTTCGGCGTACCCGGCGTTGCCGAGCATTGCATCATGCTCGACACCCCGGACGAGGCGCGCAAGTTCCATCGCCGCCATATCAACGCCTGTCTGCGCGCCCATACCCAGGACAGCGCGGTCACCCCCGGCCAGCTGACCGTCGGCATCGTCGGCGCGGGCGCCACCGGGGTCGAACTCGCGGCCGAGTTGCATGACACGACGCGCGAGCTGTCGTCCTACGGGCTGGAGAAAATCGATCCGGACAAGAGCCTGAAGCTGCTGATCGTCGAAGCGTCGGACCGTATCCTGCCGGGCTTGCCGCCGCGCCTGTCGGCCGCTGCCGCCGAGCGGCTCGGCGAGCTCGGTGTCGAGATGCACGTCCGCGAGCGCATCGTCGAAGTGCGCCGCGACGGCATGCTGACCGCCGACGGCAAGTTCATCCCGGCCAGCATGATGGTGTGGTCGGCCGGCATCAAGGCGCCGGATTTTCTGAAAGACCTCGACGGGCTCGAAACCAACCGCATCAACCAGCTCGTCGTGCGTCCGACCCTGCAGACCACGCGCGACGACGCCATCTTCGCGCTCGGCGACTGTGCCGCCTGCCCGAGTATGTCTATCGCGACTATGGTTCGCTGGTCGCGCTCGGCCGGTTTTCAACCGTCGGCAACCTGATGGGCGCGCTGACCGGCGGCAGCGTCATGATCGAAGGCGCGATGGCGCGGCTGGTGTACTGGTCGCTGCACAAGATGCATCAGGTGGCGCTGCACGGCTGGTTCAAGACCGCGCTGACGACCTATGCGCATTTCATCAGCACGCCGACGCGGGCGCGGATCAAGCTGCACTGACTAGAGCGGGCGGGCTCGGTTGTCGTTCCACAGCCAGGCCGCTCCGCGCACCCCGCTCGAATCGCCGTATTGCGGCGGCACCAGACGCGTGTCGACGCGGTCGGAAAACACGTAGCGGGTCCACAGCCGCGGCACCGTGTCGTACAGCCGCTCGATGTTGGACAGCCCGCCGCCGAGCACGATGACGTCGGGGTCGACGAGGTTGATCACGACGGCGAGTGCGCGCGCCAGGCGTTCCTCGTAGCGCGCCAGCGTCGCGCTGCAGGGGCCATAGCCGGCGTTCGCCAGTTGCACGATTTCGTGCGCGGGCAGATCCCCGCCGCCGTAGCGTACGTGGTCGGCGGCGAGCGCCGGGCCCGACAGCCAGGTTTCGATGCAGCCCTTCTTGCCGCAGTAACAGGCCGGTGCGGCGTCGAATTCGCGTGGGCTCGGCCAGGGATGCAGGATGGCTTCGCCGGTGGCCGGATGGAAGCCGGTGGCGGCACGGTCCGCCCGGGCATGGGCGAACTGGAAGTAGGGCAGCGGAGAATGTCCCCATTCGCCGGCGATGGCGTTGGCGCCGCCAAGCACGTGGCCGCGCACCACGACGCCGCCGCCGACGCCGGTTCCCAGGATGACGCCGAAGACGCTCTCGGCGCCGGCGGCGGCGCCGTCGGTCGCCTCCGACAGGGCCAGGCAGTTGGCATCGTTGGCGAGCCGCACTTCGCGATTCAGCGCACGCTCGAGATCTTCGAACAGCGGTCGGCCGTTGAGGCAGGTCGAATTGCAGTTCTTCATCAATCCGGTCGCGGGCGAGACGGCACCGGGCGTGCCGATGCCGATGCTGCCTGCCTGTCCGAGTTCGGCTTCGGCCTGGTGCACCAGCGCGGCGATCGCGGCGATGGTCGCGGGATAGTCGCCCTGCGGCGTGGGGACGCGGCGACGCAGGATGTCCCGGCCGCTGGCGTCGAGTGCGATCAGCTCGATCTTGCTGCCGCCGAGGTCGATGCCGAAACGTAGAGTGGGAGCCACGGTGTAAAATCTCCAGCTATTCAAATTGCGTTGGAATCGACATGGCAGGACATTCGAAATGGGCCAACATCCAGCACCGTAAAGGGCGCCAGGATGCCAAGCGCGGCAAGATCTTCACCAAGCTTATCAAGGAAATCACCGTGGCCGCCAAAATGGGCGGCGGCGATCCGGCGATGAACCCGCGACTGCGCCTGGCGATCGACAAGGGCAAGGCCGAGTCGATGCCGAAGGACAACATCGAAAACGCGATCAAGCGCGGCACCGGCCAGCTCGAAGGCGTGAACTACGAGGAAGTGCGCTACGAGGGCTACGGCATCGGCGGCGTCGCGGTCATGGTCGACTGCCTGACCGACAACAAGACCCGCACCGTCGCCGACGTGCGCCACGCCTTCACCAAGCATGGCGGCAACATGGGCACCGACGGCTGCGTGGCGTTCCAGTTCAAGCACTGCGGTCAGATCGTGCTGGAGCCGGGCGCCAGCGAGGAGGCGGTGATGGAGGTTGCGCTCGATGCCGGCGCCGACGACGTCATTCCCAGCGAGGACGGATCGATCGAGGTGCTGACCTCGCCCGACCCCAGGGCTTTCGAGGCGGTCAAGGACGCGCTGGAGAAGGCCGGCTTCAAGCCCGCGGTGGCCGAGATCACGATGCGGCCGGAAGCCGAGACCGAACTTGCGGGCGACGACGCGGTGAAGATGCAGAAGATCCTCGATGCGCTCGATGCGCTCGACGATGTGCAGGATGTCTACACTAACGCCGTGCTGCCGGAATAAGCTTTCCATTGCGCATCCTCGGCATTGATCCCGGTCTGCGCCTCACCGGCTTCGGCCTGATCGAACAGACCGGGCAGAGGCTGGCCTACGTCGCCAGCGGCGTGATCAAGAGCGGCGAGGGCTCCCTGCCGCAGCGGCTCGGCGTGCTGTTCGCGGGGCTGAACGAAGTCATCGCCAGCTACCGGCCCGATACCTGCGCGGTGGAGATCGTCTTCGTCAACGTCAATCCGCAGTCGACGCTGCTGCTCGGGCAGGCGCGCGGCGCCGCCATCTGTTCGGCGGTGTCGAACCAACTGCTCGTGGCGGAATACACCGCGCTGCAAATCAAGCAGTCCGTGGTCGGTCACGGCAAGGCTGCCAAGGAGCAGGTGCAGGAAATGGTCAAGCGGCTGCTGAATCTGCCTGTCGCACCCACCGCGGATGCCGCCGACGCGCTCGCCTGCGCCATCACCCACGCGCATGGCAGCCGGCTCGGTGCGCACGCCACGTCCGGCTACCGGGTCAAGGGCGGGCGGCTGGTATGAGCGTCGATCCGACGCCGCTCGAGCCGTCGCGCGAGCGTCTCGCCAACCCCTTCATGCGCTATCTGCTGGCCACGCGCCCGGCCTTTCTGACCATCACGCTGGCAGGCTGCGTGCTGGGTTTCGCCACGGCATACGCGGGCGCTGCGGACTTCAGCTGGGCGCGCGCGGCGGTCACGCTGGCGCTGGCGCTGCTGGCGCATGCAGGCATCAATGTGCTCAACGATTATTGCGATCACCTGAACGGCACCGACGCCCGCAACGTGCAGCGCGTCTACCCGTTCACCGGCGGCAGTCGTTTCATCCAGAACGGCGTGCTCTCGCCGCGCCAGGTGCTGGCCTTTGCTGTCGCGCTGTTCGTCGCCACGATCGCCGGCGGCCTCTGGCTGCTGGAGTCGGCGGGGACGGGCCTGTTCTGGATCGGCCTGTCCGGGCTGGCGATCGGCTGGGCCTATTCGGCACCGCCGCTGCAGCTGAACAGCCGGGGCGTGGGCGAATTGTGCGTCGCGGCCGGATTCCTGCTCGTCGTCGGCGGCGCGGATTATGTGCAGCGCGGCGCATTTGCGACCCTGCCCTGGCTGGCGGGCCTGCCTTACGCGTTGCTGGTGACCAACATCCTCTACATCAACCAGTTTCCCGACCGCGAGGCCGACCGCGCCAGTGGCAAGCTGCACTGGGTGGCACGGCTGCAACCGGACGCCGCTGCCTGGGGCTATGGCCTGGTTCTGTCGCTGGCGGCAGCCGTGCTGCTGGTCGGCATCCTGCTGGATTACCTGCCGGCGGCCGCAGCGGGCGCATACCTGGCATGGGTTCCCGCGCTGCCGGCATGGCGGCAGCTGCGGCGGTTTGCCGACAAGCCGGAACGGCTCGCGCCTGCCATCAAGCTGACGCTGCTGCCCGCCCATGCGCTGCCCGTGCTGCTTGCAGCGATCCTGCTGTTTTCCGGAGGTTTCAAATGAGCGATCTCGACCCATGATCGGACGGCTCTGCGGCACCCTCGCCGCCAAGCAGCCGCCCCAGGTGCTGGTGGATGTCAACGGCGTCGGCTACGAAGTCGATGTGCCGATGAGCACGTTCTACAACCTGCCTGCGCTGGGCGAGAAGATCTGCCTGCTGACACACCTGGCGATCCGCGAGGACGCGCACCTGTTGTTCGGCTTCGGCAGCGAGATCGAGCGCACCGCGTTCCGTGAATTGCTCAAGGTGTCGGGCATCGGCGCCAAGACGGCCCTGTCGGTGTTGTCAGGTCTGTCGGTCAACGACCTGGCCGCAGCGATTGCGGCGCAGGAAATCGGTCGCATCGTCAAGGTGCCGGGGATCGGCAAGAAAACCGCCGAACGCCTGCTGCTCGAACTCAAGGGCAAGCCGGTGTTCGCCGGCGCGGTCGCCGCAGCGCCCGGGGTCGAACATGTTTCGGACGACGTGCGGCAGGCGCTGCTGGCGCTCGGCTACAGCGATCGCGAGGCCGGGCTCGCGCTGCAGAAGCTTCCTGCCGACCTGCCCGTGTCCGAAGCGATCCGCCAGGCGTTGAAGCTGCTGTCAAAAGGTTAAGATGCACGCATGATCGAAACGGACCGCCTCATCGCACCCGCTGCCGTCAGCCCGCAGGAAGAACAGGTCGAGCGTGCGCTGCGGCCGCGCACCCTGGCCGAATACGTCGGTCAGGCGAAGGCGCGCGAGCAGCTCGAAATCTTCATCCATGCGGCCCGCAAGCGCAGCGAGGCACTCGACCATGTCCTGCTGTTTGGCCCTCCGGGACTCGGCAAGACGACGCTGGCGCACATCATCGCGCGCGAGATGGGCGTCAATCTGCGCCACACCTCGGGGCCCGTGCTCGAGCGTGCCGGCGACCTGGCGGCCCTGCTGACCAATCTGGAGCCGCACGACGTGCTGTTCATCGACGAGATCCACCGCCTGAGCCCGGTGGTGGAAGAGGTGCTCTACCCTGCGCTGGAGGATTTCCAGATCGACATCATGATCGGCGAAGGGCCGGCTGCGCGCTCGGTCAAGCTCGACCTGCCGCCCTTCACTCTGGTCGGCGCGACGACGCGCGCCGGCATGCTGACCAATCCGCTGCGCGACCGCTTCGGCATCGTCGCGCGGCTGGAGTTCTATTCGGCGGAAGAACTCGGCTTCATCGTTCATCGCTCGGCCGGTCTGCTGCAGATGAACCTGGACGAGGCCGGCGCACTCGAAATCGCGCGCCGTTCGCGCGGCACGCCGCGCATCGCCAACCGCCTGCTGCGCCGGGTACGCGACTACGCCGAGGTCAAGGCGGCGGGTCAGGCGACCGGCGCGGTGGCGGACGCCGCCCTGGTCATGCTCGACGTCGACCGCGCCGGGCTCGACGTCATGGATCGCAAGCTGCTGTCGGCCGTGGTCGAGAAATTCATGGGCGGGCCGGTCGGGCTCGACAACCTTGCGGCCGCCATCGGCGAGGAGCGTGACACCATCGAGGACGTCCTAGAACCCTATCTGATCCAGCAGGGCTACCTGCAGCGCACCCCTCGCGGGCGCATCGCCACGCCGCTTGCATACCGGCATCTGGGATTTGCCCCACCCGCCGGCGGATCCGGCATGGATCTGTTCTGATCCATGGCTTTTCGCTGGCCTGTCCGCGTGTACTGGGAAGATACCGATGCCGGCGGCGTGGTGTATTACGCGACCTATTTCAAATTCATGGAGCGCGCACGCACGGAATGGCTGCGCGCACTCGGCTTCGAGCAGGATGTGCTGCGTGACGAGAGCGGGGTGATGTTCGTGGTACGACGCGTCGAGGTCGATTATCTTGCGCCCGCCCGGTTCAATGAGCAGATCGATGTGTCGGTCGACCTGCTCGACCTGGGGCGTGCCAGCCTCAGCGTGGGACAGACGCTGGTTCGAGGAGCAACCCGGCTAGCCCTGGCGCGGGTCACGCTCGCCTGTGTCGACGCAGTGCGATTCAAACCCGTTAAAATACCTTCGCCCATCGTTCAAGCGCTTGCTCAAAAAAGTGAAACCTGAAATCGGTCAAGACCTTTCCCTGCTTCATCTGATCATCAACGCGTCGTTGCCGGTGCAACTGGTGATGGGGTTGCTGCTCATCGCCTCGATGATGTCGTGGTGGTTCATTTTCCTCAAGATGTTCACCATCAAGCGTGCGCAGCGGCTCACCAACAGCTTCGAAGGCGAATTCTGGGGCGGCGGCGACATCAATGCCATGTACCAGCGGGTGTCCGCCGAACGCAAGAACGCAGGCGAAATGGAGCGCATCTTCGAAGCGGGATTCCGTGAATTCATGAAGCTGAGGCGGCAGGGGGGGCTGTCGAGCAATCTCGTCATCGAGGGTACCCGCCGTGCGATGCGCGCGACCTATCAGCGCGAACTCGATGGTCTCGAATCGCATCTGGCATTTCTCGCCACCGTCGGCTCGGTGTCACCGTATGTCGGGCTGTTCGGAACGGTCTGGGGGATCATGCTGGCATTCCAGGGGCTGGCCACCGTGGCGCAGGCCACGCTCGCGCAAGTCGCTCCCGGCATTGCCGAGGCGCTGATCGCGACCGCCATGGGCCTGTTCGCTGCGATTCCGGCGGTGGTCGGCTACAACCGCTACACCCACGACATCGATCGTCTGGCAAACCGCATGGAAAGCTTCATGGAGGAGTTTTCCAACATCCTGCAGCGGCAATCGATCAAGCCGGTGTAACGTGGCACGTTCCCGCAAGCAGATGGCCCAGATCAACGTCGTGCCGATGATCGACGTGATGCTGGTGCTGCTCGTCATCTTCATGGTGACGGCGCCGTTCATCAACCCCGGCCAGGTCGATCTGCCGAGCGTCAGCAAGACTGCCCAGACGCCCTCGCAGCCGCTGGAGGTCATCATCAAGGAGTCCGGCGAATACGTGCTGCGGGACCGTGCGGCAGGCGGGGAAGAGCGCAAGGTGTCGAAGTCGAGGCTGGCCGATGAAATTGCAGGGCTGCATCGCGCAAGGCCGGACCAGCCGGTCGTCATCGCAGCGGACAAGAACGTGCGCTACGAAGAAGTGATGAACACCATGAGCCTGCTGCAGAACGCCCAGATTTCCCGAATCGGATTGCTCGCCCGCCCGGCGCCATGAACCCGTCGGTCGACTCGCCTTTTGTCACCCGCCCTGCACCCAACATCGCGGCCGGTGCCCTGGCACTGGGGGTGCATGCGCTGTTCGTGCTGTTGCTGGTTTTCGGCGTGTCGTGGCAGACCCAGCATCCAGCTCCGGTGATGGTGGATTTGTGGAGCGCATTCCCGGAGGTCAATCCGCCTGCGCCGCCACAACCCGAGCCGGCGCCCGCACCTCCGCCCAAGCCTCAACCCGAGAAAGTGCCGGAGCCGGTCAAGGAAGTGAAGCCGGTCAAGGTTCCCGAGCCTGTCAAGGCGCCTGAACCCGTCAAGGCCGAGCCGGCGCCCAAGCCGCAGCCGGTGGTCAAGGAAGTCCCTGCGCCAAAAGCGCCCGACATCGCGCTGGAAAAAAAGAAGGCCGATGAGGAGGCCATGAAGCGAATGAAGGCCTTGCAGGCGGCCGAGGAGAAGGCACTGGAGGATGCCGCGCAAGCCGAAGCCGAGTCCATGAAGAAGGCGCGCGAGAAGCAGCTGGCCGATCAGAAGAAACGCGAACTGCTGCGCCAGATGGCTGAAGAGGACATGATGCAGCGCATGATGGAAGAAGAGGCCGCGAACGAAATGCGGCAGATGAAGCTGTCCGCTGCGGCCACCAAGCGTCAGTCCGAACTCGATCGCACCATAGGTGAATATCGCGACATGATCAGTGCCAAGGTGCGCGGCAATACGAGATTGCCCGACAGCCTCAAGGGCAACCCGGAGGTGCGCTGTCTGGTGAAGCTGCTGCCTACCGGCGAAGTCCAGAGCGTGCGGGTGACGCTGTCGAGCGGGAATCCCGCGTATGACGAAGCGGTGGTGCGTGCCATCGAAAAATCATCCCCGCTGCCACTGCCCAGCGACCGCGACGCGCGTGCCGCCTTTGTTCCGGAACTTTCCCTGATCCATCACCCTCAACAGTGAGCATGGATTTCGCGCCGTTGAGCGCGTGAGGTGCGGCGGCCAGTCTTGGGCCTGTGCTAAACTTGCCTGCAAAATCTTCTTTCATCAAACGAGATTTTCTTTTCCATGCTTCGTCGTGTCGTTTTGCTTCCCTTGTATTGCCTCGTTCTGCTGAGCGTGTCGTTTTCAGCACGCGCCACGATGGAAATCCAGGTATTCGGTGGTGCCGTCAGCAAGATCGCCGTGGCGATGGTGCCATTCCAGACGGCGCCGGGTCAGCCCATGCCGGCGCTGACCCAGATTGCCGGCGATGATCTCAATCGCAGCGGCCAATTCAAACTGGTCGATGTCAGCGGTGCCCAGCAGCCGGTCGAGCCTGCCCAGGTCAACTACGGTGTCTGGCGGGGCAAGGGAGCCGAAGCCCTGGTGATCGGCCAGGTCACGGCTCTGCCCGGCGGGCGCTTCGAGGTCCGCTTCCGACTGCTGGATGTGGTCAAGCAGACCCAGCTTGCAGGCTACAGCTACAACATTTCGCCTTCGCAGTGGCGTGCCACGGCGCACCAGATTGCGGACATCGTGTACGAGAAGCTGACCGGCACCCCGGGTGTATTCAGCAGTCGTATCGCCTATGTGCAGAAGCAGGGCAAGCGTTACGAGCTCAAGGTGGCGGATGCGGACGGACAGAATCCCAGAACCGTGGTGCGTTCCAGCGAGCCCGTGATTTCGCCGATGTTCTCGCCCAACGGGGAAAGCCTGGTGTATGTCTCGTTCGAGGACAAGAAGCCGGTGGTCTATGTGCAGTCGCTGCAGGACGGCAGCCGCCGCAAGACCGCTGCGTTCAAGGGATCCAATTCCGCACCCGCCTGGGCGCCCAATGGCAAGCGCCTGGCTGTTGTGCTGACGCGTGACGAGGCGTCGCAGATCTACCTGATCAATGCCGATGGCACGGGACTGGTCCGCCTGACCCAGGGCGGCAACATCGATACCGAGCCGGTATTTTCGCCCGATGGACAGACCCTGTATTTCACCTCGGACCGTGGCGGCAGCCCGCAGATTTACCGGGTGGCTGCCAATGGCGGTGATCCCAAGCGGGTGACGTTCAGCGGCTCCTACAACGTCTCGCCGACAATCAGCCCGGATGGCCGGTACATGGCCTACATCGGACGAGAAGAAGGACGTTTCCACGTGGTGCTGATGGAACTTGCGACCGGCCAGACCCGGGTGCTCTCCGACGGCGCCCTGGATGAATCGCCGAGTTTTGCGCCGAATGGCCAGTCCATCCTGTATGCGACGGTGCAGAATGGACGCGGCGTTCTGGGAACGGTCAGTCTCGATGGCAAGACGCGGGCTCGGCTGTCCGAGCCCGGGGTTGATGCGCGCGAGCCCTCGTGGGGGCCATGAGCCATGCTGCCGATCAGACAGTCACCCAGTCGGAATGCTGGTACCGAGCTTGCGAGGTCTTCGGGCAGTCCGTTGCAATGCGTGGAGAGTGCTGGCAGGGACCTCAGCAGATCGGGCGGCACTGGCGCGTTAGCCCATCGCGGATTGGACGTCTGCGTTCCTGGTGCGACCCGGCTTGAACCCTGTTTACGAGATCATTAGAGGAGAGAACGATGAATAAAATAATCTGGCCTATCCTGTTTGTGCTGGCCCTTTCCGGATGCAGCAGCACCAGCGACACGCAAGCCACGGTGGAAGATCGCACCGCGACCAAGCCCGCTACGACGACAGCGGCAACGACAGCCACGTCGGCTAAAACCGATGCAGCCGCAAAAGCTGCCACCAGCGGTGCTGAAACCACGCCTCTTGAAGGCGGTGGCGTCAAGGGCAGTTCGCTTGACGGCAAGCAGATAGGCGAGGGCAGCAACGCTGGCAGCGATCCGCGAAAGGACCCGGCCAGCCCGCTGGCGACCCGCGAAATTTACTTCGATTTCGACAGCTTTGTCGTGAAGCCAGAATACCAGCCCATGCTTGAGGCCCACGCGGCCTACCTGATGTCGCATCGTGACGCGCGTCTGATCTTGAATGGCAACACGGACCAGCGCGGCAGCCGCGAATACAACCTGGCGCTGGGGCAGAAGCGTGCCGAAGCCGTTCGCAAGTCCTTGGCAGTCATCGGTGTCAGCGATGCGCAGATGGAAGCAGTCAGCTTTGGCGAAGAGAAATTGCGCGACGAGGGGCTGACCGAAGATGCGCACTCCCATAATCGCCGCGTTGACCTGGTGTATGCCGACGAGTAAACAATCTTGAGGAAGCTTCCCGGATTGCGGCTGGTGCCGGCGCTGTTGCTGGCACCGGCCATTTTTGTTGGGGCCTTGCCCGCGTGGGGCCAGGCCCCCGACCTTGCACGCCAGGTTCAGGCCTTGCAGCAGATGACCGACGACCTGAGCGGGCGCATCGCCAAGCTCGAGAGTGTCATGCAACAAAACCAGCAGCTGCTCGGCCTGCTGCAGGAAGTCGAATCGCTCAAGGCGGAGGTCGCCAAGATACGCGGACAGGCCGAAGTGCAAGTGCATCAGCTGGACACGCTGGGCAAACGCCAAAACGACCTGTATGTCGATCTCGACCAGCGCCTCTCGGAACTTGCCAAGGCATCCGGCAAGCCTGCTCCGGTCGCCGAGGCGGCGCAGCCCCCGGCGACACCGCAAGCCACGCCTGCAGCGCCGGCATCCGCCGAATCGACGACTGCTGCCGAGGCGCCCCAGGCTTCCCAGGCTACGCCTGCTCCCG
Organism: Thiobacillus sp.; assembly: GCA_041912015.1. GTDB lineage: Bacteria > Pseudomonadota > Gammaproteobacteria > Burkholderiales > Thiobacillaceae > Thiobacillus. The sequence goes on along the minus strand of JAYRNU010000003.1, from coordinate 7,939 downwards.
AATCCCCAGTCCCCTCCGCACCGCCCGCAGTTCCCCAGCTCGATCCGCTGGTCGAATCGCGCAGCTATGAAACTTCGCTCAATCACTTTCGCGAGGCCAACTACGCGGGCGCAATCGCAGGATTCAAGAGTTTCCTGAAGGTCTATCCCGACAGCGCGCTGGCAGCCAATGCGCAATACTGGATCGGCTATTCGTATTACGCGTTGAAGGACTACAAGACTGCCCTCGCACATCAGCAGAAGCTGCTTGCGGCCTATCCTTCCAGTGCCAAGATACCCGATGCCATGCTCAACATCGCTTCCAATCAGATTGCGCTGGACAACCTCCCGGGTGCGCGCAAGACGCTGGAGGAACTGGTGGACAAATATCCCGACACCAATGCGGCCAAGCTCGCTGCGCGCCGGCTTGCTGCACTCAAGTAGGCGTCATGCCCGCATCCCTGGTGCCTCAGCGGACAGCGTCGCCCGATCGTTGCGGCGATGATCATCACCATGGTCATGACGCGGAGCATGCGACAGCAAATCCGGAAGTCCTCCATCGGGGGCGCATGCCATCCGCCGAGCCGCTCAGGGAATCCGGCCGTCCACGCGCCGAGCAGGGTGCAACCCGATCATCGGGTTCGGCGCGCTCCCTGCATGCAGGAGCAGGTGCCGCGCAGGACGGTGATGCGAAGTCAACCACGCTCCGCCCGCAAGGGGCAGGCCGTGGTTGTCCCACTGCGGGGATAAATAAAGGCGATGAATCGGCAACAACCACGCTCCACCCGCAAGGGGCAGGCCGTGGTTGTAAAGCCGATGAATCGGCAACAACCACGCTCCGCCTGACGGAGGTGTTTCTTTCCTTGCAGGGTGAGACCCGCCGTGCCGGCTTGCCGACCGTGTTCATCCGCCTGACGGGATGCCCGTTGCGCTGCCGCTGGTGCGATACGACATACAGCTTTCAGGGCGGCGAAACCGTCACGCTGAGCTGGCTTCTGACCCGTGTGGCGGAATACGGGGTTCCGACCGTGTGTGTGACCGGCGGGGAACCGCTGGCGCAAAAAGGCTGCCTGCCGTTGCTGACCGCGCTGTGCGATGCGGGCTACTCGGTCTCGCTTGAAACCAGCGGCGCGCTGGACGTCAGCGGGGTGGATCCGCGTGTCTCGCGCATTGTCGATATCAAGCCGCCCGACTCGGGCGAGGAGGCGCGCAATCGCTGGGAGAACCTTGCCCATCTGACGCCCCATGACGAGATCAAGTTCGTGATCGCCAGCCGTTCCGACTATGAATGGGCACGAGAGGTGGTTCGCGCTCAAAGTCTCGACAAAGTGTGTCCGCTTCTGTTTTCGCCCGTTCAGGGCGAGCTGCCGCCAGCGCAATTGGCAGACTGGATTCTCGAAGACAGAATGCCGGTCAGGATGCAGGTGCAACTGCACAAGATCCTGTGGGGGAATGCACCCGGCAAATGAAGCCCGCGGTCATCCTGCTTTCAGGCGGACTCGATTCCGCAACCGTCCTGGCGATCGCCCGGGACGCGGGCTACGACTGCCATGCGCTGAGCCTGAACTATGGCCAGCGACACGATGCCGAACTTGCCGCGGCAGCGCTCGTGGCATCGAGTCTGGGTGCCAGGGAACACCGGGTCATCCGCCTGGGGCTTGGAGACCTGGGCGGCTCGGCATTGACCGATGAGTCGATCGCCGTCCCTGAAAGCCCGACCGAGGGCATTCCGGTGACCTATGTGCCGGCGCGCAACACCGTCATGCTGGCACTGGCGCTGGCATGGGCCGAAGTGCTGGGCGCGCGCGACATCTTCATCGGCGTCAATGCCGTCGATTACTCGGGCTACCCGGACTGTCGCCCGGAATTCATCGCGGCGTTCGAACGGATGGCCAATCTCGCTACCCGGGCCGGGGTCGAAGGCAACAGGCTCAGCATCCATGCGCCCCTGCAATATCTGTCGAAGGCGCAAATCATCCGGCGCGGCATCGAGCTTGGCGTCGACTATTCGCGGACGGTGAGCTGCTACCAGGCCGATGACGATGGGCGCGCCTGCGGGGTTTGCGATGCCTGCCGCTTGCGGCGCCAGGGATTCGAGCAGGCAGGCGTGGGCGACCCTACACGGTATAAATAATCAGACATGCATATAGATTTGACCTATTTGTTAAACGGATGCTGATGACTGATAATTGCCAAGTTTTACAAAAAGGCTTTTTCAATAATATTTCAACGGAGACCCGCCCAGCATGGAAGGAATCGACTTAATCAGCCAGGTACTGAATGCTCTGGGTTGGGACGCGAACGATGCCTACGTCAAGATCCGGGTAGTCGCCGGACTAGGCTTCGTGCTGGCATTCATCTTCGGCTACGTGGGCAACAAGACCCACTTTTGCACCATGGGGGCGGTGTCCGATATCGTCAACATGAATCACTGGGATCGCATGCGCGCATGGATGCTCGCCATCGCCGTGGCGATCATCGGGACCAGTTTCCTGGTGTATGAAGGATCGATCGACATATCGAAAACGATCTATACCGGATCGGTCTTCTACTGGGTGGCCGCGCTGGTTGGCGGATTGACCTTCGGCGTCGGCATGACCCTGGCAGGCGGTTGCGGCCAGCGCACCCTGGTGCGCCTGGGCGGCGGCAATCTCAAGTCCGTCGTCGTGTTCCTTTTCCTCGGCTACTCCGCCCTCGTGACGCTTTCGGGCATCTTCGGGGCATTTCGTGTCAACTTCTTGCAGGCCGAACCCGTCACGGTCTATCTCGATGGCATGCAAACGCTCCCCGCACTTCTTGGCATGGGCACCCCAGCCGGCACGCTCACGGTGGGCCTGGCGATCGGCGTGGCGATGCTGCTGTTCGTCTTCCTGAACAAGGAGTTCCGAGGCAATACCGACAACATCCTGGCGGGCATCGTGGTCGGGCTCGTCGTGGTGGCGGGCTGGTACGTCACGGGCCGGTTCGGTTTCGGGGAAGATCCGGACACGCTCGAAATGGTCTATCTCGGGACGAACTCGCATCTTGCGGAATCCATGACTTTCGTGGCGCCACTCGGCTACACCATGAATTTCTGGGCATACTGGACCGACTCCGCCACCATCGTCACATTCGGCGTGGCGAGCGTGTTCGGGGTGGTCATTGGATCGCTCGTTTATGCCCTGACGCACCGGACATTCCGCTGGGAGGCGTTCAATTCGCCGCAGGATCTGTTTCGCCACATCATCGGGGCCGGACTCATGGGATTTGGCGGCGTGACTGCGCTGGGATGCACCATCGGCCAGGGGGTCACCGGTGTATCGACGCTTGCGATGTCTTCTTTCCTGGTGCTCGCGGCAATCATCGCCGGCGCGGCCATCACCATGAAGGTGCAATACATGCTGTTGATGCGTGAAGGCTAAAAAGCCACACATGTTGTAGTTTTTTTATTGATGGTTGATTTGAACCTTGACCCGGCGTCGCTGGGTTGTTACGGTAACCTAATACGGCCTTCAGGCCGAAAGGACTGATTTTGAAAAAGTGGTTCAGCACCTTCTGTTTTGCGCTTGTGGCCGGGTTCGCTTCGCAGGCACACGCCGGCAAGGCGATCAATTTCAAATTCACCGACAGCAATGGCAAGACCCAGCAGTTGTCCGACTATCGCGGCAAATGGGTTCTGGTGAATTTCTGGGCGCCCTGGTGCCCACGTTGCAAGATGGAATTCAACGAGCTGAACGATCTTGATGCCCGGCCTGACTTCGTCGTCATTGGCGTCGCCATGGACTACGGCATCGACGAAGGATCGGTCCGCACAACCATGCAGCGTTACAACCTGCGTTTTCCGCAGGTGATCGGCGGCAACCGCCGTGATGCCAACAGTCCTGCATTGCAGGTCGGCCCGGTCGACTATTACCCGACTTCCTATCTGTACGCGCCTGACGGCGAAATCGTCATGTTTGTCCCCGGTGTCGTCAGCAAGCAGAAAATGGTTGCCTTCACCGAGCAGTACCAGACCACCAATCCGACTGCTTTCGCCAAGACCGAACAAACGCCGGAACTGCCTCCCGCTGCTGCAGAGCCCAGCGTGAAGAATGCCAGCATGAAAAAGACTTCGACGCAGTCGACGCAGAAAAAAAAAGTGACGGTGTATTGAAAAAATAGACTGTCGTAAAGCGAGACGGGCAGTAAAAGAAGGCGGATTTTCCGCCTTTTTTGTTGCCCTGGTTTCCATTGCGAGGCAGGTCGTCGTTGCCGGTCCAGTCTTGTTGCACGCCTGATATCAGGCATCCTCATCCGCGCCGCCGATTTAATCCAACTGCCCGATTCGTGCCTCACGCAACACGCATGACAACCGATCCCAAAGTCGCATCACCGAACTCATCGAAAAAGCTTACCGACCGCCGAAATGGTCCGCTCTGGATCGAGAAGAACTCACGGCTTAAAGCGGTATTGGCTCTTTACCCGGCCCGATCGGATCGGCTATAATTCTGCGCTTTCGTGGGTTGGGCATCTGCTTTGCAGAATCAGCCCGAATCCACGGGTCGGTAGCTCAGCCGGTAGAGCAGCGGACTTTTAATCCGTTGGTCGCGAGTTCGAATCTCGCCCGACCCACCAGCATTGCAAAAGCCACGCGCGAGCGTGGCTTTTTTCATGGCGCCGCCTTGTCCCCAAAGGTGACAAATTTTGTCAGCTCGTGCCGCATCGGGGCAGGCGATTCGTTTCTCATCCTGCGTGCGCCCCATCTCATTTACGCTCGCACGCGCAGGTCAAGATTCGGCAATGCCTGTATCGACGGGCCTTCCAGGCCGATTTGTTCGGAAATTCCGGACCGGGCCTAAAGTTGGCACGCCCCATGCTCGTTAATGAGCCAGACACGGCGGCCCCGTGTTCAACTTGCCCATCCTAAGGAGATTTGAAATGCGTAAAGTACAACAAGGTTTTACCCTGATCGAACTGATGATCGTCGTGGCCATTATCGGTATCCTGGCTGCGATCGCGATTCCTGCCTACACTGACTACACGATCCGCGCCAAGGTTGCTGAAGGCGTCGCCGTCGGCAGCGCAGCTAAGGTTACAGTTTCGGAAAACTTTGCGAGCGGCGCTGCCGATCCATGCACGGGTGTCAACGTCGGCAAGGTGGGCCTGACCACCCTGACCTGCACCGGGGGAACGCTTGGTCTGTCGGTTGAAACAGGGATCGGCAGCCCCGCCGTGACGGTGACATTTGAACTGGTCCCGACCCAAGGTTCGACTGGTACCACGTGGGATTGTACAAACCCTGGATCTAACCAAGAGAAGTACGTTCCGGCCGAATGCCGTTCCTAAGTTGACGCAGTCATGCTCAGAGTGCGCCCCGCCCAGCGGGGCGTTTTTCCATGTCAGGAAGGCCCGAAATGAGTCGCCCCGCGCAACACGCGGTCACGCCTGAGGCGGGCAGCCACGTCAGGCTGATCGACAACGGTCTGTTCCTTGCGACGATCTATTTCGGCCTGACCCTGATGGTATATGCCGGCGGTATGGCCGGGAATTTTGCTATTTCCGAGGAGTTCGAGACGCTGATTCTCGAAACGCTCGGGTCTTCACGCACGCTTGTACTGCAGATCGGTCTGTTCGGCCTGGCGGTGCTCGCGCTCAATTTGATTCCTCTGATCTTCCTGCTGGCGAGCATGCGGGTGGCCGCACCGCTGATCCAGCACCTCCGAATCAAGCGTCTCACCTATTTTCTGCTTGCCGCCACGAGTCTCTGGACTGGGGTGCTGGCACTGAACAAGTTCTTGTTCCCGAAATCCTCGTTCGCCCTGCTGCTGCCCATCGAATCGGGAGGGTCCCTGGTCTGGCTGAGCGTGCTTGGTCTTGGTGTGTATGGGTTGCTGGGCGTGCTGCCCGTGGCATGGCAAGCCTTGAGGGCGCTGGCACATCTGCTGCGGATGCCGCGCTTACGGCTGGCCGTCGGCGCGGCGCTGCTCCTCGGCATCACGCCGCCGCTGTTCTCGCATTGGGCCGTTTCTACGCCTGCTCCCGGGCAGCCGAACGTCATCATCATCGGCATGGACTCCTTTTCACCCCAGCACATGGCGCATCATCCTGGCGCGTTGCCCAGGCTCGAGTCCCTGCTGGCGCAATCGACGGTCTTCACGCAGACGCTGACGCCCCTGGCGCGGACCTTCCCGGCATGGACCAGCATCCTGACGGCGAAATACCCGATGCACAGCGGCGCGCGCTTCAACCTGACGGCGTTCGACCGCGTCGATCATGGCGTGACCCTGGCGACGCTGCTGGGATCACGCGGCTACGCGACGATCTACGCGCAGGACGAGCGCAGGTTCAACAACATCGACGAGCATTTCGGCTTCGATTCGACGGTGGGACCCCGGCCCGGCGCTGCCGAGTTCGTGCTGGTCAAGGCGGCCGATCAGCCGCTGGTCAACCTGGCCCTGCTGTCGCCCTGGACGCAGCGCCTCTTCCCCTTCGTGGCGCTGAATCGCGCGGCACGGGTGCAATATGACCCGGGCGAATTCGTCAATGCCGTCGTCCGGGCGCTGCCCGATGATCCTTCGCAGCCGCTGTTTCTGGCGACGCACTTCTGTCTTGCCCACCATCCCTACACCTGGCGCAGGCAAAGCACGCCGCAGGGCGGCAGCGGACCCCTGTCCCTGGAGCAGAAGCACATGCTCGCCATGCAGGCGCTAGAAGGACAGATCGGCCAGCTGCTGGGCGCGCTCAAGGCTGCGGGGCGGCTGGACAACGCCGTCGTGGTGCTGATGTCGGATCACGGCGAATCGATGGGCTATGCAGATGGACTGTGGGTCGACAAGGACCGCAACGCAGCCACCCGGCACGAGCCCGCCCAGGTCGGCGACTACCGGGCCTTCGCCTTCGCGTCGGGATTCGACGGGCACGGAACGAACGTGCTCGACCGCACCCAGAACGGGGCCCTGCTCGCGTTCCAGGGCATGGGTCCCATGAAGAACCATTTTCCCCCGGGCGGGCGCGCACGTCTGGCATCACTGGCGGATGTGATGCCGACCGTGCTGCATGCGCTGGACATGACAATTCCCGCGGGGCTGGACGGACAGAACCTGATGGCGGACGAAGCGGCGATTCCGCGCGTGGTGCCGTCGGAAACCGGGATTCGATTCAATGCGCTGAGTTCGATCGTCCACGTCGACGAGAACGCCTTGCTGGCCGAGTCGAAAGGCTATTACCGCGTCGAGCCCGATACGGCGCGTCTGGTCGTGAAGCCGGAACGCTATGCCGGTCTGGTTGCGACCAAGGATATCGCGCTGCACACGCAGGACTGGATGCTGGCCCTGCTGAGAAAAGACGGCAATCCGAATTTTTCGCGGGTCGCGTTGCTGGTCTACAAGCCGAGCGGGGCCTGGACCATGGGCGAGGACCCTGCCCTGATCGCGCGCGCGCCCATTGCTGCCTTGCGCGCAGCCGCGAAAGAGCTGTATGCGGGGGAAATCGACGATTTCTCGAAGACCTGGGTATTCAATTGACGCCAGCCAAAGCGGACAGCGGGCGTGCCTAATGGCGGCGGACAGGACTCGCGACACCGAGGTCTTGACGCTCGCGGTGCTGCTGGTCGGCGCCTGCTGGTTCGCAGCCTGGCCTTACATGGGGCTGTGGCACGACGCACGACTGTATGCGCTCGAAGCGCTCGCACGCCTGAAGCCGGGTGTGTTCGATCGCGACCTGTTTCTGGCGTATGGCTCGCAGGGAGGATTCACCCTGTTTCCTGGCCTGCTGGCCGGTCTGATCAAATGGCTGGGACTCGAATACGCTGTCTATTCGCTTGCGCTGGCAGGCAAGCTGTTCTGGTTCGCAGCACTGGTCTGGCTCGCCCGGCAGTTGATGCCGGCGCCGATCTGGGTGGTTGCCGTTCTGCCGGTGCTTGCGTTTCCGGCCTTTTACGACAGCCATCAGGTGTTTTCCTACGGCGAATCCTTCGCCACGCCGCGGATCTTTGCCGAAGGCTT
>JAYRNU010000002.1:0-1815 GCA_041912015.1 Thiobacillus sp. | reverse complement strand
GCCCGTTCAGCGACCTTCCGCTGTCGTTGGCCATGCAGGCGAACCTGCGGCAGCTTGATTACCTGACGATGACGCCGATTCAGGCCGCCAGCCTGCCGCTGGCGCTGGCCGGTCACGACCTGATCGCCCAGGCCAAGACCGGCAGCGGCAAGACCGCCGCCTTCGGCCTGGCGCTGCTGAACAAGCTGAATCCGAAGAACTTTGTCGTGCAGGCCATGGTGCTATGCCCGACGCGCGAACTGGCCGACCAGGTGACGCAGGAAATCCGCCGCCTGGCGCGCTTCGAGGACAACATCAAGGTGCTGGCGCTGGTCGGCGGCTCGACCCTGCGCAATCAGGCCACCAGTCTCGAAAATGGCGTCCATATCGTCGTTGGCACGCCCGGCCGCATCATGGATCACATGGAGCGCGGCTACCTGAAGCTCGAAGAGCTCGCTACGCTGGTTCTCGACGAAGCCGACCGCATGCTCGACATGGGTTTTCACGACGACATCGCCTATGTCGCCAAGCGCTGCCCGGCGAAGCGCCAGACGCTCCTGTTCTCGGCCACCTACCCGGAAGGCATCGCCCGGCTGGCGAAACAGTTCCTGCGCCAGCCGCAGGAGGTGAAGCTGCTCGAACAGCATGGCGAGAGCAAGATTCGCCAGCGCTTCTACGAGGTAAAGCACGAAGAACGTCTGCAGGCCGTCGCCACGCTGCTCAAGCACTACCGCCCGGTCAGTACGCTGGCCTTCTGCAATACCAAGCAGCAATGCCGCGACCTGCTCAACGTACTGCGCCACGAAGGCATTCAGGCGCTGACGCTGAACGGCGATCTGGAACAGCGCGAGCGCGATCAGGTACTGATCCAGTTCGCCAACCGCAGCTGCTCGGTGCTGGTCGCCACCGACGTTGCCGCGCGCGGCCTCGATATCGCCAATCTGGAAGCGGTGATCAACGTCGATGTCACGCCCGACCCGGAAATCCACATCCACCGCATCGGCCGCACCGGTCGTGGTGACGAGGAGGGCTGGGCGCTCAGCCTGTGCAGCCATGGCGACAAGCGACGGGTGGCCGCCATCGCCCAGGCGATGAACTGCCAGCTGACCTGGAGCGAGCTGGGCGCGCTCGATGGCGCGGACAACTCGCCGCTGGTGCCGCCAATGGTCACGCTGCAGATTCTCGGCGGGCGCAAGGACAAGATCCGCCCCGGCGACGTGCTCGGCGCCCTGACCGGCGAGGCGGGATTCACCCGCGAGCAGGTCGGCAAGATCACCGTCACCGATCAGACCACGTATGTCGCCGTCGCGCGCGACATCGCCCGCGAGGCGGTACGCAAGCTGTCAGCCGGCAAGATCAAGGGCAAGACGGTGAAGGTGCGCGCACTGTAGGCTCTCAGGTAGTCGGCCCGGCGATTTTGATTTTCGGTGCTTTTTAGCCGTCGACCGCAACAGGCGACCACAGCGGCCGTCCGTTTGCCGCCAGATGGCTGAGATAGACCCGCAGGTCGAATTCGAGCTGGTGATAATCGGGTTCCATGTGCCGGCACAGCTGATAGAAGGCCTTGTCGTGCTCGCGTTCCCGCAGGTGCGCCAGTTCGTGCACGACGATCATGCGCAGGAATTCAGGGGGCATCTCGCGAAAGATGGTCGCCACGCGAATCTCGCGCTTCGACTTCAGCTTCGTCCCTTGCACCCGAGAAATGCTGGTGTGCGTGCCGAGCGCGTTCTGGATGACATGCAGCTTGCTGTCGAACGCCACCTTGCTCAGTTGCCCGGCGTTGCGCAGATATTCGCCCTTGAGTTCGTGCACGTAGTCGTAGAGCGCCTTGTCGGT
>JAYRNU010000001.1:0-6131 GCA_041912015.1 Thiobacillus sp. | reverse complement strand
CTGGCTGCGCTCGGGCTTTACACCACCAGCCCCAATCCGCGCGTCGGCTGCGTCATCGTCAAGGACAACCGGATCATCGGCGAAGGCTGGCACCAGCGGGCGGGCGCGCCGCACGCCGAGATCCACGCGCTGGTTGCCGCCGGCGCCGCAGCACGGGGTGCCACTGCCTACGTCACGCTCGAGCCCTGCTCGCACCACGGCCGTACCCCGCCGTGCGCCGAGGCGTTGATCGAGGCCGGCGTGGCCCGCGTGGTCGCCGCGATGCGCGACCCCAACCCGCTGGTCGCGGGTCGCGGCATCGACATGCTGACGCTGGCCGGCATCGTGGCGGACGTGGGCCTGATGGAAGCCGGGGCGCTGGCGCTCAACCCCGGATTCGTCTCGCGCATGACCCGCCACCGGCCCTGGGTACGGCTCAAGACCGCGTCCTCGCTCGACGGCAAGACCGCGCTCGCCAACGGTGCGTCGCAGTGGATCACCGGCGAGGCCGCGCGCGCCGACGTGCAGCGCCTGCGTGCCCGCGCCTGCGCCATCCTGACCGGCGCGGGAACGGTGCTTGCCGACAATCCGCGCATGAACGTGCGCGACGTCGACATCGGCCGCCAGCCGCTGCGCGTCATCGTCGACTCCACCTTGCGCACCCCTGCCGATGCGGCGACGCTGCCCGCACTCGTCGCCTGCCACCATGCCGATCGAGCAGCCCGGGATGCGCTGGAGCAGGCTGGCGCCGAAGTCATCGAATTGCCCGGCGCCGATGGCCGCGTCGACCTGGCCGCCCTGCTCGCGCTACTGGCGCAGCGTGGCATCAACGAACTGCACGTCGAGGCCGGTGCGCGCCTGAACGGCGCGCTGCTGGCCGCCGGCCTGGTCGACGAATGGGTGGCCTACCTGGCGCCGATGGCGCTCGGTGACGCGGCGCGCGGGTTGTTCGCACAGCCGCCGCTGCAAGCGCTGGCCGACGCTGCCCGTTTCAGGCTGGCCGATGTGCGGCAGGTCGGCAGCGATCTGCGGCTGACGCTGCTGCCTGCGTGAGCCGCTTCAAGGACCATTTCTCCTCGGCATCCGACCGCTATGCCGCGTATCGCCCAGCCTATCCCGCCGCGCTGTTCGACTGGCTCGCCGGCCTGAGCCCGCGTACCGGGACAAGCGCCGCGCACGGCACCGCCTGGGACTGCGCGACCGGCAACGGCCAGGCGGCACTCGGGCTGGCCGCGCATTTCCGCCGCGTCGTCGCCACCGACGCCTCGGCCGAACAGATCCGCCACGCCAGCCCCCATCCCGCCATCGACTATCGGGTTGCGCCTGCCGAAGCCAGTGGCCTGCCCGATCACAGCGTCGATCTCGTCAGCGTCGCCCAGGCCGCGCACTGGTTCGACCTGCCGCGCTTTTATGCCGAGGTTGCACGCGTGCTGAAGCCTGGCGGGGTGGTCGCCCTGTGGGGCTACGGCCGCCTGGTGCTGCCGGCGGCGATGGACGCACCGTTCCAGCGCTTCTATGCCGAAACCGTCGGCCCATACTGGCCGCCCGAACGTACGCTGATCGACGACGCGTATCGCAGCCTCGACTTCCCGTTTGCCGAAATCCGCGCGCCGGCGTTTGCGATCGAGGTCGTCTGGACGCTGCCCCGGCTGATGGACTACCTCTCGACCTGGTCGGCGGTCAAGCGCTACCAGGCAGCTTGCGGGCAGGATCCCCTGCCCGACCTGATGGCCGAACTCGATCCGTTCTGGGGCGAGGCGGGCGACGCGAAGCCATTGCAGTGGCCGCTGTTCCTGCGGGTCGGCCGAGGCTAGGCCTGTACGCACACAACCATATCCTCGAACAGTCGCCCGGTATCTCGCCCCATTCTTCAAATGGTCGCTCGCCCTTGTCCCTTTCATGACCATGCGGCGAAATGCCGCACCGTGCCGCATCGACTGGCCAATACAATCTCCCGAAAAAATTGGGAGAGACAACATGATGAAACCACTGGGAACCGCGTTGATCGCGGCAGGACTGGCCGGAGCTGGTGCGGCACATGCGAGCTGTGGTGCCGCATTTTGTACCACCGCGAATGACTGGCTATCCCTTACCCAGGGCGTGCAGCCAGGCTGGACAGTCTGGGGCCAGCTGGAGTACCTGAACCAGAACCAGTTGCATCAGGGCAGCGACAAGATCTCCACCGACCAGATCCCGCCCGACGAATCCCACCAGGAAATCAAGACCATCAACCGCAATGCCCTGCTGGGCGTGGAATACGGTTTCACCCAGAACTGGGCAGCGACCCTGATCGTGCCCTATTCGAACCGCGAGCACGTGCATATCCACGACCCTGGCGGCGAGGCAGAAGTGGAAACCTGGCAATTCGACAATCTGGGAGACGTGCGCCTCAAAGTGCGCTATCAGCCTAGCGCGCATCCCGGGACAGATTTCTCGTGGACGCTCAATGCCGGGCTGAAATTGCCGACCGGCAAATTCGACGTCCAGAATTCGGAGGGTGAGACCGCCGAACGGAGCGTGCAGCCAGGCACCGGCACCACGGACCTCTTGCTGGGCGGCGGGGTCGCCTATTTTCCCCTGTCGACGCCGCTGAGCCTGTTCGCCAACCTGCAGCTGCAATCGGCCCTGAACGAGCGCGACGGCTATCAACCCGGCTGGCGAGCCGGGCTGCAGGCTGGCGGCCAGTATCCCGTCACCGGCCGGCTGGATCTGCTGCTGGGGGGCGGGGTCGCCTATCTCCCCCTGTCGACACCACTGACCCTGTTCGCGAATCTGCAGCTGCAATCTGCCCTGAATGAGCGCGACGGCTATCGACCCGGCTGGCGGGCCGCGCTGCAGGCTGGCGGCCAGTATCCCGTCACCGGCCGGCTGGATCTGCTGCTCCAGGCCAACCTGCAGTATTCCGCGCGCGACAGCGGCGTGAACGCGGAACCCGATCAGACTGGCCGCACCCAGCTTGCCATCGTTCCGGGCCTGACCTATTCGTGGCCGAACGGACTGATGATCTACAGCAACCTCGAATTGCCGGTCTATCAGAACGTAAACGGCATTCAGCTGACCTACGACTATGCCGTGTCGTTGGGAATGAGCTTCGCGTTCAATTGACGTGTCGTCCGGACCAGGGGCCGCCAAGACGTGCGCCGGATTCAACACGCATGGGGTCTGGGCAACCATGGATGGCTGAACGGCTCACCGGGGCAGCGGTAATCGTCGCGATCAACATTCAAGCCAGCGGTTTCGGGCCGGAAAAACCCGCCGCATGCTGCGCTCGTGCGGCATGGACGAGGTTTCACTTGATTCGCCGGCCTGCATGCGGTGACAATCACCCCATGGCTTCAGCCTGGCATTTCGCCTCTCGGGCCTGTCAATGGAATTCCAAGGATCAGCATGAAACGCGTGGATGATTTTCGCCTGCACTTCGGCAAGCAGGAACTGGTGCCGATCGTCGTCGGCGGCATGGGCGTGGACATCTCGACCGCCGACCTGGCGCTCGAAGCAGCCCGCCTGGGCGGCATCGGGCACATTTCCGATGCCATGGTGCAGACCGTGTCGGACCAGCGCTTCGACACCAAGTTCGTGAGCCAGAAGCTCAAGCAGTACAAGCACAACGTCGCCAGCAGCGACAAATCCTCGGTCAAGTTCTGCCTCGCGACGCTCGCCGAGGCCACGCGCAACCATGTCGGCAAGACCATGGAAGCCAAGCGCGGCGAGGGCATGATTTTCGTCAACTGCATGGAAAAGCTGACCATGAACGCACCCGGCGACACGCTGCGCGTGCGCCTGTCGGCCGCGCTCGACGCCGGCATCGACGGCATCACGCTCTCCGCCGGCCTGCATCTCGGATCGTTCGCGCTGATCGAAGACCACCCGCGGTTCCGCGACGCCAAGCTCGGCATCATCGTCTCCTCGGCGCGCGCGCTGACGCTGTTCCTGCGCAAGAACGCCCGGCTGCAGCGACTGCCGGACTACATCGTGGTCGAAGGACCGCTCGCCGGCGGCCACCTCGGCTTCGGCATGGACTGGGCCCAGTACGACCTCGGCACCATCGTCGACGAGGTGCTGGCCTACCTCAAGGCCGAGCATCTCGAGATTCCGGTCATTGCCGCCGGCGGCATCTTCACCGGCAGCGACGCCGCCGCCTTCCTGCAACGCGGGGCGGCCGCCGTCCAGGTCGCGACGCGTTTCACCGTCAGTCACGAATGCGGCCTGCCGGACAAGGTCAAGCAGGAATACTTCAAGGCCAGCGAAGACGAAATCGAAGTCAATACGCTGTCGCCGACCGGCTACCCGATGCGCATGCTCAAGGGCAGTCCCGGCATCGGCGCGGGCATCCGTCCCAACTGCGAGGCCTACGGCTACCTGCTTGACGCCAAGGGCAACTGCGCCTACATCGACGCCTACAACCGCGAGGTCGCGCTGCATCCCGACGCGAAGAAAATTTCGGTCAAGGACAAGACCTGCCTCTGCACCCACATGCGCAATTTCGACATCTGGACCTGCGGCCAGACGACCTGGCGCCTCAAGGACACCAGCCATCGGCTGGCGGACGGCAGCTATGCGCTGCTGAGCGCCGAGCACATTTTCCACGACTACCAGTTCAGCACCGACCAGACCATCGCACTGCCGCCCAGCGCATCCGTTCACGTGGCCTGAGCCTGCCGGGCCGCAGCGCGCGGCAGGCAGCGACGCTAGCGATTTCCCAGCCAATCGTTCGCTGGCAGGACGCTTCACTGGGGCTCGCAGCGACGACGCCCGAGCCCGTTCGTTTACTCGGACGGAAAAATCTTCTTCCAGTCGTTCTTCATGCTGATCACGGTCCAGCCCTGCCTGGTGGCTTCGGCCATGAGGTCGTCACTGAACGTGCCGATCTTCGACTTCGGCCCATAGGCCCACTCGCGCTGGGCATCGTCGTGATGCACCAGCATCATCAGGCGCGCACCGCCGCCGGCCTGCGTCCACTCGAGCATCTGCCGGTCGCCGTCGGAGTTGCCGAACGCGGCGACGGGACGGCGCCCGATGTGTTCGTTGATGCCGGCGGGCTTGCCGGCCTTGTCGTCGATGAAATTGACCTGCGGCAGGCGCACCAGCGCAGGCTTGCCGAATCGGGTCTCGAGTTTGGTCTTGATGCTGCTGCCAACCACCTGCTCGGGCGGGACGCCATAGACCGCCTCCGTCCAGGGGCGCATGAATTCGATGCCGCCTCCCGATGGGCTGGTAGACCATTTCCGTGTAGCGCTTGCCGGTCTTCGGGTGCCTGGCCGTGGCGATCCAGTCCTTGACGATTTGCTCGAATTGCTCCGTGGTCATGTCGGCGTGCGTGGCCATGACGATTTCCAGCAGGGCCGTGTCGCCGCCGGCGAGCGCATTGCTGACGTCGCCCTTGAGCAGCGATGCGAACGGCTCGAGGGTCTGCCATTCCGGATGCTGCGGCGCGAGCTGCTTGACCCGGTCGAGCGCGAACAACAACTGGACATACATCGGCTGCTCGGCCCACAGCGTGCCGTCGTTGTCGAACACTGCGATGCGCTCGGGCGGCGGCACGAATGTCGTGCTTCCCGGGTCGGTCGTCTGCTTCACGAACGTCAGGATGGCCTGCCTGGCCGGTCCGTCGCTCCAGGACGGCAACGGGTCAGCCGCATGGACGAGCGTGCCCAAGGCCAGCAGGGTGCCGAGTGCCAGGCTGCGCAGGCAGGCGTATAGGATGTTCACGGCAGATACTCCTTGCAAACAAAACAAAGGCGGCCCCTCACCAAGACGGGGCCGCCATGACAGTCACTGGAGCTTGTGCCCGGCGTGCCTTAGTTCCCTGTAGGCAGCGGGATGCTGATACCGTCCTTCTGCAACTGTTCCCGGACCCACTGGAATTTCTGGTAGTTCGAGATCGTGATCGGGCCGGAATACGTCATGCTCTGGAGTTTGCGTGGCGGGTACTCGATGTAAGTCTTCATCAGGTCCTTGATGGCTCCGCTGATGGTTACCAGTGTCCACGTACGCTCGGTATAGTTGTTCATGAAGATGTCGTAGCGCTCCTGCGGGTCCTGCCAGAGGTCGAAGACCTGGGGCGCAGTCGCCACGTACTTCTCGGGACCCTTCCAGCCCAGGTTGCTGTCGACCGCGAGGCCGCCGGTGGCCTGACCGTTGTCGCCGCGCAG